>CAZFAK010000042.1:0-15398 GCA_964517045.1 uncultured Spirochaetia bacterium | reverse complement strand
ACCGGACAGTGATATTGATGAAGTGGAGCTTTATTATGACAGTGATGGAAATGGTTTTATTACTGCCCAGGATGTGTATATCAATGATTTAAATTATGTTGCTGCGGAAAATTACTGGTCCAATGATATTACCTTTACTTCCAACCTGAACGCCTTTACCAATTATTTTATTATAGCTGTTAAACCGGCTAATACTGCTGCAATAGGTGATACATTTACAGCGGTAATGGAAAAAAACTGGGTACAGTCTACGGAAGCACTTGCCGGACCCGAGGCTAAATTGGCTAATGTTGCTATAAGTATTTTTGACCGTAAAATTATTGATGATTTTGATTCGGCAGCTTTTTTCAGTAACGGGATCAATGATCTGGGCCAGTATCATGATGATGATGACACCATGGTTACCTTTGACCGTTTGACTGATTCCGGGGATTACCTGTTGCTGAAACCGGACAGTGCTGCTGATCACTGGTATACGGTTATTGACGACCGTAAGGGTTTTAATACTTTTATGCTGTATGATTCTGTAAATATGGATGTTAAATCCCGCTGGGCCGGTTATGATTTTATGATTGGACTCAGAGATGCTGACGGTAATACACAGACCGTAACTTACAGTAATCTGGCCGGCAGTACTACCCTGCAGAGTTGGCAGAGTATAACCATACCTTTTTCTGCTTTTCCCGGCGTAGATACTACCAAACTGGCTGCTCTTTTTGTCAGTAATATTGATACCGGAATGGACCATCTTGATCTTGATAATATTATTTTTACCAACGTTAATCCTGTGGTAATCAGCAACAGGGTAATTATAACCAATCTTACCGTACAGCAGACTAATAACGGCAGCGGCAGAGTACATCTTACCTATCAGGGTTCTAATGACAGCAATAATTATTACTATATGCAAACAGAATACAGCACTAACAGCTCTGACTGGCTGGCAATGACACCTGCTGCCGGGGATCCCTGTCATGACAATGTTCCGCTTGCTTTTACGGTAGCCGGTAAATCTTTTACTTTTACCTGGAACAGTACCAATGATATCGGTTTTACGGAAAATACTACTGTTCAGGCAAGAATCAGGGTGTCCAATATTTTTACCAACAGCTCTTTGCTTTACTCGCCTTTGTTTACAGTGGATAATCTGGTTACCAATGCGCCTGTTAAAAGCTCTCCGGCAGACAATCTGGTTACCAATATTGACCCGGTGTTTTCCTGGCAGCCTTACAGTGATCTTAGCGGTGTTCAATTATACCAGGTAGAGCTTTCCAGTAATAATTTTGCTTTGGTAACAGCAGCAACCAATACTACCGCTTTATCTTTTGCACCCGGTTTTACTTTTGCTGACAGCGAGTGGCAATGGCGGGTCAGGGTTATAGATAATTTCAGTAATACAGGCCCCTGGGACTCTGTATATAATGTGACCATAGATACTACTCCGCCGCTGGTAGCTGTTACCAGCGGTCCTGCTGCAGGGATTGTTACCAACCAGGCTTTTAATGTACAACTTACTGCTTCGGAGAGTAACGGGTACTGGTCGACCAACGGCCTGACCTGGCATGGTTTTGTTTCCAATTCGGTTTTCATATCCGTAAGTAACAGTCTCAATTTAAGTTACTATGGAAGAGATAAGCTGGGTAATAACAGTTCTACCAACACATTATCCTATGTTATTATGAGGATCCTTCTGGGAATGCAAAAAACTGATTATATACCCAACGGTTCCAACCTTTATATCAACAGCATCAGTACTTTCCCCGGCTATGCTTCCAATAATGTACTGGAGAGTGATATCCCGGCAGTTAATATGTATACCAATAACGGCTTGTTTGCGGTTGCTACCAATACCAATCTGAATTTTCAGCTTGATACTACCGGCTTAAGTGATGGTCCGCTTTCAGTTTCGTGGCAGGCCCGCTCGCAAAGTAACAGTACTATAAGTAACAGTATCAGTTCAGATTATATTATTGATAATACCGGGCCGGATGTAAATGTCAATTTTGGTGAAACAGTATTATATAACAGCTGGAGTTATACAGGCAGTGCTGATGATATGAACGGTGTGGGTAGTTATTTTACTGTAATGCAGCTTACCAATAAAGATGGTTATATTTTGCACCAAACCAATTTCGGCTCCAACTTTTCCGGTACTGTCAATACCCGCGCTGCAGAACTTGGCCTGAGCAATGGGTTATACGGTATATCTTTTACAGCTTATGACAGACTGGGTAATTCCGGCACTTCTGCCTCTATCAGTGTTACCATAGATAATCTGCACTGGGCGCCTGTAATAGGGCCTAACCCCTTATATGCTGCCCGAAATAACTTTTTACTGATTACTGGCTTGCTGCGCAGCAGTATAATCAGAATTTTTTCTGTTAACGGTAAACTTGTAAAAAAATACAGTGAACTTGATACAGGCAGAATAGAGTGGCCTTTAACAAACAATAAAGGACAACCGGTAGCTGCCGGCATATATATTATAATGGTTCAGAAGGAGAAAGAATCCCCGCCGCAGTTATATAAACTCTCTGTTATTTACTGAAAGGAGTGTTGCTATAGTTTAATGTAAGTCCTGTCAAATCCATAAAATGAGGAGAAAAAAATGGATTTTTGTAAAATATTCAGAATATTTTTTATTTTATTATTCATTTTTGTGCTTTTTTTTTCTTTTAAATTATCCGCTCAGGTTTGCTCCAATACGAATACTGGTTTTACTTATGGTACGATTCAGGCCGGTTTGGACGCTATAAATAGCAATGAAACCCTGGTAGTATTTACGGGTAATTATAATGAAGATATTGTGTTGGTTGCTGCTGGTGCTAATCTGATCTCATGGCCTTACTTAAAATACGGCGACAATACAGCGGTTACCATTAATGCCAACGGGCAGCGCAGTGTTGTAATTTCCAACAGCAGTCACATTTTACAGGGTTTTACCATAAAAAACAGCGGTGTTGCGGCCGGGGATAAATGGGGTGTTGCTATGATGGGACTTAAATGCAGCAGTAATATTATTGCTAATAATATTATCAATGGAGAAACCAATCACCTGCAGTTTGGCATCATGTTTCCACAGCAGGTAAATTATTCCAATTTGATTATGTCCAATATTATCCGCGGTATCCGTTATGATTCAATTCATATTAAATCAGCCAGTTCAGTCTGGATTTATCGTAATCTTATTATAAACAGCGGTCAGCGCGGTTTCCGTATCTGGAACACCTCAACTGATATACGTATCTACAATAACACCATCTGGAATCATCCCCAGGTAGGTATAGTTTTTGAAACCAGTTCCGGCGGCAGTGTGAAAAACAATATTATCGGCAAGACCTGGGCGCCGGGAGACGGTGGTAAGGAGGGCGGATTGTGTGATCATACCGGTGGTGATCTGGAGGTGGATTATAATGTTTTTTATAGCAATAGCCGGGGAAATGTAGTCAGTAATCATCTCGGCGGTAGTTTTAGCTTTGGTGACAGCAATAAAACAGGTCTTTCCCCTCATATAAAAGAAGACAGCCTTTTTTTTATTACAAATACCAACAGTGCTGCCTGGAATACAGCGCTTACCAATCTGCCTACCACTCCTCCAGGTTCCTGGCTTGACAGTATGCCTGACATAGGCTGGATTGAAGGCAGTTTTAATTACGGACCCAATATTGTAGCACCGGTAGCTGATACTTATGTTCAGGGCTCTATTATTATACAGGGATATGTGATGGAGGGATCCCTGCCAACAGTCGCGGTTTATATGTCCAATCAGGCAGGCGGATGGGAGGAAGTATCTCTTAATGCCAGCCTGCATTGGTGGACTAATAACTATGATACATTAAATTTAAATGATGGACCGGTTAGCAGTGAGTTTATAGCGGTTGACAGCAGCGGCAGTACCAACGGACCAAACTCCCTGCTTTTTACCGTGGATAATTCGCCACCGTTGGTGGATATTATCAGCCCGGTATCCAATGCTGTTCTTAGTGATAATGTTTCAATAAACGGTATTAGCCATGAACCACATTCCTTTCTTACCGGAGGTGCTCTTCATTTTTCCAATCAAAGTACCGGTACGGTAACCAGCTATGCACTGGGTGCTGCTAGTAATTGGAATTATACTTTTGATACCAGCCTGTTAGCAGACGGCAGCTACATACTAAGGGCATCGGCTGCCAATGTATTCAGCAATATTCCTTTTTTAACAGGTTTTAGTAAAAAACTTCCGGTTACAATTGCCAACTGGCAGCCTTCTTTGGCAGAGACTAATACTGCTGATAATGCTTTGCTTAACGGCCACCACATAATGGCCGGCTATGCTACTAACCCGCAGCCCTCTTTTGGTTTGCCGGATGTTTATATGCGCATAAACCAGGGACCGTATATATTGCTAGATAGCTTTACCAACTGGCATACTAATATTGATACTACGGTTTATACAGACGGTACCAATATTTTTACATTTACCGCGGTTTCTTCTTTTTTCAGTTCCAATAGTTTTAACCGCCAGGTGATAATTGATAATTCAGCGCCGGTAATAGAGGTAAGCAGTCCCTTATCCGGAGCTATCAAAAAAGAGGGTTATACAATTATTTTCACAGCTGATGATGACTATAGTGAATTGGGAGGAACCGGCCGTGTAACTATTACCAGCGCAGCAGGATTTATAATTTATCAAACCAATTTTATCTCCTGGGGCGCATTCAGTAAAGAGATAGAGCATGATACTTTTAGTAATGGAGAATATACGTTGATAATATGTGTAACCAATGAGTTGGGCTTGGCTGCTACCAATATAACATTGTTTGGTATTAATAACCTTGACTTTAACCCTGTACTGGGGCCTAATCCTTATTATTCAAGCCGGGGTACCGGTTTTTATATACAAAATATAACTCTTGATTCAGTTATTACTATTTATTCTGTAAACGGTAAGATGGTCAGAGAATTAAAACCGCCCCAGGATCCTGCTTTTACCGGTTATCTTGAATGGAAGGGGGACAATGCCGCTGGAGAGCCGGCAGCCAGTGGTATTTATATATATTTTATCAGGAATCTGCAGGCTGTGAGGACAGGAAAAATAACTGTATGTCATGAGTATTGAGGGCAAATTTTTTTTATATAAAAAAGTCATAGAAAAAGGTTATTTTTTTTTAAAAAAAAACTTGACATATTATATAATTTAATTTATAATGAACATCAAGTTGGATAAATAAATCTAAATTCAAGGAAATTATTATGCAGAAAATTTTACAATTAATATTTATATCAGTTTTTTTAATGATTACAGCTTGTGTACAGCGTAAAGATACATCTGAGCAATTGAGCTGGAGTGCCTACAGCTATGCCAAATATGACAAATTCCGAAAAAGCCAGTCCAAGCTGTTTGAAAAACACTGGTTAGATGAAACAGGTGAAAAAATTACCATTGATTACCACCCGATTCCTTCTAAATCATTTGACGAAAAGATTCTGACAATGCTGGCCGGCGGCAAAGCACCGGATATATACGTAGTGCAAAATGTGAGCAAGTATGTGCAAAAGGATGCTATTGTAGATTTAACGCCCTTTATCAATGAAGACAAGGAATATTTTGCCAAGTTTGCGCCCCAGGTTATGGAAGCAGTTGAGTATAAAGGCCGCTATTATACTTTACCTGGTAATTTAAATGTGGCCAATGTTCTATACTATAATAAAAAAATATTCGATCTTATGAGTATTCCGGTACCGGATCATTCTTTAACTTTTCAACAGTTGCGCAATTTAGTCAAAAAACTTACTCTGCGCAGTCCTGATGGCCAGATCAAGCATTATGGTTTAGTTGTATCCTGGCCCTGGGAGATCCGGCTGGCTTTAAACGGTGTAAAAATTTTTTCCAAAGATAATAAAAAGTGTCTGGTTAATACTGCTGCGGCCAGGAAAGTACTTGACTATTGGCGTAAAGTGGCTAACAAAGACGGTTCCAGTCCTACGCAGGAAAAAATGTCAAGCGAATTCGGCGGCTCCTGGGCGTCAGGTAAATATTTTACTCAGGGGAAAGCTGCTATTTATCTGGGCCATAGCTGGGAGGTTGCCACTTTTATTATTAACAAAAGTCAGATTGAGTGGGATATGTTTCCCTGTCCGCACTGGCAGGGGCAGCCGCAGCGTTCCTATCTTGATTATTTACCGCTTGCTGTTAACAATAAAACAGCAGATAAGGAAAAAGCTTTTGCCCTTTTAAAATTTATGACCCGTCCCAAGTATATGCGTTTTCTTATTAAAGCCGGAGACTGTATTCCTTTAAGAAAAGAGGGTATAGCATGGCAGTACTATCAAAATACCAGTTCCCGTCCTGAAAAATCCAAAAAGGTTTTAATTGATGCGGTTGAGATCAGCTGCGGTGATCCGCGCTCTATTGTCATGCATCCTGATATACCAATGGGCAGAACCCGTACGACCATTAGTGAGGTGGTTACCAAATTTATGATGAATGAAAAAATGTCAAGTGAGAAAGCGCTTCTGGAATTGGAGAAAAAACTAAACAAACTTATCCGGGACTATAAAAAATAATATTACGTAAAAATAATAAAAATTTTAAAATGTTTTCATCTTACGGGAACTGTTATTTTATAAGTATAGCATAGTAAGTTGCAAACCATGATTGCGGTTTAAGTTTTATAATACCTGTTTTGCGCTTAAAATTATAAGTGGAGTCAGTTTTATCAGGATAACCAAACCAGGGCTCAATGCAGAGAAAAGGTGCTCCCGGCTGAGACCAGATGCCCAGCCAGGGAGCATGGCCGGTATCAACAGTAACAGCATAGTCAAGCTGCTTGTTTTTTACAGTTACAAATTTTGATCTAAGATTTTTAAAGACAAGCGCATCTCTGTTAAAAATATTTTCATTTATAAATATATACCGTGTTTTTCTAAGGAATGGCTCCGGTTTGGTTTTCATCAAGCCGTTTTGGGCCGCATAACGTTTACTGGTTTCCGGTTTTTCAAATTCAATAAAATAATTTTGCATTGAGGTGTTGTCCAGATCAATATTAAGCGCCGGGTGTGCACCAATAGAAAAATAGAGAGCAGAATTATCCGGGTTTTTGACAGTAGCGGTAACTGTGAGGCCGGAGTTGTTTAAAGAAAAAGTAATGACAAGTTTGAAATTAAACGGGTAAAGCTTTTTAGTGGCAGCAGTAGCTGTCAGGGACAGGGTTAGTGTATCTTTTTTTATACTTTCAGGTACAAAAATACTATCTTTGGCAAAACCATGTTTGGGCATATAGTATTCCCGGTCTTTGAATTTATATTTATTGTCTTTGAGCATACCCACAACCGGAAACAGTACCGGCGCTGATCCGGGCCAGTAACCGTTGCGCGGTTGCCAGATATATTCCTGAGCAGTTTGCCGGTTTTTAAGGGATTTTAATTCAGCTCCTTTTTCTGCTATACCGGCCGTAAAAAAATCATTACTGATATTATAAACCATTTGCCCTTATGAGCTATAAACAGTTTGCACAATAGCATTCATCTCATTAAAATTGGCTTCCATGCTGGAAAGTAACTTAAACTGGGCGCGTGTTCTCTGGAGATTATGGCCGCGATGAGCTGTTTTAAAATATTTGTCGCCGTTAATATAATCAGTCAGAAATCTCAAACCGATAATATAGGCAAAAAGCTTGGCTGCAAAAGCAAGATAGTTAAGTTCGGTTTTGGTAATAAACTGCCGCGCAGTGCTGAGATAACCGCTGGTAAAAGCTTTAAACAGTTTCATATTTATACCCACCCGGCCCAGGTCTGTGTCATCCTCAGCGCCGGTATTGGCTGCCGTACGGATAGCATCGCCAAAATCATATAAAATATAACCGGGCATAACAGTGTCCAGGTCTATAATGCATAAAGCTTTCCCGGTCTCAGCATCAAATAGTATATTATTAAACTTGGCATCATTGTGAGTGATACGTACAGGCAGCAGTCTCTTTTGCCCCAGTTCAATAATCTGCATCATCTCCGCAGAGCGCTTTTCCACAAAGTCAATTTCCGCTTTTATTTCACTGCACCTTTTAAGCGGATCGTTGCTCACAGCGGTACGAAACTGCTGCAGCCGGTGAGCTACATTATGAAAATCAGGGATGGTTTCATGCAGAGTTGCACCTTTAAGATCAGTAAGCATATTTTGAAAATTACCGAACAGTTTACCGCCGGCACTCGCAACGCGGGAATCAGTCACCAGGTCATAACTGACAGTATTACTGATAAAGTTGCATAAGCGCCAGTAATTATTATTACAGTCTTTATAACATGGCCGGCCGTCCCGGGTGTCAATAAAGTAGAGATATCTGGTTTGATCATTGGTACCGGCTGCTTCTATTTTTTTTTTAATATGTTCGGTAACCCGTTTTACATTTTGCATTAATTTATCAGGTTCTTTAAAAACAAAATGATTAATACGCTGCAGTATCAATTCGGTTTTGGTTTGGTGCTTTAGCGTAACTTTATAGGTGTCATTAATATGTCCGCTGCCGTAAGGAACAACTGACTGAACAGTACCGTTTATTTGGAATTTTGCAGTTATTTGTTTAAGATCAGGATCCATTATAAAATCATTTATCAAAGTTATTCTTTGGCGATTACCAGTGACTGAAAAAAATCCAGGTAGTTATATTTTATAGGATTGTTGCCGGCAATAATGCCTTTAATGATATCCAGACCATTATTTTTAATTTTATGCATCAACTGGTCATTGGCAGGTACCGGATAAATACCTTCCCCGGCAACTTCTATAATGCCCACCCCTTCTGATTTTATCTCTGTAAGTTCAGCCGGAGTCCGGTGGTCAGGGTTACGGTAAATAATATAACCGTTATATATATTTTGTTTGTCTTTTGTAATAATAAGATTACAGGTATTGGCTCCCGGTTGGCGGTTTTTCCAGCGCATGATAAGTTCGCCCATTTTAGCGGTAAACGCTTTTTCATCAGCAGAGGTAATTTTAAGGCATGCGATGGGAAAATTTAATAAAGCTATAGTGGTATTATCTTGCTCAGCCAGACAGTCTTTATATACAGCTGCTTGCATAATGGGAAGTGTGAGTGAGTCAAAAACCTGGTAGTGATGGTGACTGAGAATAGAGGAGCCGGCCCATTTTACATCCGAGTTGGAACAGGCCGTATAGTCAGGAGCCAGTTTTAAAAACGCAACCAGATCAACTACCGACTCCTCTGACATGATCATAGGCCTGATACTTTTATTTACCAAAACAAAATGGTTTTTAAATAGGGGAAACGGTGTAAGCTGGGCAAAAAAAGCTTTGTTGTTCAAAGTAAATTCAAAAACCCGTAAATTTTCCTTTCCCGGAATACCTACATTTTCAATACAGATAGGGCAATGCAGTTTGGGAATTTTGGCGCCGGAAGGCGGCTGGGGAGTATAATTGCTGCGGGCATAATTGATCTGGGTGCGGAAAGTAACGCCTGTATCCTTATCCGGATAATTGAAACGGAGATTATCGTTTAATTTAGCATCGGTTATATATCCGGTATGATATTCCCAGGTAAATATTTTATTTAAAACAGTTTCCATTCCGGCAGCAGCAAACTGGTTGTTCAGATAGGCTTGAAAAATTTCCTGGCTGGTATCAACAGAAAATTTTTTAAACTCTTCTTCGGCATTCATCAACTTTCCCTTATTTTTAAAGCATTTTAAAGTATTTTCCAATAAAAAGCAAATTGCCTTGAATTTTTTGGATAAAATTAACTTTTTTTTTGAAATATTGTCTATTTTTTAAAAAAAAGTTGACATACACATATAGACAAGTTAACATGTATACATCTTAAACAGGGGTAAGAAAATGAGTTTGACAGATATGTTTATAGCCAAGGCCAAAAAAGATATCAAAAAAATTGTTTATCCGGAAGGTACGGATGAACGTATACTGGAAGCTGCTGTTAAAGTAAAAAGTGAAAATATCGCCGCACCGGTTGTACTGGGCAATGAGGAAGAGATAAACCGGCTGGCTGGAGAAAAAAATATTACTCTAAATGATATAGAGATAATTGATCCTGCCGAAGCTGCTCAGCTGAAAGAATATGCTGATATGTATGCCAGTTCCCGCGATATAAAGACCAGGGTTGCTGAAAAGATGGTTAAAAAAAGGTTATCCTTTGGCGGGATGATGGTCAAGGCCGGTGCTGCTGACGGCATGGTTGCCGGTGTAGCCAGCGCTACTGCTAATGTTATCCAGTCTGCAGCTCTGACTATCGGTTATCAAAAAGGACTTTCCACACCGTCCAGTTTTTTCATTATGGTTATACCGGATTTTCAGGGAGAAAAAGACCAGCCCCTTATCTTTGCGGATTGTGCTGTAAATATACAGCCTGATGCCCGGGCCCTGGCAGAGATAGCTGTTGCTTCCGGTACCAATGCCAAAGCACTGCTCAATCTGGATCCCCGTATTGCTCTGCTCTCATTTTCCACCAAAGGTTCTGCCAGCCATGCTGACGCGGACAAAGTAATAGAAGCGCTTAAACTGGCCCGGGAACTGGAGCCGGAATGGCTGATCGACGGTGAGATGCAGGGAGATGCTGCTTTAATCAGCCGGGTAGGCCGGAAAAAAGCTCCGGAAAGCAAGGTAGCAGGTCAGGCTAATGTCCTGATTTTTCCTGATCTTGATGCCGGCAATATAGCTTACAAACTGGTGCAGTATCTTGGTCATGCCCGGGCCCTGGGTCCGGTATTGCAGGGGTTTGCAGCACCGGTCAATGATATGTCACGGGGTGCCAGTGTTGATGACCTGGTTGGCGTCACAGCTATTACAGCTGTGCAGGCGCAAAATTTTTAAAAAATTTTTAAGAGAGGTGTATATGAAAATATTAGTTTTTAATTGCGGAAGTTCATCTATAAAATATCAGCTTTATGATATGCCTGATAGGAAAGTATTGGCCCGGGGCTCTGTGCAGCGTATTGGTGAAGACAAATCCGAAGCCAGGCAGGAGGTAGAGGACAAGACTATCTCTATTACAGACCAGGTCCCGGAGCATGATACCGGTTTAACTATTATCGAAAAAATGATTACTGACCCGCAAAAGGGCGCGCTTGAGTCGCTCAAGGAGGTGGATGCCTGTGGGCACCGGGTAGTACATGGGGGTGAAGATTGTACCGGATCCATGCTGATTGACGCAGAAGTTGAAAAAACCATTGAAAAATATGCCGGCCTGGCACCTCTGCATAATCCTCCCAATCTGTGCGGCATACGCGCTGCCCAAAAGATGATGCCTCATATACCACAAGTAGCTTGTTTTGATACTGCATTTCATCAAAGTATACCGATGAAAGCTTATTTATACGGCCTGCCTTATGATATGTATGAAAAGGAGATGATCAGACGTTACGGATTTCACGGTACATCACACCGGTATGTTGCCCGGCGCGCAGCTGTTATGATCGGCAAGGATAAAACAGCTGCTGATTTTATAACCTGTCACCTGGGTAACGGTGCTTCCATTACAGCTGTTAAAGGCGGTAAATCCGTTGATACCAGTATGGGGCTGACACCTCTGGAAGGTCTGGTTATGGGTACGCGCAGCGGCGATCTTGATCCCGCTATTATTTTTCATTTGATCAACAAGGGGCATAAAGCTGCTGAGCTTGATAAACTGTTCAATAAAAAAGCCGGTTTACTCGGCATTTCCGGAATATCCAATGATATCCGTACCCTGGAAGAAAAAGCAAGTGCAGGTGAAAAAAGAGCGCAGCTTGCTCTGGATATTTTCGCTTACCGCATCAAAAAATATATAGGCGCTTACCTGGCTGTTTTAAACAGTTGTGACGGTATAATACTTACCGGCGGTATTGGCGAAAATGCTTTTGAAATGAGGCAACGGATATTCTCTGATATGGATTACCTGGGTATTACTATAGATACTGATAAAAACAAAAACAATAACGGTGTTGAAGGTGAGATTCAGGATACAAAATCAAATATCAGGATCCTGATTATACCAACAGACGAAGAAGGTGCGATAGCCCGTGATACCTATGCTATTGCAACCGACAAAAAATAAAACAGGAGAGTATAAAATGTCTGACACACTGGAACGCGTAAAAAAAGCAACTGCTTCTTTATTAAAAATTGAAGCAGAAAATATAGCGGATGACGCCAGGTTTGTTGAAGACCTTGGTGCTGACTCTATGCAGTCAATAGAGCTGGTGGCTTCTTTTGAAGAAGAATTTGATATTGAATTGGATGAAGATGAGGCTCTGAAAGTGAAAACTGTAAGTGATGCAGCCAATTTCGTTGATAATCTTTTACAAAAAAAATAAATTTTATGCGGTAATATGCAGCAGCAGCTGACAATATTGCCGGTAACCAAGGAAGTTTAAAGTGCTGGCAGCCCCGGACGAGCAGAATATTGACAAGAACAGCTATATCTCCCTTTATATTCAGCTAAAAAATATAATCAAAAAAATGATTACCAGTAAAAAGATAGCTGCCGGTAATAAAATACCAAGTGAAAACGAGCTGTCCCGGCAGTACGGTATCAGCCGTATGACTGTAAGGCAGGCAGTGAAAGAGCTGATCAGTGAAGGCTATCTGTATATAAAACGGGGTGAAGGTACTTATGTAAAAGATATTGACAATATACAAACTCTGATCAAACTGGAGGGCTTTTCCAGGGAAATGGAAAAGCTGGGGCATCGTACTTTTTCCCGCACAATCATTGCCCGGGAACTTGATTATCAGGATAGAAATAAAGATGTATATGATAATTTAAACTTGCCGTATTCTGCCAAACCAGTTTATATTAAACGTATTCGTTATCTTGATAACGAACCGTTTGCGCTGGAGTCTTCCTATCTGGCTCCGTTTCCCGGAAAAAAAATTTTAAATCTTGATTTACAAAAAGATCAGTCTATTTATAAATATATTGAAGAGAATTGCGGTATACAGCTTATAAAAGCGGAGCATATTATTGAGCCGATACTGGCCCGTAAGGATATAACCGAACATCTGCAGATCAGTAAAGGCACGCCTCTTTTGTTTATTCGCGGAACTACATATGGTTACGGCAATAAACCTGTTGAGTACCTTAAAGGTATTTACCGCAGTGATAAACATGCGTTCAAAGTAAAAATTTTAAAATAGGAGTTATTGAATGGCTGAAAAGTATAAAAAAGTATCTCAGGAGCAGATAACGGTTTTAAAGAATAATAACTGCCAGGCTGCTGACTGGAAAAAAATAATGGTAAGCAGCGCTTTTGAGGCAGCATCTGTCCGTAACTGCAGTTTTGACGGAGAGGTTAAAATAGGCGCCCTGGCGGGTGAGCTTAAAGACGGAGCAGGTGTAAAGAAAAAGTCTTCTATATATAATGCTTATCTGAAAGATACACTTATAGGTGATAACTGCCGTATAGCCAATGTCAGCGGCTGTATAGCTGATATGAACATTGGTGACAATGTTTTAATTGAAAACTGCGGCCGTATAGCCTGTACCAAAGAAAATTCATTCGGTAACGGACACGAAATTGAAGTTTTAAATGAAGGCGGCGGCCGTGAGTTGAAAATTACCGCTAAAACAAGCTCCCAGATTGCTTATTTGACAGTCTTATACAGGGAAAATAAAAAACTGATAGCTGCATTAAATAAAATTGCTGATAATCACGCTGCTGCTGTTAAAGCACAGCAGGGTACAATCGGTAATAATGTGATTATAACTGATAGTAAAGAGATTATTAATGTAAATATAAATGACAATGCTGTTATCACCGGTGTATCCTGTCTGGAAAACGGTACTATAGATTCTTCTGCCGCGGCAGTAACCCGGGTTGGCCATAATGTAGTTGCGCAAGATTTTATTATCCAGAAGGGGGCTTCTGTCATGGACGGAGCTATGGTCTCTGCAACGCTTATCGGTGAAGGTGTAAAGATGGGGAAACAGTTTTCCGCTGAAAATTCGGTTTTTTTCGCCAATGCTGAAGCTTTTCATTCTGAAGCCTGTTCTCTTTTTGCCGGTCCCTATTCTGTAACCCATCACCGTTCAACTCTGTTAATAGCTGCGCTCACCTCTTTTTATAATGCGGGCAGCGGTACTAATCAATCCAATCACATGTACAAACTGGGCCCTCTGCATCAGGGTATACTGGAGCGGGGCAGCAAAACCGGTTCTTTTTCCTATCTGCTGTGGCCCTCCGTGATAGGTCCTTTCAGCGCGGTTATTGGTAAACACTATGCAAATTTTGACGTTTCTGATTTTCCTTTTTCCTACATTACCGAGGAGAAGGGAAGATCTGCTATTTTCCCGGGTATGAACTTTTTCACGGTAGGTACCCTGCGCGATGGAGCCAAATGGCCGCAAAGAGACAGACGCCAAAACAGTGATAAACTGGACCAGCTTATATTTGATGTATTATCACCATATACTGCTCAGAAAATGATGCGCGGAAGCGACATAATGACCGAGCTTTATCAGTCTTCTGCCAAAGGCATGGAATTTGTCACTTATAAAGGTATAAGCATAAAAAGACTGCTGCTGAAAACTTGTACCCGTTATTATAAACTGGCACTGCAAAAATATTTTGGTGATGTTATTGTTAAACGGGTTAATCAGAAACAACCGGCGAGCCTGAAAGAAATTTTTAAAAACGGGACCAAAGACGGAAGTCAGTGGGTGGATATCAGCGGTCTGCTTTGTAAGAAAAACAGGCTGGATAATTTACTCCAAAAAATTGCTGCCGGCAAAGTAAAAAACTTTAACGGGTTACAGCAGGAGCTGGTTGATATACACAGTCAGTATGCTGATGATGAATGGACCTGGTTTTTATATGCTTATGAAAAAAATCACGGTACGCCCCTGGCACAGGAAAGCAGCGCCAATATAACGGCTCTGCTTGATGCCTGGAAGAAAGCTGCTGTTAAACAGATAAATATGGTATTGACAGATGCCGGTAAAGAGTTTGAGGGTGATGTACGGATTGGTTTCGGCATTGACGGAAATTGTGATGCTGATTTTGAAGCAGTGCGCGGTAAGTTTGCTGATAACAAATTTATAAAAAAACTGCATTCTGACCTTGAGGAAATTGAAAACAATTATAACCGGCTTATAAAGTTAAATAAATAATAAAAAAAAGGAGAAAGAAATGAGAGTAATAATACAGAAAGATTATGATAAACTTAGTACCTGGACAGCAGCTTATATAGCCAAAAAGATTAATGATTTTGGACCGACTGCTGATAAACCATATGTGCTGGGTCTACCGACAGGTTCTTCACCTATCGGCACTTATAAAGAGCTTATAAGATTAAACAAGGAAAAAAAGGTTTCCTTTGCGAATGTGATTACTTTTAATATGGATGAATATGTAAAAATACCGGAAGATCATCCGGAAAGTTATCACTCTTTTATGTGGACTAATTTTTTTAA
>CAZFAK010000041.1:0-15790 GCA_964517045.1 uncultured Spirochaetia bacterium | reverse complement strand
CCAGCCGGACTGCACCAATTTAAAAAATGCTGATTTTATCAGCTAGGAGAAAAATTGCGTTTTCGCCCCTGTATTGATATTCACAAAGGCCGGGTAAAACAACTGGTCGGCTCTACCCTGTCGGATAATAATGACAATGCCACAGTAAATTTCAGTACAGCCCGCCCCCCTTCCTATTTTGCATCTATGTATAAAAAAGACAATCTCAGCGGGGGCCATGTCATCATGCTGGGCAGCGGCAACCGTGAAGCCTGTCTTGATGCGCTGCAGGCTTTTCCGGGCGGCATGCAGGCCGGCGGCGGTATTACTACTGACAACGCAGCCTTTTTTCTGGACAAAGGCGCAGCCAAAGTTATAGTAACCTCTGTCTTGTTTAAACAGAGTCAGCTTGACTTTTCCATACTGGATTCATTTAAACAAAAAATCGGCGCTGACAAACTGGTTATTGATTTAAGCTGCCGGAAAAAGGGAGAAAAATATTTTGCTGCCATTAACCGCTGGCAGGTACTTACAACCTGTGAGATAAACCCTTATAATATGAAAAAACTCGCCGCATACTGCAGTGAATTTTTAATACACAGTGTTGAACATGAAGGAAAACAAAACGGCATTGATACTGACTTGATAAAAATACTGGCCCGGAGTCCTTTGCCGGTGGTATATGCCGGCGGCATTTACAGTATGGAGCAGATAAATACTATTGCCGGACTCTCCCGGGGTAAAGTTGATTTCACTGTAGGCAGTGCCCTGGACATATTCGGCGGCCACTACCTGCGGTATAAAGACATGTTAAAGTACAGGTAATATATGCTCCGCTTGCAGGCAAGACAGGATGCTATCAGGACTGCAGTGATTTTATAAAATCCAGATGCGGTTTCAGATCCTGCCAGGTTTTTTGCTTGAGCGAGGTGTCATAAAGCATAGTACGCGGGTGATAGGTGAATATTACCGGAATACCTTTGTATTTAGTTATTCTACCGCGGTGTTGCCTGAAATCATCATCAGGAAAAAGCATACGGAAAGCCACCTCCCCGAAACCAATTATCAATTTAAAATCATTTACGTCCAACTCCCGGTGCAGATACTGCAGACATACCCGGTACGGCGTAAGATCATCCAGCGCTTTACAGGATACACACTTGATAGCAGCAGAAATATAGAGGGAATCTGTATCCAGGCCTATAGCTTTCATAATATTATTAAACAGTTCCCGGCAGCGGTCAGAAAAATAGTAACCCTGAACCTCATCATAGTAATCCGGTATATCGGTCAGAATCATTAGCTGCTGCTTTTTTTCTGTACCAAAAGAGACAAAATTTTTCCGCCGCTGGGCCAAAGGACACTTTTGACAATTTTTCACCTCCTCTCTGATATCCAGCAGGACTTTTTTATCCGGTAAGCTCGCCTGCTTGTTACGATAATTGGCAAGCACTTCCCGGCTGAGATCACCGCTTAAAATATCATCTTCTCCGGCACCAAGAGTCTGGTCAAGATACAGATAAATATTCCTGTATAGATAATAATGGCTGGAAGGAATTTTAATTTTATTCTTCATTGCGCTCTGCATTTTCTTCATCCGCCTTGTCAGCTGAAACATCAGGCGCCGGTTTTACAGCATCCGGAGACTCTTTTTCCTCTGCTGCGGGAAGAAGTTTTTCTTTTACTTCTGTTGCAGCTGTTTCCGTCTCTTTGGAAACACCATCCTCTTTTTCCGCGGCGTCTCCTTTCCGGTTACCGCCACCAAAAGATATATCAATAACAAGACCTGCTGAAAAAGAAGCATATTGTTTCCACTTTTTTCCAATACAAAAATTATGCAGATAGCGGATATACAACAGCGCATTGGGAGTAGCCCGGTAATAAAAGCCGGCACCGCCAGCCAGGTGACTGTAAATATAATCACGGTAATGATAATTTCTGACTGTTGTATTGGTCGGTTGTTCTCGAAATAACATATCATCATACAGCCTCCGCGTAATACCGGCGCGGAAAGGAAAACCTATGTTCAGAAAACCCCTTTTTCGGGTATCTATCTTTTTTATAAAATACTCACTCTCCACAAAGATACTGTAGTGAGTTATTTCCCGGTGTACCCTGTTAAGCAGGGAGGCATCCTCTACTCCGGCTGCAGCCAAGTCCTCATTATAAAAATTGGTGTTGGTATATATCTCAGTGCCGCGCTTGACACGGTCAAAACCGCCCCCCAGTCTTAACCGCTGCCATAAAACAACCGCTACCGCAAAATGAAATTTACCACCGGCAGGAGAAGTAAAATTGGAGAGCTGCTTCTGTTCGATGACCGTTTCTTTTTTTCGGGAAGGAAGCCCCACGCCCAGGCCGATGTCCATAAAAAAAGATATGTCAGCTCCTAATGACAGCAGACAGAATAAGAGTAAACAGTAAACAGTTTTATATTTCACTTATTTAAATTGCAACAGAGATTTATCATAATCAGCAGGCGCCTCATAGCCCATAAGATTAAGCATGGTTGCACCCAGATTGCTTAAACCCGCTTCCCTGTCCGTAATAAACTCATACTCGCCCTGATAAGCAGGATCATAAATAATAACAGGCACCTGATTAAGCGTATGACTGGTTTTGGGAAGCGGCAATCCTGTATCTTTATTCCGTTTAATACCCCCCTGTTTATCCAGCATATACATTTCATCAGCATTACCATGGTCTGCTGTTAATAAAGCGATACCGCCTGTATCTTTTACAACTTTTAAAAGACGGCGCAGCTGCAGATCCAGCGCTTCCATGGCAATGCGGGCAGCCTGCAGTATACCTGTATGGCCTACCATATCACCGTTGGGATAATTAATGCGTCCGTAAGCATACTTTCCGCTTTGCAGGTAAGCCATTACTTTGTCAGTTATCTCTGCGCATTTCATCCAGGGACGCTGTTCAAAAGGCACCCGGTCACTAGGTATCTCAAGGTAATCTTCCAGCTCCTCGCTGAATTTATTACTGCGGTTACCATTCCAGAAATAGGTAACATGACCATACTTCTGCGTCTCACTGATAGCAAACTGGCGGATACCGGTTGCCGTCATATAGGCTCCCAAAGCGTTTTCTATAGCTGGCGGGGTTACCAGATAATGAGCCGGTATATGCAGATCACCGTCATATTCCATCATGCCGGCATAAAATACATCCGGATATTTTTGCCGCTTGATAGTATTAAGATTTTTATCATGAAAAGCTCTTGAAATTTCCAAAGCCCTGTCCCCGCGGAAATTAAAAAATATAACCGAAGCACCGTCATCTATAGCAGCAATATCCTTATCATCAGGTTTTACTATAAAAGGGGGTAAAAACTGGTCGTTCTGACCGCTTTCCTCCTGCATGGTTTTATATCCTTTAAGCGCAGAATTGAACTGACGGCCTTTACCTTCCACCATCAACTGCCATCCTTTCTCCACCATTTCCCAGTCAGCCTCATAACGGTCCATAGTAACCACCATTCTACCGCCAACAGTAGCTATACGATAATCCTTGCCGGCCTGGTTAAAGGGTTTAAAAAAAGCTTCCAGATCTTTGATATACACAGGCGCGCTGGTTTCCTCCACATCCCGGCCGTCAAGTACGGCATGTACATACAGCTTTTTAATATTCTCCTCACCGGCCCGGGTTATCATCTTTTTCAGCTGATCAATATGGGAATGGACATTGCCATCAGATAATAATCCGATAAAATGAAGCGGTGAATCATTCTTTTTACAATTGGTTATTATCTTTTGCCATACCTCTCCCTGAAACATTCTGCCGCTGTCCAGGGATTTATTAACCAGTTTTGCTCCCTGAGCATAAACTTTGCCGGCGCCAATCGCATTATGGCCTACTTCTGAATTGCCCATATCACCCATTGTAGGCAGACCTACGTATGGGCCATGCGCGAAAATTTTACGGTAGGGAAACTCTTTTTTAAGCTTATCAAGAAAAGGGGTATAAGCTGTATAAACAGCATTCCCTTCATTATGCGGACCGCAGCCGACTCCGTCCATAACTACTGTAAGCAGAGGTCCTTTCCGGTTAAGCGGTTTTTTCATTTTACCAAGTGCACTTGCCATTGCTTTATCCTTTTTTTTATATTATTCAGCTGACGGGGAAGATTTTTTCTTAATAAGTCCCCGGTCCGTTAAAATTTGTTCAGCCAGTTTTTTTATCCTGGTATTTTTATCATATTTTACTTTATATTGCAGCAATTCATTGATACGGTCTGTATTATGTTTTTCCATACCTTTTATAGCAAAGTAGCGTATACGGTCTGAATCATCCCTGGCTGCTTTTATTAAAAGATCCCTGACCTCCGGCTGTTTAAAAAAGGCAGCGGCATAAACAGCCCGGGCCCTGATACCTGTATCAGCATGGTCCATACAGAGCTTAAGCAGCTTAAAAGCCTTTTTACTGGTGCTGTAGCGGCTAAGCGAGGCAACAGCATGCCATTTTACAACAGCCTCCTCAGCCGGATCCATAATTATATTTTCCAGAAAGCTGATATCCTCCTCTTCCTGATAGGAGACCAGGGCCTGTACCAGAGCTGCATGTATGGACTTGGCATCTGTTTCATAATAAAACTTTTTAAACCGGGAGCGGAAACCGGGTGTCTGCGCCATCCCTATACCCTTGATCGCGGCAGCAATAACCCGGGGATAATCCCTGAAATTTTGACGGTTGGTATAAAAATACAACATATATTCAGCGTAAGCTTTATTGGAAAGCGCAGTCATATGCTTCAAAGCTTTACGCAAGGTCAGTAGTTCGTTTTTTTTAAAATATTTTTTTTCCTGAATAAAACCGGCGACAACTTTTTCATAAAAAGTATAATAACGTTTCAGTTTATGCTTTTTAATTATATCCATCAAAACATTCTGTACCTCCCTCTGCCGGCTGTTGGAAACAGGCAGAGCCAGAATTGACCAGTATTCTGATCCAGAGATTTTTTTATCAAAATTCAGATATTTGGACAGGAGTTCCAGCTGCTCTTCAGCAGTACCGAAACGAAAAGTATCCTTATAATAAGCAAGCTGGCTCTTACTCTCTCCGCTTGCCGGCTGCTCCTTCCCGGCAGCAGCAGTCTCTGCCTGCTCTTTATTTTCAGCCCGGGCATATGTAAGCATAAAAAACAGGACAATAGTTAAAAACAATGAAACGGTTTTAATTTGCATCTAGGTAGTGACTTATCCTTTTATATACTTTTTGCATTTGCAGTTCGGTTCCGATGGTTATACGCAAATATTTTTTTAAACCCGGTTTATTAAAATATCTGACCAAAATATTATTTTCTCTTAAATAGGCTGCAAGACTTGCTGCGGACAGCCCGGGGTGCGTACAAAAAATAAAATTGGCAGAAGAGGGGAGCACACTGAAACCGAGTGCAACAAGCTGTTTAGCAAAATGTTCCCGAAGAGCAATAATTTTTTTTATATGGCCTTTATAATAATTGATATTTCTGAAAATATCCTCTCCCAGTAACTGTGTTACTGTACTAATATTATAAGGATCTTTTACTTTAAAAAAAGCTTTTATATTTTTTTTAGTGCTTAAAGCATAACCAAGCCGGCCGCCGCAAAAGGAAAAAGCTTTGGAAAAAGTTCTTAGTATAACCAGATTAGAAAAATGCCTGAGTAAAGGGATACAGTTTTCATCAGCGAAATCAGCATACGCCTCGTCAATTATAAAAAGCTTGTTTTTATTCTCTTTTAAAGCGGCGGCTATCTGCGCTGCCGGTACAGCTATACCCGTGGGGGAATTGGGATTGGTTAAAAAAACAACTTTAACCGGATAATTTTTTACCAGTTTAAGATCAACTTTAAAATCATCTTGCATGGGCAGCGTATAAACCCGCAGGCCATGAATACCGGCAAAAACGTGATAATAGGTATAAGTATACTCGGTAAAAAGTACTTTATCATTACTGCCGAAAAAAATTTTAAATATATTAGCGATAAGTTCATCAGAACCGTTGCCAAAAACTATACAGCCACTGTCTATAGCAAGATAAGCACTGGCAGCTTTGGTTAAGGCATGACATTGGGGATCAGGATAGAGACGCAAAAGATCAGTCCTGAAACCGGCCAGTTTTTTTTTCATATCCGGATGCGGCGGATAGGGATTTTCATTTGTATTGAGTTTGATTACACCGCTGCTGCGGGAAGGCTGTTCACCGTAAACATAAGCTTTAAGTTTCTGTACGTTATGATTAATGAAATTCATTTTTCTTTTTTAAGACTTTCAAGTTTTACCAACAGGTCATTATTGCCGCTGCTGTCCTTTTTTTCTTTTAAATTATGCAAACATTTTGCGTAAAGTTTTTGATCATTCATATGAAAAGCAGCTATACCCAGCGTATAGTAAAATTTTCTGTCTTTATAATTGCTGGATTTAATTTTACTGTACACTGTTTTAACCAAAGGCCACTTTTGCTGTTTGAAATAAACGCGGCCCAGGTAATACAAAGAACCGCTGCCGCCGTATTTGCCGTAAATTTTTTTAAAGCGTTCCTCAGCTTCCTTGAGGTAACCGGCGCGCATATACATCTCAGCCCTGGTTTCCAGATATAATAACACCGGCTTATGATACCGGTGATAGATATCAACCAGCAGTATTACCGTATAATATCCTTTTCCCATATAGGTCTCACGTAAAACTTTTTTATATTTCTTTTTATCCGCAACACCCTGGTTGCGGTTGATCTCTTTGATAAGACGGGCTACGCTGTCCCAGCGGGGGCCGTTGCGTTTTTTCTCAGGCAGATTCAGGTATTGCTGCCATAAAAGATTGGCTTTCAGGGGATCTACTACAGTCCGGGCTAAAGCTGCATTAAAAAGATCAAAACTGTCATGATAGGTTTTGTAAAGCCTTTGCCAGATTACAGCTGCCTGGTTATGATTTTCCGCAAAAACATACAAAACACCAAGTTCACGGTAATAGTCTTTGCTGCGCCCGCCGCCGTCGAGCATTTTCTGCAGTTCCTGATGCAGATCAGAGCCCGTTACAGAAATAAAAAGCAATAAAGCTGTAAAAAAAATTTTCAGGACACGCAAATTAAAACCCTATTTTTATATCACCGTTTATCTGCATTTTATCAGATATAAAACAGACCCGGGCCAGGTCAAAACGGAGTGCATTGTTAATGGAGAAAGTATAGAAAAAGGGATTGCCTTTTTTTATTACTATCTTACGGGTAAACGGTATGACAAATTCTTTAAGCTTTTTGGTTCTGTTCCAAAGCTGTACAGTCAGCCTGGTCCCCCGGGGGATTACCTTTTGTTCCTGCACACTGTCAATCAGCAGTTTTACCTCATTCATACCCTGCTTATCATAAAATTCAAGTGTGAGTATAAAATCATTGGTTTGCAGCACCGGATCATCATCATAAAAAGCAGAAAAAACAAGTAAAGCAGCACATATAATAAGTATGGAAAAAATTATAATTTTATTGAATTTTCTGCGACCGGCAGAGGTCATAGCCTCATGCCGGGCAAGACGTTTGGCTGCTGCCGGTTTACGGTCATAGTGGTATTCCACCCCCTGTTTTTTTAGCTTTTCTATCCGGGAGTTAATCTGCTCTTCTTTGTCTGAACGCCGGCCGCTGTTATTGCTTTTAAAAATCATACTTCCTCTGTAACCATTTTATAGACAGAAGCGCGGGCGCCATACTTTTCCCTGATACAGCCGGCTTTTCGTATAAATTCTCTTACAGCCTGTTCCACTGCTGTATCAAAATCATTATATAAAGAGAAAAATGCCAGGATCATTCCGGCAAGAATATCACCGCTGCCGGCTTTGGCCAGAAATTTATTTGGAAAGGGGAAAAAAGAAAGCTGTTTATGCTGATAAAAAATATAAGCATCTTTTAAAAGAATTTTAATCTTATATTTATCATAAAAAGTTTTTAAATGTTTAAAAATATTTTTATAAAGTGCGGTTTTCTTTACAGATAAGAGTTCGGCAAACTCACCTATGTGAGGAGTAATTAAAATATTCCGGCGCGGCAGCTTTTTTTTCTTTTGGGTTATAATTTTTTTTAAATGGAAGAGGGCATCTGCATCAAGGATAAAATATTTGTCTTTAAACTGTAATAGTTTTTCCAGAAACAAAGTTGTTTCCGGCATGCGGTCAATACCTGGCCCGCACAATATAAAACGGGAAGCCTCTATCTTTGCACGGCACATATCCCAGGCAGCAATATTAAAAAAATCGGCGGAGAGACGGCGGGAGACAACCTGCGGTGCATATATATTGTTATAAGCTGCGGGAGAATAAAGAGTGAGATAGGAACTGCCGTTGTGTGCAGCGCTGTCAGCAGCCAGACGGAGTGCGCCGGGATAATTCTTTGAGCCTGCCAGTATCAAAGAATGGCCCCGGGTTAATTTATGTTCATAATCCCCTTTATCTGTTTGCTTATCAGGTAATGGTATACGTACTTTCCGTATATATTTATCTGTTATTGCTTTGGGAAAATCGATTTTGATTGTTATTATATTACCGCAAAAACAAGCATAACATGGCAGCAGAAAATGATGTTTGTATTCCTGTACGGTAACGGTATAATCAGCCCGGAAGACAACACTCTTTTCCAAAGCACACTGTAAACCTGAAGGTATATCCAGAGCAACCTTTGTACAGTTTAAGGAATTGACAAAAGTAATAACCTCTTCAGCAACACCTTTAATATTGCGGCTGAGACCGGTTCCAAACAGAGCATCAACAAGAAGATCACTTTTTTGCAGATATGTTTTTACCGAAGCTGTAAAAACAGTTACTTCTTTAGAGGGTATATTAAAATCGCGTAGTAAATTATACTTTTCCTTAAACAGCGGCGAACTTTTATCAGCTCTGCCCACTATAAGCAGGGAAACAGGCACAGAGTTTCTGGCAAGATAACGGGCAGCCACCAGCCCGTCGCCGCCATTATTACCGCGGCCGCTGATGATCAGAATGCGGCGCAGATTATGTCTGGAATAAATGCTTTTTAATTTTCTGCCGATCTCATTGCCGGCGTTTTCCATCAGCAGGGCAGCGGGAATCTTTTTCTGCTGAATAGTTTCCCGGTCAATACGGCTGAAATTTTCCGTATTGATATAGGTTAATTCCATAGGTAAAACTCCAGCCTGTTTTTAATCTTGTAAAAACCTATCCAGCGTTCCTTATCATAACTGAAATCATAAGGAAATTCATCTTTCCTGAATAGATAAACCGCGGTTTTTTCATTTTCAGTTGAGGCAAGGTCATATAAAGTATAAATACCGGTTTTTTGATCTTCCAGATAATCAGCAAAAACAGCCTCATGCGCGGCGGTAATACTGAAAAAAACTCCTTTGCTGTAAGGAACAACTACTGTTTTGATATTTTGTTTACGGATATAGTTATACTCACTGATTACCGTAGCCTTAATAGTTTTATCAGCAAACTGATGATAAATAAGATAACATTTATCAGTACCACTTTTCAGAAAAAAACGGCGGAAACTTATATTAGTCATAGAAAGCTGATCCCCTGCCAGAATATTACGCGGCAGCGTAACAGTTTCCAGCGCACCGTTTTTAAATAGAAGAATGCGGTTTTGTTTATTATGCAAAAGGTAAATACCCTGAGCATTGGTAGTCAGCTCCTGTACATAATTGTTGTAGACAGTATCTTTTACAGCTTTGCTATTACTGAGAGATGCACTGGCGGCAACCTTATAAGCAGCGTTGCTTAAACAAAGGTGTATTATTTTTATATGTTTCCGGCCGGTATCAATCAGGACCGCTTCAGCCAGTTCGGAAGAGGAGGCCTGCAGAAAATAGATATCTTTGACATAGCTGTTTGTATAGGTTTTTTTATTTTTGTTATACTTAATAAGCAATAAACCCGGAGTGCGGTTATAAAAAATATAGTTATTACCGGCAAGAGCATAAAAATTGTCATAGTAGAAATCATCTTTATCCCATATGATATTATTGGGGAAAGGCTGTTTTGCCTCGGTATCGATACCCAGTTCCCCGGCCTGCAGCGTAAAAAGCGGTTTACGATCAAGTTCATTTTTTAAAGTACAGGAAAAAAGAAACAGGAAAAAAAAACTTAAATAAATATATTTCATATTATCTCCCGCAGCATTTTTTATATTTTTTTCCGCTGCCGCACGGGCAAGGATCATTGCGGCCTACATCCTTACGGCTGCGAAGCTGATTGGGCTGCCGGGAACTGCCTTGTTCCTGCGCACCGGCGGCCGCGGCCTGAAACTGTTCATGTTTGGCTTCCACAGGAGTGGACATAACATTGCTTCTTATTTCCTGGGTCCTGATATCCCGTACATGGAAAAGGATCTCAACTACCTCGTTTTTAAAACTGGCCAGCATCTCCTGAAACAAACGATAGCCTTCATGTTTGAACTCAGTCAAAGGCTTGGTCTGGGCATAAGAACGAAGCTGTATACCCTCCCGTAAATGGTCCATATTTAAAAGGTGTTCTTTCCAACGCGAGTCCAAGGTATTCAGCAGGATCGAGCGTTCTACAGAAGAGACTGCTTCCGGAGGATAATTACTGCGTTTCTCTTTATAGGCAGACTGCAGCCGCATCACCAGTTTATCTTCATTCTTTTCATAACCGGCATTTAAAAACTCCTGCAGGTCAAAAGGAAGACTGACAGCAAAAGCGCCGCTAAACCATTTTTCGATCTGTGTATATACATCCTCGTTCAGTTTTCTGCTGCCGTCAGCAAAAGAGGAAAGCTGTTCCGTAACCACGTCAT
This sequence comes from uncultured Spirochaetia bacterium, assembly GCA_964517045.1. GTDB lineage: Bacteria > Spirochaetota > UBA12135 > COTS27 > CAZFAK01 > CAZFAK01. The sequence goes on along the minus strand of CAZFAK010000041.1, from coordinate 5,049 downwards.
CAATCATGTCCATTATTTTCTCTTCCATGTTTTGACTGGAGAGATAAAAATTTCTTTCAGTATAAATAAACTGCCGCTGGGAGTTCATCACATCATCATATTCCAGCAAATGTTTCCGGATCTCAAAATTGCGCCCTTCAACCTTTTTCTGTGCATTTTCAATAGCCCGGTTAATCCAGCGGTGCTGTATCTCCTGGCCGTCTTTTAATCCCAGACGCTTCATCAGCCCTGACATCCGTTCACTGCCGAAACGGCGCATAAGATCATCTTCAAGGGAAAGAAAAAAAACAGACATGCCTTTATCTCCCTGACGGCCGGCACGGCCGCGCAGCTGATTGTCCACCCGCCGGGCTTCATGTCTTTCACTGCCGACAATACATAATCCGCCTTTTCCCTTTACACCAGGTCCCAGTTTGATATCCGTGCCGCGGCCTGCCATATTGGTAGCAATAGTAATGGCACCCTGATGGCCTGCTTTTTCAATAATATGAGCTTCTCGCTCATGGTTTTTGGCATTCAAAACCTCATGGGGCAGAGCTGCGCGGCTTAAAAGTTTATCAAGTGTTTCAGACATCTCTACTGAAGCTGTTCCTATAAGAACAGGTTGTCCCTGTTTGTAGCGTTCTTTTACAAAATCAACTATAGCGTTGAATTTTTCATTCATTGTGCGGTATACACGGTCAGAATAATCCTCTCTGATACATGGCAGATTGGTAGGTATAACTACAACATCGAGTTTATAAATTTTACTAAACTCTTCTGCTTCCGTATCAGCAGTACCGGTCATACCAGCTAGAACCTGATACATCTTAAAATAATTTTGAAAAGTTATGCTGGCCAAAGTCTGATTTTCCAACCGTACGTTGACTCTCTCTTTAGCTTCAATAGCCTGGTGCAAACCGTCGGAAAAACGCCTTCCTTCCATTTTACGGCCGGTAAATTCGTCAATAATGACAACGCTGTTATTTTCAACAATATAATCTCTGTCATTTTGCATTATTTTATGAGCCCGTAAAGCCTGGTTCACATGATGTAGTACGTCAACATTATTCTGTGAGTATAAATTATCAACCTTAAGCAGTTTCTCTATTTTGTGGACACCGTCTTCGGTTAGAACAATATTTTTATCTTTTTCATCCAAAGTAAAATCACCTGTACCGGGTATCTCCTTTCCGCTTTCATCTGTTTTGGCTTGTTTAAGACGGGGTATAATTTTATCAATTTCATAATATTTTTCCACGTTTGAATCTGAAGGACCGGAAATGATCAAAGGCGTACGGGCTTCGTCGATGAGTATGGAATCAACCTCGTCAATAATACAATAGTAAGGTGCACGCTGTACTTTCTGACTGATATGTTCTACCATATTGTCACGCAGATAATCGAAACCAAATTCATTATTTGTTCCATAGGTTATATCAGCCTGATATGCAGCTCTGCGTTCCGGAGAATGGGGACGGTGCTTTTCTATACAGTCTACTGTAACTCCCAGCAATTCATAAACAGGCGCCATCCATTCAGCATCGCGTTTGGCAAGATAGTCATTAACTGTAACTATATGCACACCCTTACCTTCCAGCGCGCGTAAATAAGCCGGCAAGGTTGAAGCAAGTGTCTTACCTTCACCGGTTTTCATTTCCGCAATGATGCCGCGGCATAAAACTATACCGCCCATAAGCTGTACATCATAATGACGCTCGCCAAGGGTGCGCACTGATGCTTCCCGGACCAGGGCAAATGCTTCGGGAAGAATATTTTCAATATTTTTTCCGGCAGCTATCTCTTTTTTAAAAAATGCGGTTTTTTCTTTAAACTCTTCATCTTTGAGTTTTTTAATATCTGCCTCACAAGCATTGATCCGGTCAACCAGCGGCTGTAATTTTTTTATATCCCGCTCATGTTTGGTTTTAAAAAGCCATTTCAACATAGATCTACCTTACAATATATTCCCGAAAAATCCTGCTAAACCTTGAATATATTTTATCATGAAGCAATTTTTTGAAAAAGTTATAGCTGCTTTTTTTAGCTAAAAATATTACGCTTTAAAATATGCGCCTGAAATTTGACAAAGTCTGAAATATAATGTATAATGAAAACGGTTACATTTTTTCACCATTTTATAAGTTAAATGTTATATTAAATGACTAATGGGAGATAAAAATTTTCAAAGAGGAAGAATGCACTTTTTTAAAATTTGTTTTTTTTTAATTATATTCTTAACATATTCTTATAGTATAAATAAAGCTGAAAAAAAATGGCTGTTATCACTGGAGTTCGGCAACGGCCATATTATCACCGGCACAGCTGCCTACCGCTTCCCTCTCATCAGTCTGGGCATTGGATGGGGATTTGATTATTCCCAGACAATTGTTGATATATACAGTGATTCCTCAAAATGGGAATATGAAGATATTTTCCTTATGAGTACTTCCACTTTTATCGGCTTTCATTTTCTTAAAGAGAAACCCTTTATTACAGACTTACGGCTGCGTTTTAGTTATGATGCTATCATGCGTAACAGATACAAAGCAGGTAACAGTATTACTATATCACCGGACTTAATGCTGGGATATAAATGGGGCTATATCCTTTTCTCCCTTAATACGCTTATTATCAGAGACAAGGCTTTTTATTTAAAAAAAGTTGCCTTTCTGCCGCAGCTGGGCGCGGGGGTCAGACTTACTTTTTAAACGGGTTATTTTATGAAACATTATTTAACAATAATTTTAATATCAGTATTTTCTTTAACTATAATATTTGCTGTTAATATTTTTCGCGGTAAAAGGGAACTGTTTTTGGAACAAATGCAACATCATATAACTTCCTCCTCGGGTTCATCATCCGCTTCATCTCTTTCTGCCAGTTCTGCTTTTAGCTCCTCAGCTTCAGCTTCCGGAGCAATATCCGCTCAAAGCTCCGCATCTTTTTCCAGCAGACCGGCTACAAATTATAACTATGATGACAGTATATTTGAAAATTTAACTTTAGTGCAAAGCATAGATTGTGCTGCCACCACACCGGCAGATGCTTATGGCAACAACAACACGCAAAATATACTTAGCAGTAATTGCCGGGTAATTCCCAATAGCGGTGATGGTATGAAATATGTTTCCTATCGTGTAGGACAGGGGCAGGGTCTGTCCCCGGGAAATGGATACATACTGGAAATCATTTATCCAGAGGATAATCCCCGCTCAATGTTTGTAATAAATGGAGGCTGCGAAACAACCCGCGGTTTTCATACCGGCCCTACTATTGGTGATGCTCTTGATCCTCCTTATATAAGTCCTAACCCGGAATCACTTGATAAGCCATTATCCGGAAAATTTGAAAAATGGAGACAATTTTTTTTCCTGCATAACCGTTTTACCGGCATAAAAGAAGATGGTAACTATACTGAACTACCGGCAGATGGTTTTTGGGTTACTATTGCGCAATTTTCTCCTGAGCAGGCCCCCCTCTCTCATGGTGCCGCTGTAAAAAATATTAAACTTTATCAAGCACCGGATGCAGCAACTTATGAGCTTGACCTGAATCTACCAGCAGGTCAGCCGCACCGTCAACTGTTTTTTCGTGAGGAGATGGCAGATCAAATCGTACACTCAGCTAACAGCAGCGAACGCGGGGTTACAACACGTCTGGACTGGTATATCTATAAAATGAAATTAATGAAATTTTTAGGTATGAATACCTTCACTAAAGATCTTTTGGAGTTCGGTGCCAATCAGGGATGGGACTCATCCAAATATGGAGGGCATGATTGGGTATATATGCCTCCATATCCGGAATTATGGTCCGATATAGTAACTTCCGCTGGAAATTATGGGCTTAATATATTGCCCTTCTATGAATATTGCGGCAGTAAAGGATCCTCAGGACTCGGTTTTGAAAAAAGAGCGAAACCTTTGGGATATCCATCGCAAACAGATTACACTCATATTTCCTGGACCGAAAATGCTAATGCCGATCTTACTGATCCGGATACATATGAAGATTTACGTAGAATGCTGGAAATCACAATTATTGACGAAAAAAGTAAAGCTAATTTTACCGGTGCCTGGATCAGAACCCGGTCAAGTGAACTGCCAATAAGCTTTGGGGACAGTGCTCTAAATCGATACCATAATGATACGGGCATATCTGTTACACGTACTGAACTACAAAAGAACACTACTAAATATAATAATTATATTGACTGGTGGATGTTGAAACGAAAAGAATTCTTAAATAATGTCGAAAATTATTTAGAAAATAATCTCAATGGACATATAAATCTTCTTTTCACTGGGGATCATACAGAAGCGGGAAAAGCTACTGGAAAACTGGTAACGGATGTTCCTGGTCAATGGGGGACAGACCCGGGCGGTTTAACTCGTATACTTTATACTTCAGCTGATAATATTAATTATCAAACATTGACGACTGATATGGATACTTGGGGCAGTTGGGAATGGCAACATGCCTCGCCCTACTCTGATGTATGGAATTATACAAACAATTATAGTGTACTCCATACATATACATTTCACGGTGATTATACGGTAAAAAACCCTGCCTCACTGGAAATGTTTACCAGTGAATCAGGTCTGGCCCTAGTCAGACATTATTGTTTAAATGAAAATGCTATGATAGATGCCGGCGGTTCTGATAATAGATTAGGATATTTTGTTTCTGATACAGAACGAGCAGGACCTTATTGTATGAGTGCTGAAGCCCTGGCTTTGGCTAATTCAGAAAAACTTTATTATATTGGTTATCTTGCATCCTCAACTTTTAATAGAGGGTTTCCTTTTTATGTAAGAGAATTCAATAAAAATTTTCTTTATCTTCCTGCTTTAGCAAGTATAAGGAATGATAAGCTTAGTTCAAAACAAGGGTTAGCAGTAAGAATAATACATACCGAAACTTGTGGTATTTATATGGCTCTTATAAATATAACAGATCACTCTATTGTGAATGCTACAATTAAATTACCTATAAAAGGTATTGTAAAAGACGCCAATAATGACAGGATTAATATTAAAAACGGTAAATTAAGATTTTCTTTCT
>CAZFAK010000040.1:0-15854 GCA_964517045.1 uncultured Spirochaetia bacterium | reverse complement strand
AGTATAAAGAGATAAAGCATCCGGGAAAAAAAACTTTAAAATATAATAATATTTCTTATAAAAAGGAAGTTTGCTGAAAAAAGAGGTTTTGCGTGCGGAGACTATTCCGGCGGCAAGCTCCTGGATGAAAGTAATATCAGGTTCTACAGTTCCCGCAGGAGAACCGCTTTTTTTTCGGCTGTTGGTACGGAGCCGGTAGAGCCTTTCATCCAGCAGATGCATAAGATAAGCCGGTGTTTCCCGAAAGTTGTACGCGGCAGCAGGTTCCAGTGGGACAGGCTCTTGCTTTAAAGTATGATGCGTGATCAGGGCTGGTTGGTAATCCGGGGTTATTACAGGTTTAATTAATTTTTTAGCAGCCAGACTATGCACAAGAGCAGGTTCTTTATGTTCTTTAAAGTAGAGGGAGTTATAAATCCTATGCAGCAGGCTTTTTTCCGGGCGGGGCAGCTTTTTTTTTACAGGATAGTTCTTTTTCAGTAGTTCATCAGTATTAATCACGGGGATTTTTTTAAGTATTTCCAGCAAAGTTTTGCTCAGACAGACTATATCTGCAGCAGCATCCAGGTTGCTTCTGTTTTTTTTAATTGTGATTAAGGAATAGGTATCAAGCAGTTCAATATCATGATTAGCAGCGTTCAGTGTATTTTTTTTTACATAGAGTTTTTCCGGATCATTGATCTTTAAAAACCGATCTTTGATACACAGCCCGTGATTTTTAATATTTTTTCTAATGATAGCGGTAATAATTTCACGGCAGTCAGGGGAAAGTTTGAAAAAATTATTTATATATTTAACTGGATCCTCAGTAAGGGAGTTGAATTGAGCAACAGTATCCAGAGCCCAAAAAGCAAGAAATTTAGTTTTTAATTCTTCATTATATTTCAATTTCAGCATAATATATCAGTATAATAAATTAGCGGATATTATAATATGTATAAAGATATTTTAACACTATTCAGCCGTAAAATAAATTTCCGGCTTTGTTAAAGTTAATATGCTTCAAACATATTGTGTAACCCGGCGTCCTGCCGCGCCGGTTTTTATAACCAGCCGGTAAAACATACTGTATTCCCTGCACTTGAGGTGGAAGTTGACCAACCTTTATATGCAGACACCAGTCTACCGTGGCTAAAAATTTCAGCGGAACAGCAGATCGTACAGATAAAACTGATTTTTTAGTTTAAAAATAAATTGGAACTGGACTGCGGCATTGAAATCAGATGCCAAACGTTTATTGTACGAATAGAAAAAGCATAGCCGGCCGGTTTACTTGACATTACTGCCTCTATCAGTGAACGGTTTTTTCTGAAATAAAAGTTTATGTACCGGTGAAGCATTGCCAAGTTTGTCTTTACTGTAATAATAGAGGGTGGTATTGTGGGCAATAGTTAGCGGAGCTTCATATTTTAAAAATTGATCAGTATTATAAGCATAAAAAATCTCTGCCGGATAGCAAAGGTTGTCCGTAGCTGATAGTTTAAGCCGGAGTTTACCATTATAAAAATATACAGTATTTTTTTTAATAGTGTAAGTGCTGTTTTTCACAATTTTTATATGACATTGAATATCCGGAGGTGTACTGTCAATGGTTAACCGGTATTGATACTGGTTGGTGTTGTTCAGAGCGTCAACAGCTGTAATGTTCAGGCGGCAGTCATTAGTAACCGAAAAACTTTTTTCGTAACTTTTACAGGTGTTATTCTGGAGACAATATTTTATAAAACTGATGCCGGCCCCGGAATCATGACTTAGAATATTGATAGTATTATTTTTAGTCAGAATAAAATTGGAGGCAGATTTTTGATAGGCCAGGGGCATTATTTTCAGACTACAGCGGGGACCGTTGTCATCTTTTATATAAACCAGTTTTTCACTGGCATACCTGTTTTTTATAAATATTACATTGGTAACTGCTTTAATGAAGATATGATAGGGGTTTAGAAATAGTTTTTTATTTTTTATCACAAAACCGTTTTCCAGATACTGGTGCGGGTTAATAACAATATGGGTATTTTTTTTTATATAAAAAATATTGTCATGATTAACAATAGCCTGGTTACGTTTTTGGTAAAGTTTTTCCGGTATGATTATATCTTCAGTATTGGTTCTGCCGTTAAGCAGATAGTTATTTTTTAGTATAATATTAGCAGGGCTGAGCCATCCGGTTGTCAGGGCTGTCAAAAGGATTAGTTTGCAGTAAGGCATATATTAATTTTAACATAAAATATAAATACTTTGCTTGATTTTTTTTTTCAATGTGCGGTTTCATCTTAAAGCCCATCAAAAGCGGATACCGGTACTTCGGCCGGCTTTGAGATTTTTTTGAACCCGATTTTTCCTTATATTGGCATAAACAGTTTATTTATGATATATTTAACAACTGATAATAAATCATTGTTGCGGGATTACTATGGAATATAATTTTACTGATATTGAAGCCAAATGGATTAATTATTATAAGCAGCAAAAACCTTTTCAGACTGAGCTTGATTCTAACAGGAATAAATTTTACTGTCTGGAGATGTTCCCCTATCCCAGCGGTAAGATCCATATGGGACATGTCAGAAACTACTCTATTGGCGATGTTTTGGCCCGTTATAAACGCTTTCAGGGTTTTAATGTTCTGCACCCTATCGGCTGGGATGCTTTCGGCCTGCCCGCGGAAAACGCTGCCATTGAAAATAATGTTGATCCCGGGAAATGGACTTTCAGTAATATAGACAATATGCGCTCCCAGCTTACCAGACTGGGTTTTTCCTATAACTGGGATGATGAGATATGTACAGCTCTGCCTGCCTATTACAAATGGGGCCAGTGGTTTTTTTTAAAAATGTATGAAAAGGGTCTGGTATACAAAAGTAAAGCAACGGTTAACTGGTGTGACAAATGCGCTACTGTGCTGGCTAATGAACAGGTGGAAAACGGCTGCTGCTGGCGTCATTCTGATACGGAAGTAACGCAGCGTACTCTGGATCAGTGGTATTTCAGGATAACCGCTTATGCGGAAGAACTTTTACAGGGGCATAGCCGGCTCAAAGGCTGGCCGGAAAAGGTACTGAGCATGCAGCAAAACTGGATAGGAAAAAGCTACGGCGCTCTTGTCAATTTTAAATACAAAGAGGAAAATTTTCCTGTTTTTACTACACGCCCGGATACGATCTACGGTGTTACTTTTATGGCTATCGCTTTTGACCATCCTGATATAGAAAAATATATCTCAGCCGCGGCAGATAAAAAACGTATTAATGCTTTTATTGCTCAATGCCGTAAGATCAATCAGAATGAAGATTATAAAAAAGAGGGCATTTTCAGCGGCTCCTATATTAAGAATCCTTTTACAGATGAGGAAGTCCCTCTTTATATTGCCAATTTTGTTCTGGCCGGTTATGGTACCGGTGCGGTTATGGCAGTACCTGCGCATGATCAGCGTGATTTTGAGTTTGCCCGCGCCTATGATCTGCCGGTAAAGGTTGTTATCAATCCTCCTGACAAGCAGCTGCAGGCAGCAGCCATGACCGAGGCTTATACAGGGGATGGCTATCTGGTTAACTCCGGCAAGTTTGATAATACGGCTAACCGGCAAGCGATTACCGCGATTATTGATTTTGCCCGGGACCGGGGGTGGGGTAGGAAAAGTATTAATTATAAACTAAAGGACTGGCTTATCTCCCGCCAGCGCTACTGGGGTAATCCTATCCCGGTAATTAACTGTCCTGTTTGCGGCGCAGTGCCGGTACCGGAAAAGGATTTACCTGTGCTGCTGCCAACTGATGTAGCTTTTCGCCGGGGTGAAAATCCGCTGGCGCAGAATGAGAATTTTAAAAAAACCGTTTGTCCCCGGTGCGGCGGTGCGGCTGAACGGGAAACCGAAACAATGGATACATTTGTTTGTTCCTCCTGGTATTTTCTGCGCTATACTGATCCTGAAAATGAGGGGGCGCCGTTCAGTAAAGAAAGAGCAGACCGTTTTATGCCGGTAGATCAGTATATCGGCGGTGTAGAGCATGCCTGTATGCATCTGCTTTACGCCCGTTTTTTTCAGAGAGTAGTCAGGGACCTGGGCCTTAGTAAGGAGGATGAACCTTTTACTAATTTACTTACTCAGGGTATGGTAACCAAAGAGACTGTCACCTGTCCTGAACATGGTTTTCTTTTCCCGGAAGAAACCAAAAAGGAAGATGATAAACTGTACTGTAGTAAGTGCGGCCGGGCTGCTCAAACCGGCCGGGTGGTCAAGATGTCCAAGTCCAAAAAAAATGTAGTTGATCCGGATAAAATTGTTGCTGCCTACGGCGCGGACACGGTGCGCCTTTTTTCTCTCTTTGCCGCCCCGCCGGAAAAAGACCTGGAATGGAATGAAAAAGGTGTTGAGGGCTGCCAGCGCTTTCTGGCGCGTTTCTGGCGCTGGTCTGAAAAAATTATCACTTTATTAAACAGCTCTTATACCGGCAGCCAGCTCAGCCCGGGCGCTGATAAGGCCCGCTCCGCACTGCATAAAACAATTAAAAAAGTGACCAATGATATAGAACGGCGCATGCAGTTTAATACTGCTATTGCAGCTATGATGGAGCTTTTAAATGCTGTGCAGGATTTTATACCGCAAACTGAAGCGGATATTGAGTTAGCGCGTAACCTGCTCCGCTCTTTTCTGGTCATGCTCAATCCTTTTACCCCGTTTATTACCGCGGAACTGTATGAAAAAGCCGGTTTTCCGGGATCTGTACTGCAGCAGTCCTGGCCTGATTATGATGAACAGTTTTGTGAGGATAAAACCGTCCAGATTGTGTTTCAGGTAAATGGTAAAGTAAGAGCCAAAGCAGAGACTCCGGCTGGTATATCCAGAGAGGAAATGATCCAAAAAGCCAGGGAGATGGATAATGTAAAGAAATGGCTGACCGGTAAAACAGTTGTGCGGGAAATAGCCGTACCTGGTAAACTGGTTAATCTGGTAGTAAAAGGGTAGATTATGATAGCTGACAGAATGAAACAGATAGATGCTTCCGGTATACGCCGTGTTTTTGATCTGGCCGGCGGTATGCAGGATCCGGTTAATCTAAGTATCGGCCAGCCGGATTTCCCGGTGCCGGATAAACTTAAACAGGCAGCCCGGCAGGCTATAAACAGTGACTGCAATTCCTATACACCGACTCAGGGAACAGCACCGCTTTTGGCACTTATCTCGGCTCAAATTGAAAAAGAATACCGGCGGGAAGCAGAAGGTCTGATGATAACTTCCGGAGTATCAGGCGGCATCTTACTTGTATTTAATGTACTTTTAAACCCCGGGGATGAGATTATCATACCGGATCCCTATTTTGTTATGTACAAACATATAGCCAGACTGCTGGGAGCCGTACCTGTTTACCTTGATACCTATCCGGATTTTAGTATTGATCCCGGCCGGCTGGAAAAACTGATTACCCCCCGAACCAAAGCTATTATAATTAATTCTCCGGCTAATCCTACCGGAAAGATTTATACGCAGACAGAGATTAACCATATAACCGAACTGGCCCGGAAGCAAGGACTTTTTATTATTTCCGATGAAATATACCAGTATTTCAATTATACCTCTGTCAAAGAACTTCCCTCTCCCTTTTGTAAATATGAAAAAACTGTTCTGCTGAACGGTTTCTCCAAATCACACAGCTTAACCGGCTGGCGTCTCGGTTATGCGGCGGGTCCGGCACCGGTTATCAATGAAATGAAAAAATTACAGCAATATACTTTTGTTTGCGCTCCCGCGCCTTTTCAGCAGGCGGCTTTGCATCTTTATGATAAAGAGATTATGGATTATATCAGAGAACAGCTGGAAAATTACAAACAGAAAAACGATATCATATATAATGGTTTAAAAGACAAGTTTGATATCACGCCTTCTGACGGTGCTTTTTACAGTTTTGTCAGGGTTCCCGGTACAGATGCTGATACTTTTGTAAAAAAAGCTATAGCAAATAACCTGCTTATTATCCCGGGCAATGTTTTTTCTGAAAAAAATACCCATTTCCGGATTTCATTTGCCGTTTCGGATGATACTCTCCGGCAGGGAGTAAAAATACTAAATGCACTGGTTTGATATTGCAAGGATAATATTAAGATGAGCAGTGATCAGTATGTAATGTCCACTATAACACCGGGCCGTAAGGTCTACAAAGTAGATCTGCCGGTATGGAATGGTCCGCTGGATCTCTTATTGGATCTTATTCAGGCTTCGGAAATAAATATTTATGACATACCTATTGCTGAGATTACCAGTCAGTATCTGCAGACCATAAAGTTTATGCGAAAACTGGATATAAATGTTGCTTCTGATTTTCTGACAATGGCTTCCTATCTTATTTATATCAAGACCAGGATGCTGCTGCCGGCAGAACTTGATGACAGTGAAGAAGAGGAATTTATGGATCCGCGCGACAACCTGGTGCAGCAGCTGCTGGAATATCAGAAATATAAAAAACTGGCCGGGGTGCTTGAGGATAAAGAATTCCACTCTGATAAACTTATTGAACGGCGTGATAATCAAATAACTTTTAAAATGCCCCGGGATGAGGATGATGTCTGGCAGGATGTTACTCTGTTTGAACTTATTAAAGTGTTTTCCGGTGTAGTTGATGTTATTGAATATGATCAGTTTGGTGTTCTGAAACCGGAGAATATAAACCTGGAGGACAAGATACTGGCGATAAAAGAAACGCTTAATAAATCCGGAAAAAGTAATTTTTATGATTTCTTTAAAGATAAACCTTCCAAATTTCATATTATTATTACCTTCTGGGCTATTCTTGAACTTTTTAAGATCGGTTTCATTTTAATCAAACAGCATCAGATATTCGGTGATATATATATTTTTAAAAGAGAATCGTTTTCCGCTGCCGTTAGTGATCAGGGAAAAGATTGATGCCGGCCCAAAAGCAGGATTTGATTCTCGGATCTGCCTCGCCGCGCCGGCAGGAAATTCTCCGCCGAAAGGGATTGCATTTTACAGTGATGCCTTCCTCCTTTAATGAACAGACGATGATCAAAGAGATGCAGCAGTTATCCGGGTGGCGAAAACGCTTTTTTTATCAAAAGAGAGTAAAAAAGAAGATGGAGGAAATTGTTTTTTATAAATATAAAAACTTAGCACCGCAGGTTAACGGTGCGGCTGTTTTATGCTTTGATACTTTGGTGTGTGACAACCGGGGGTGTCTCGGCAAGCCGGCCAATGAAACGGAAGCTCTGGGCATGCTCAGGCGGCTTAACAATAAAAACCATTTTGTGCATACGGCTTGCCTTTTTCATTGTGATAGTTGTATAATTATAAAAACTTATACAACGCGGGTCTCTTTTAAAAATAATCCTGACAGTGTATTACACAATTATATTGCCAAAGTTGATGTAACGGATGCTGCCGGTGCGTATAAGATCCAGGATAACGGAGATATGCTTATAAAAAAAATAAAAGGTTCATATTCCAATGTAGTGGGCCTCCCGGAAATATTTTTAAAATATACAGGTATATTATTATGTTAAAAAAAATTTTTATTATTTTATTCACCTTGCTAATCGTATTACTCGTTTCTGCCGGAATAGCCGGTTTTATACTAAACCGCCCTTCTGTTACTGATACACCGCCTGCTGCAGTATGGGTTATGCCTGCGCGGGGCCGGCAGCTTTATACGATGCTGGAGCAAAATTATGCTGAACACCGCTATTATTTTTTAGACCGTAAAGCTGCTTTTCGTGTTGATCCGGGCAATGTTGACAGTGCTGCTACTTTTACCCGCTTGCTGGAAAGTGCCGGTTTTATCCGTAATGAAAAACTGTTTAATTTTATTGCCGGTTATATTGCTTTAAAAAAAAATCTGTGTTCCGGATTTCATTTTATCAGCCCGGATATGTCAACACTGGAGATTATTAATGAACTGTGCTCGCCCCTGCGCGCTAATGATTATCTCATTATAACTCCCGGTGATAATTTGCAGGATATTGATACCAGGCTCTCCCGTAAAAAAGCGGGTATCAAGGCCGGTTCCTTTAAAAAGAACTGCCAAAGTCAGCGAGTATTGGCAAAATTAAAACAAGTATATAAGATAAACACTCTGGCATCTGCTGAAGGTTTTATGTATCCCGGCCTCTATGACCTGCGCCGGGTCAGCAGTACCAATCTGTCACTGTTAACAGACAGTATACTCTCTAATTTTTATCTGGAAATCGGCCGGGATTTTGTAAAAACATCTTCTCTTGATCTCTACAGTGTACTTAAAAAAGCTTCTTTACTTGTCAGGGATCTGCCGGCCAGGAAGCTGTCTCAGCCTTTATGTTCGTCCGGCATTGAAAGTATTCTGGCAGCTGCTGCAAAATAAATTTTATATGTATTTTTTCCGGTTTACCAAAAAAAAGATTTTTATTTTTCTGCTTGTATTTCTGTTTCTGGCAGTATTCTATTTACTCTACGGACCTGCACTTGGAAAAAGAAAAACAATAGAATACCATATCAAATATAATCAGCCGGGCAGTTTTAAAAAAAATATTTATAAAATGGCTGCTGATGATATTATCAGCAGTGCAACTTGTATGTATATACTGGCGCGTCTGAGCGGGGAAGCCAAAAAGGTTAAGGCCGGGTATTATACCTTAAACAGTAAAATGAACATGCTGCAGATACTGGATATTTTAACAAGCGGCCGGGTTGATACCTATCCGGTGGTTATAAAGGCCGGTTATGATATCTATAATATAAGTAAGGCCCTGGCAGCTAAAAAGATTGCCGCTTACAAGGATGCTTTATATTTTTTTAAAGCCTCTGCCACCCGGCAGCATATAGCTGACCATTATAATATAAAAAAGCCGCTCACCGCTGAAGGATTTATTTTCCCCGAAACATACGCTTTACAGAAAGAGGAAAATCTCTCCCGTTTACTGGAAATGTCTTTTAATCTTTTTGACAGTGCGATATATGGTTATTATAAAAAAAACAGCAATACCAAAAATTTTTATTTCTATTTAAAAATTGCGTCTTTGATAGAAAGGGAAGCAGCTCTGCCTGAGGAACGGCCCCTGATCAGCAGTGTTATCTACAACCGTATGCGCCGCAATATGAAACTGAAATTTTGTTCCACCATAATATATGCCCTTAAAAAAGACGGCCTCTATAATGACAATTTAAAAGACGGTGTTATTAATATTAAGAGAAAGCATTTTTATTACAAATCCCGCTATAATACTTACTATTACAGATCACTCCCGCCTACACCTATTTGTGCAGTATCTCCGGATTCATTCAGGGCTGCACTTGCGCCGGCTGATACAAGTTATCTTTTTTTTGTAGCTAAGAATGACGGCAGCAAGGGACACCATTTTTCTTCCTCTGATACGGAGCATGTCCGTTCTGTGCGCAAATATCAGCTGGGTAAATAAAAGAGTGTCGCTTCTGAAGCTGGTATGTATCGGTAAACTGAAAAAAAAATCCTATCTCAGTCTGCAGCACGATTTTATAGAAAAAATAAATTTTTATCACTCAATAGAGATAAAAGAGATAAAGGAACAGGCAGTACCGGCTCAAGACAATAAGGCCTATTTCCGTAAAATTTTACCGCAACTGTATAATCATATTAAAAAAGATGATTATCTGATCCTTACAGACCGGAAAGGGAAAGATATTTCTTCCAGGGAACTGGCAGCGTTTCTGAAAGAGCTTCAGGTTAAATCATACCGTCCGGTATTTGTCTGCGGCGGCAGTATCGGCCTGCCCGGAGAACTGAAAAAAAAAGCAGCTGAAGTAATATCTTTCGGTAAAGTTACCTATCCGCATAAATTATTCCGCATTATTTTACTGGAACAGATATACAGAGCCTTAAGTATAAACCATAACAGCAGTTATCATAAATAAATTTTAATACCGGGCAACCAGGGGCATGCGCCGTCCCGGACCAAAAGCTTTGGTTGATACCCGCAGCGCCGGCGGTGCCTGGTAACGCTTGTATTCGCTGTAGTTAACCAGGGAAATTACTTTATTGACCAGATCTTTATCAAATCCCATAGACCTTATTTCAGCGCCGGGTTTCTGCATCTCAATATACTGGTAAAGGATCCTGTCAAGGATGTTATAGGGCGGTAAAGAATGGCTGTCCTGCTGGCCCGGTTTTAACTCGGCTGACGGCGCTTTTTTTAAAATATTTTCCGGAATGATATTTTGCTCTCTGTTTATATAAGAGGCCAGTTTATAAACGTCTGTTTTATATACATCTCCGAGAACAGAGAGAGCGCCGTTCATGTCACCGTAAAGAGTGGTATAGCCGACAGCAGCTTCACTTTTATTAGAGGTGTTAAGCAGAATATAATCAAATTTATTGGCATAAGCCATCAGGAGTACACCTCTTGTCCGTGCCTGTATATTTTCTTCTGTAATGTCTTCCCGGCTTTTTTTAAAAAGGGGAGCCAGAGTTTTGTGAAAAGCATTTACAATACTGTTAATAGGCAGTGTATCAGAAGATGTCTTAAGGTTAGTTATTAGTTGTTTGCTGTCGCTTACAGAGTGACTGGAAGAATATTTTGACGGCATAAGCAGGGCATGTACGTTTTGCGCTCCCAGGGCTTTAACAGCCAGGGTTAATACTACCGCGGAGTCAATGCCGCCGGAAAGGCCCACTACAGCCCGCGAAAAATCCAGTTTACGAAAAAAGTCCTGCAGGCCCAGCAGCAGGGCTTCATAGATAAAGCTGATATGGTTGATCCCGGCCGGGTAAAGATCAGGCAGGGAATTGTTTTTAAGGTTTTTGAAATCAATGAATCTTGTATCCTCACGGAAAGAATGCAGTTTATACACAATACTTCCCCGGTCATCTATAGCCATAGAGGCGCCTTCAAATACCACTCCGGTTTGCGCACCAATTTGATTGACATAAATAACCGGAACGCTGTGTTGAGCGGCTTTACTGGTAAAAACTTTCAGTTTATTATTGATACGGTTATGGGAGAACGGTGAAGCGGCAATGTTTATAATAAGGTCAGGTTTTGTTTTTATTAATTCCTGCAGCGGAGAAATTTTATACAGGTTGGTACGGTGGAAAAAGGTTTCAACCGGCAGTTCATCCCAGAAGTCTTCACATATAGTCAGGCCTATCTTATAACCATGAAAATTGAAGCAGTTAAATTTTTTATTGGAGGCAAAATAACGGTATTCATCAAAAATATCATAGGTGGGCAGCAGTGTTTTGGGTTGAATATAGTTGATCCGCCCCTTGCTCAGGAAACAGGCTGCATTTACCAGTTTTTTGCCTCTGTTTTCTTTATTGAACATAGGGGTGCCGATAACAGCAGCTGTTGTACGGCAGCAGTCTGCTATTTCGGTCACTGTCTGTTCACATTTGCGGATAAAATCTGTGTAGTCAAGCAGATCCTGGGGCGGATAGCCGCATACACACAGCTCGGAAAATACAGCCAGGTCAACACCGGCAGTTTCTGCCTGCTGTATGGCTTTTATAATTTTATCACGGTTATAACTGAAATGGCCGATATGATAATTGAGCTGTATCAAGGCGATTTTCATAATACGTATTTTAACATGGCAGGAATGCTTAAGAAACTCTGCGCAAATTTCTTTTAAACTCCCGGTTTCCCGGGCTGTTTCGGAATAAAGGCCTGGCTGCTTTCAGGTCATTGTCAGCTGTTTTTTAAAATGATATAATAGGGTATGGGTGATCTCCGGTCTGATATAAGTAAACTTCTTACTAAAGATAATATTTTGCAGCAGAAAATTTATTTTTTACTTAAAAGCTGGCTGGAAAGTGATTTTCTTTTTAACAGTGCTAAAGCAGAGATGAGAATGGAAGCTTTCATTACCATCCCCGGATATGAACATCGCCGCCCTAAATTTACACAGATGCCCCATATTGACAAGCCTGATTGTGTGCTTAGCACGAAAGACTATTTTGACGCTGCCGGTCCTTTGTTCGGCAGCGCTGACAACAGCATTAAAGAGTTTAGTAAGGAATTTAAAATGATCTGCGGTGATTTTATAACCACTGTACTGGTGCAGGATACTTGTGAAGCGGTTCAAATAAGACTGGTACTGGGAAACCGCAGTCTGCAGGGGACCTTTAATGATTACTGGAACGAAGCAGCATTTTTTATCCGGTAACGTTTTTTTTATTACGTCTTAACATCAAACGGTTTAGTCTGTGCAAAGCTGTTTGTTTTTTTTTAATTCCTGCTTCCGGGTTTGGATTTTTAAAAAAGTTTTGCAGGGATTTGATAAACTCCGGAAAGTCATACAGGTCAGGGCGGCCTGGTTTTAAATCCTGATTATAGGGGCATGCCTCCTGACAAATATCACACCCGAAGAAATGGCCGCTGCTGATTTGCTGCTGTTGCCGGTTGTAATGATGGCGGTATTCAACTGTCAGGTAGGATATACATTGATTCGTATCCAGCAGATAGGGCTTTTTCAGGGCATGCGAGGGACAGGCTTGTATGCATTGGCTGCAGTTATTACATTTATCCCTGACCGGCTGATCCGGCGGCAGGGGAATATTGAGCAGGATTTCGCCGAGAGTCAGGTAGGAACCGTATCGGTTGTTTATTAAAAGAGTGTTTTTACCTATCCAGCCCAATCCGGCTTCCCGGGCCCAGTATTTTTCCAGTACGGGAGAGTTGTCACAGGTAACTATCCCGGCTGCATGTTTACTTTGGGAGCGGATATAGTCAAGCAGCAGGTAAAGACGTTTTTTCATAATAATATGATAATCATAGCCGAGAGCATAACGGGCCAGCACAGGAGTTAGTTCATGACTGCCGAAATAATAAGTATCAGCAACGGAGATGATGCTTTTTATTTCCGGAAAAAAAAGCGCAGGATTAAGCAATTCTCTGTTTTTACTTTCCAGCCATTGCATTTTTCCGTGATAGTTTTTTTTTAACCATTTTTGCAGAAAAGAGGAGTATTGAACCTGATGCGGGGAAGTCATGCCGCAAAGGCAGAATCCCAGTTCAAAAGCTTTTTGTTTGATTTTCTCTTTCAGGGAAAGCATTTTGAATTTTAACATGCTAATATTAAAAAAACGGTTTCGGTTAATTTTTAATTGTCAGTGTACGATAATTAGAACAAGAAGTGATAGAATGCGCTGCCTGAAAAATAAATCCCCAAAGCTTAAACTTAGCAATACCGGCAAACTGACCATTTTTTTCAGCGGAACCGGATCAGCTTTTGCCAAAACCCTGAGTCAGAACAATATAATTATAATAAAAGGAAATACCCATCTGGCGGTTGATATGGGCAACAAAACCCCTCAAACCCTTTATCAGTATGGTTTACCTGTATTCCAGCTGCAAAATTTTCTGATAACGCATTCCCATGCTGATCATATCGGCGGTTTGGAAGAGGTGATGATGTTTGCCCGTTATGTGACCGGCCGAAAACCCAATCTTTACATTACCAAAGAGTATAAAGATATATTATGGAATCAGAGTCTGCGCGGCGGTGCGGGACATTCGGAATATAAAAACGGACATGAGCTGCGGTTGGCTGATTTTTGGAATATCAAACATCCTCAAAGACTAAAAAAATTTTTCCGGCATACATGGGAATTTAATCTGGAGGGTATTAATATCAAAATAATGCGAACCAAACATATTCCGGATAATGTATCCTCCTGGCGTGAATCGATGTGGAGCTGCGGTGTAATTATTAACAACCGGGTATTTTTTACTTCTGACACCCGTTATGATCCGGAACTTATACTGGAGTATGACAAGTTTTTTAATTTTGAGATTATTTTTCATGATTGCCAGTTCTTTACCGGCGGTGTGCATGCTTCTCTGGAAGAAATAAAAGATCTGCCGGCAGCAGTAAAAAAGAAAACGCTTTTAATGCATTATGGAGATAATTTTCAGCAGTATAACTCCAAAATAAAAAAATACGGTTTTAAAGGTTTTGCCCTGCAGAACCATAAATATATTTTCAGTTAAGTTAACTCTCTATGAAATGTGCTATTGGCCAGGATAGTCATGCTTTCTCCTTTACCGACAAACAGAAAAAACTGGTGCTGGGCGGAGTGGAAATCAAAAAGGCTCCCCCCCTGCAGGGCAACAGTGACGCAGATGTTATTTTGCATGCATTGACCAATGCTGTATCAGGTATAACCGGTAGCAATATTCTTGGTAAACCAGCTGATAAAATGTGCCGTGAGGAAAACATAAAAGACAGCAGTGTGTTTTTGCAGCAAGCACTTTCCGCTTTAAATAAAAAATACAGTATTACCCATGTCTCTGTTGCTGTAGAAGCTAAACAACCTGTCCTTGCTTCCTATATTGACAAGATAAAAAAAAATTTGGGCAGGTTACTGGGAATCAGCCCGGATTGTGTGGGGTTGACTGCCAGCTCAGGTGAGGGGCTGACTGCATTCGGTAAAGGGCTTGGCATTCAGGCCTTTTGTATAATAACCGTAAACGAAGTAGAGACAGCTTTTTAATAATTGAAAAATACTCCGGACAGGTGTTATGATTCAGCGCAGGCCGAGCTCCGGTGTTTGTACCTGCAGCAGCAGATTAATCTTGCCGTTAAAAAAACTTTTTCTTAACTGCATGCTTAAAGCATCAAGCCGGTCATGGTATAAAGTATAATCAGGCGCAGAGTTTAATAAAGGAAGAAGGCCGGCAGCCCTCCGGGTATCATAAAAATCTTCACCGTATTTTATTTTAAAACTGAAATCTTTGTGGTTGTCATAAAGCAGGGAAAATCCTTTCAGGTTATCTGTGGAAGGTTTCAGACCTGTACTGAATCCCTCTACCGGGTTGTAGTTAGCCAGATCAAATCCTATCCAGCAGTCTACAGCCAGTTTACTGTTTATATTGAATACAAGCTGCGCCATATAAAGGGAGTTGAACTGTTGACTGGTGCTGTTTTGATAACTGTAACTGGAGGAGATAAAATTGTTGATATTTACCCGCTGTGTTTTCCCATCCAGGGAGAAGAGACCTGCCGGTTGCTTTAAAAAGCGGGGCGGCAGCGCATTGATAACCACAGCCAGATATATAAATAGCAATATTATTTTTTTCATATATTTTATTGTATAGTAAATATTGCTTTTTGTCAAAATTTTTTTGCAGACGGATGTGAATTTAAAAATCTCTACCTGTTTGACTTTTAAATTTACTTATGATATCTTATTTAAAGATAAAGTAAGGAAGCTTAATGAAAGAAAAAAAGGCGCAGGGATTATCTACAAGGGGAGTTCATGCCGGTGAGATCCGGTACAATGAATACGGTTCGGTAACTACCCCGGTAGTCCAGAGTTCAACCTTTATTTTCAAAAATACGGCCGAGATTGATCAGCTAAAAGAGGAAGCAGCTGCCCGTTTTGAATACGGCCGCTACGGCCATCCTACCCAGCTGGCAGCTGAGGGTAAACTTGCTGCTTTGGAAGACAGTGAAGATGCTGTACTGTTTTCTTCAGGTATGAGTGCCATAACCACCTCTCTTTTTGCCCTGCTGCGGACCGGTGACCATGTTATAGTAACTGACGATGCTTACCGGAGGACCCTGCAGTTTATCAAGAAATGTTTACCGCGTTTCCGGATTGAGTCAACTGTAGTCAAAATGGGGGATTATGACGCCATTGAGCAGGCTATAAAACCCAATACCCGTATTTTTATATCAGAGTCTCCTACCAACCCTTATCTGAATATAATGGATTTGGAACATTTAACCAAAATTTTTAAAAACAGCAATGTAATTCTAATATCAGACAGTACTTTTGCTACGCCCTACAACCAGAGACCGCTTTCCTTTGGTGTGGATCTGGTTATACATTCAGCCACCAAGTATCTCGGCGGTCATAACGATCTGCTGGCCGGAGTCGCGCTTGGCAGCA
>CAZFAK010000039.1:0-16027 GCA_964517045.1 uncultured Spirochaetia bacterium | reverse complement strand
CTCTGTGGTCTGCACCTGTAAGCAAGTGCACTTTGGCAGCAATGCCGGCTGTTTTTTCCAATTTTCCGGCAGCTAAACCAAGCACCAATACCAATTTCGGCTTTTATATCAGTTTTGGTAAAAAGGATACTACCTTTAGTAATGCCCGCTGGTGTTTTGCCGATACCAACGAGACTGTCAGCTACACCAATATACTGGGAACGAATACCAACTGGACAGCTGCCAGAACCAATGGTGCTACTACTGAGTATTATCTTCACTTTATAGTGGAAAACAAAGATGCTTACCATGATCCGGTTTTAAACTATGCTACTATAGGCCCCTATTGGGTACGTTATAATATACCCAAAGAACCGGTACGTTTTATACCTGATGAAAGAATTGTACTGTCCCGTATGCAGCATACGGTGAATATTGCCAGTACTCTTTTAAGTAATGAAGTTGCAGCCGGATATCCCCCCTTAAAAGACGGGCTGCAGTTTTTTGTTATGCTCAGTGAAGGAGATGATGTCATTTTAAACGGATCACAGGTTTCTTTGAGCAATAAAGTCGAACTTTTCACCTCCGGCGGTTATCTTAATTTTTCTTTTTATACATTGACTCCGGGACAGCGGAACTTTACTGTTACCTTTCCTCAGCTGCCTGACCGGCAATGGGATTTTGTTTATGAGACTTATCCGGATATGGAGATATCCTCCAACGATGCTATCAGTTATAATACTCTTATAAGATTAAAACAGGGAGATGCCATAGAACTGTTTTTTAACCAAAAACGGGCTGGAGAGGTCGGCGTTCGTTTTTATGATATTAGCGGTACCCTTGCCGGCGAGATACCGGTACAGTACTATGAGGCCGGTTATAACAGGATTACCTGGTATAATTATGGATCTGATTTCCCCGGCGGCCGTTATTATGCGGTTATCAGTGGTAATAATTGGCGCAAAATAAGAAAGTTATTAATAGTTAGAAAATAAAAAAAAAACAAGGAGCAAATAATGAAAAAAAGTATATTAACAGCTGCGCTTTTATCTTTATTAATACCGGCGTGTGGCGGTAAAAGCACAGCAGACAGCACAGTTAAACAACCAACAGTAACCATGATTAAAGGATCTGCCCAAAGGTTTAAAAATGGAAAGGTCAGTCAGCTTCAAAAAGGGGATCAACTTACTACAGGCGAAGTAATCCGTACTGCGGCAGCTTCCATGGTAGATATTGATCTGGGAGCGCAGGGAGTTATGCGTATCAAACCGGCCAGCAGTTTTAAAATTGTCAAGTTTGAAAAAAATCTGGTGGAGTGTGATCTGCAAAAAGGAAAACTGCTTACCTGTTTAAAAAAACTTTCCCGCAGTGAAACTTTTAATATTAATACGCCTACTGGTATGGCCGGCGTACGCGGGACCTCTTTTCTGCTGCGGGTTAACGCAGCCGAGACCGGAGTGGCAGTACTTACCGGCAAAGTTGCTCTGCAAAGCAGTGATCAGGAGCTAGTAGTAGAGGAGCTTAAGGAGAACAGTTTTGTACAGAGTGATAAAGGTGTTCAGGCAGGAAAGAAGCGTATGATCCGGGGCGGTTCGCTGCAGGATATAAAAGATGCGGTTAAGGTTACTGCAGTGGAAAAGACCGGGGAGCTGGATTTGATGCGTAAAAATCTTAAAAAGCTTATGCTGATTGATCAACGCTCGGCTGATGATGAACTGAATCTTGATCTGCAGCATAAAATGGAAGAGGCAGGCAAAGACAGTGTTGCCAAAACCAAACAGGAAAAGGCAGAAGAGAAGGAAAATTATAAGGTCAAAGATAAAAAACTGAGTGATGATGAAGAGTATATGCTTGATAAATAATTTTTACTGAACGTGTACTTTATATAAACATAAAACATAGATGAATAAAAAAAAGATCATGGCCGGGCTGCTGGTTATTTGCCTGGCCTTTGTCAATGCTTTACGCCTGCCTTCAGCCAGGCTTACAGCGTTACGCCATTCAGCCGGTCTTTTTTCCGACGAACCCAGCGGTGTGCTGTTTAATCCTGCCATGATCATTCACAGTCCGTCTTATACAGCCCAGTTTTCTCACCGTTTTTTATTTCTTAATAACAATGCTGATATTCTTGCCGGCGTGATAAAAAAGAAAAAATATGCTTACGGCGGCATGACAGCAGTAATTCACCATTTGTTTTATAATAAGGAGTATGATCCCTATTATGAACAGGGGTTTATAGTTAATAAGAAGGGAAATAAAGATTTTAATTTTTTACTTACTGCCGGCGGATCCTACCGCATAACCCGCAGTTTTTGGGTCGGCGCCGGTTTGGATATTAATATTGATTTTTTGTACAAAGAAAAAATATTTGACAGTGTGCTCAAAGCCGCCTGTTACTACCGGCTGCCTTTTCAACCTTTCGGGGTAGACACTCTCACAGCCGGTGCAGATCTGCACAAGCGTTTTCTCGGCAACCGTTTCAGTAAAAATATTTCCTGGGAAGACGGTGTCAGCGGCAGCATCGGTATGCGTTATTCCCGTAAAAAGTGGCGTCTTGACGGAGCTTTAACGCTTAATTTTGATTATCTGGAACAGGATGACAGCTATAAAGCTTTGCCGGACCGGTACAGCCGTCAGGGTATGAGTCTGGGCATAGGATTGGAAGGCTTGCGCGGCTGGTATGCTTCTCCGGCTGTGTCAGTTAAGATTCCTTTTAACGGTATGGCGCCTGAGCTTAATGCAGGTTTAACTGCCGGTATTGATTTCCGGGGTTTCTTTTATGCTCTGGGTTGGGCCTTTAACAAATCTTTTGATAATAAATGGAGTCTGGAAAATTTTAATCATGTTTTTACTTTTACTTTCCGTCGCAGTACAGGCAGTTTCGTTTTTATACCTTTCCGTCCTCTGCAGCTGCCTGAAGACGGGTTTCTTTTCGGAGCCCTGCGGGAGAACTATCCGGCACCGGAGAGAGTACCAATTAAAAACGTTGATAAAATGATAGGGGTTAAAATTAAACAGGTTGATTTCAGCGGGAAGAAAGAACTCCTGCCAATGGCCGGCCGTCTGGAGCTGTCCCTGGCCTCTTTTATAAAAGAGAGCCGTACCCTGTCTGAATCTCCTGCCCCGGAACTTATTATAAGCCCGCTTTTGACTACTGTGGGCAGGATAATGCAGCTGAAGGTAACAGTTAAAAACAGTAGCGGCCGCCTTTTAAAAACTTTTAAATTTGAAGGTGATTTTTTTCCGGATAATAAAAATCCTTACGGTATTGATATTCTTCATTTTGCCGAACTGGAAGACGGCCCCCGGTTTACGGGACAGGCAGATGATACACATAGTAAAAATATTGCTACTGTGCTTACTTTGTATGAAAAGTGGCGGGAAGCGTTCAATTACTACCTGGAAAAACATTTTTATAAAAAAGTTACTATAACAGCTAATACTATTGACGCGCTCATCCGGATAAACGGCCGGGCTGCTGCTTATTATGCGGGCCTGCCCCTGGAGTTTTTTCTTAAACCGGGTAATTATACTTTCAGCGCTTCTGCTCCGGGCCATAAAACCGTAACTTTCAGCAAAAATATTGATTCCAGCCAGGCTGTCTCCCTGGCCCATACAGATAAAACCTTTCTTGTTGATGTGAAAGTGGCCCTGTTTGGCCGCAGGGACAAGCTTAAGATAAATACCGGCACCAAGAAACTTACTTTTCAGGACAGGGTTAAACTGACCAATATATCCAGCTCTTTAAAGAGTTTAAAGCTGGAAGGATTGGGCAGCCCGCTTGCTATTCCCCTTGATATAGAAAAAAGAATGATCTATAATGTCAATATTCTCAACAACTACCGTACCCGTTTTAATAAAGGTGAGGATATATGGCGGCTGGTAGGCAGTGATATCAAAGGAGAATACAGCCGTGCCGGTTTACAGATAAAAGGCCGCAGCCGGGAATCAGGAGCGCCCGGCGGTGTTGTTTCCCGTCCCTTTATTCTGGCTGAAAATGCAGTATTAACCTTTACCCTGGAAAAAGCTAAAAGGGGTTATTTCAGTTTTATTCTTTTCGATGAGAAGGAAAATAAATTTTCCATCAAATTTGACGGCCGCAATCTGGCTGTTACCTCTGATTTCGGACGTAAAACCACTGCCAATAAAAAACTGGTGCGCGCCTACCGGGTGTATAATAAAGCTATGGATATTTCTATTAAAAGAGAGCAGGGACAGATAACAGTTTTTAAAGGTGACGTAGAGATATACAGCGGGGCTTTTAACTGCCGGGGGCCCCTGCAGATACTTTTTGCCGGCGGCGCGCAAAAAGACGGTGTCTCGGTTGAATATAAAGTAAAAGATTTTAATTATGAGATATTATAAAAAAATATTGTTGTCTGTTTCAATTTTAACAGTACTTTTATCTGCAGACACGGTTGACAGAGGGCTTAAGCTTTATCAAAGCCAGAAATATTTTCAGGCAGCGCAGCTCCTGCAGCCTGTTTATGAAAAAAACCGGAATGAAGATATAATCTTGCCGCTGTTTCATATTTATATAAAAATGGAAAAATGGCAGCCCGCTATTGCGCTGGCCCGGGAGCATGAAAAACCGGTACTTAATGAGGATAAAGAAAAATTTTTCTATATCCGGGCTTTGCTGCAGACCGGTTCCTATAAGGAGGTGCCGGCTGTATTACGCCGCTGCCCGCAAAATAAAACCTACTGGTCATTATATTTACGCTGGCTGGATGATAGCGGCAGATATGACAAACTAAAATACACTTATATACGCCATAAGGATGAGATAGCCAAAGCTGATAAAGAGATCTATATTCCGGTCCTGATCCGGCGTACAGCTCGGGAATATAATAAATTGTTTGAACAGAAAAAATTTAGCGCTGCGCTGCCCTATGTCAGAGAACTGGTATTGCTTAAAAGCACGCCTTTGCATAATCTTTATCTGGCCAATACCCTGTTTGCCATGCAGCGGTTTCAGCAGACTGCCACAGTACTGGCTCCGCTAAAGGCTGATGATTTTTCTGATCCGGCCAACCGGTTTTATTTCAATTCCCTTAAGGGAATATGTTTTTTTAAAAACGGGGAGTATCAGAAAAGCGAGGTTTTTTTAAAAGATGCATATTCGCTGCGTCCGGCCAATGCGGATAATCTCTACTATTATGCTTATGCGCTTTATAAAAACGGAAAAATAGCTGTTGCTTACAAAAAGGCTTTGGCTGCTGATAAACAAAAACATAATAAAGAGAGTGTATATTTGCTGGCTCTTACAGCTATCGGACTTAAAGACTACGGCAGCGCCCGGCAGTGGCTGGCTGCTTACCGTAAATTTGATCCGGGCAATAAAAAGATAGAGCAATTACTTAATCAGCTTGATGCGCTTAAAATATATAATAAAGGCCTTGCTGCTTATAATAAAGAGAACTACTATACCGCTTTCAGCAGGTTCCGGGAAGCGCTCGAAGTTAACAAGGAAGTAAAACCTGCTGTTTTAACTATGCTTATCCGGGCAGCCAATATGTCTTTACAACACGAATATACCGATAGCGATACCCCTGGGGAGGAGGAAGCGGAAAAACGGGAAGAACTTTTGGAAGAAGGACTTGAGGCTTGTGAACAGCTTGCTGAATTTACAGGCTACCTGGTAGAAGCACTTAACGGCAAATTCAGTTTATATAAAGCACAGGGAGATATGGAACAGGCCCGGGCCGCTGCTGAAACTTTGGAAGAATCATTAGATGATGCTGACAGTGAGCTGCTTTTTAAAATCGGGTATACTTATGAGCAGGAAAATAAAATAGCTAAAGCTCTTAAATATTATAAACTGGCTTATGAACAGGAAGAGGATAAAGCTACCGCCGGGAGAATTATTCAGTTATATGAAAATGAGGCTGTCAAAGCTTTAAACCAAAAACAGATTAAAACTGCTGTTACCTTTTATCAAAAAATAACCAATTTTATTCCGGATTCGCTGGCCGGCCGCAAACTGGAAGTCAGAATAAAATCAGCCCGGAACAGGAAATTTGTAAAACAGCTTATAGCTGCTGCTGAAAAAAAATACAGTGAAGAAAAATATCAGGAAGCTATAAGTCTGTACCGTAAAGCGCTTACAGCTAAACCGGGTATAAAAAAACTGATGACTTCTCTGGCTGCCTGCTATTACAATCTGGAAAAATATGAACAAAGTTATGATATGTACCTTACGCTCTGGCAGCAGTTTGCAGAAGAGGATGCTCTTAAAGGGTTATTGTATTCTGCTAAAAAACTTGGTAATTATAAAGAAGTGCTTTACCGGATAAAAAAATTCCGGGAAGCAAAGGCGGGCATGGCAGAGGATACGGCTCAGGCCCTGGACCGTATTCAGATTGAGGCTCTGGTAGAGACCGGCAGTAAAAATGAAGCCCTGGCTTTTATAGAAAGCAAAGGCCCGCGCCGGCTGGGTTATGAGGGTTCGCTGCTGGCCGGTACTATTTACTTTGCTGATAAGGAATATCTTAAAAGCGAAATCTATTTTAATTATGCTTTAAAAAACAACCCTGACTCGCTGGTTTCTCTTTTTAATCTGGGCGTGGTGGAAAAATTAAAAGAAAATTTTAAAGCGGCGCTTGCCTATTTTATACAGGCGGAAAAGATAGACAAGCGGCCTGTCATAGATTATTATATGGCGCTTATCTACTGGGAAATGGGTAATTATAAAGAGGGCCTGGTCAGGGTTAAAAGAGCGCTTATCAGCGGTTATAAACCGCTGGATTCGGCCTGGCTTTACTGCCGGCTTGCCGGAGCTTTAATTGCCCGCGGTGACAACAGTGAACTGGAAGAGTTTAAGTCACGGATTGCATATTGTATTAAAAACAAAAAATCGCCGGAGATTGCTTATAAGGCTACCAGACTGCGTACAGTGCTTTTTGCCGGGTCTGCTGTAACTCTGAGCCGGGTGCCGCGCGAGAAACTTCCCCGGAACATGAAGCCTATTGGCTACCGCAGCGGTATCTTCTTTTTCTTTGACGGTAATAAAAAACTGGCAGCTTTGGACGAGATCACCCAGGAGATTAAATGGCAGGTAACTGAAGCAGTGCCTGTTTCTTCCACGCCTGTGCTCGGTCCCTGTCTGTTTTATTCTCTGGAAAACGGCTTTACCAAAGGCATTGATCTGAAACATGGCCGTCAGCTTTTCCGTTTCCGGCATTATTTTCAAAAAGCTGTAGCTGATGCCAATAACTTTTATACTGTTTACCGCAACCGGGTCTCTTTGTGTACAGGAGGGAAACTGAGCTGGACTAAAGAGATAGAAAAAGTACCGGCACTCAAGTTTCACAAAACAGCAGCGCAGCGGCTTTTTATGCAGCATAGTAACACGGTTATGGTGCTTGACGGCCGCAGCGGCACTCTGGTAAGTGAGGTCAATCTGCAGAACGAAACCTATCTGGCCGGTTTTAACGCCTATCTTTGTGTACGTGCTGCCAGTAATCTTGTTGTATATGCTGCTGATACCGGTGATAAAATAACCGCAGTCAGGCTCAGCCGGGCCGCAGATCCGCTGGTTTTTACATATGGTAAAAATATTACAGTTGTTGAAAAAAACGGTTCTCTTTTTTCCTTTATGCCGCCGCAGTCTGAACCGGAATATACCCTTAAGCTGCCCTTTACACCGGTTGATACTTATAAAAGTAAAGATAACTTATTTATATGTGATGGTGACAATCAGGTACTGAAAGTCTCGCTTACCCGGGGTGTTGTTGTCTGGCAGCGGGATACGGATTTTAAAAAATCCCCCTACTGGGTATATTTTGCCAACGCCAGAGAACAAACAGAATAAACCCGGCAGGGATATATCTATAAATTATGGTTTTCTTCTGCTGTCTCTGTCTGCCGGGACGATGGTAATTTAAGGATAAAGCCCAGGGAATGTTCGCCGCTGCCGCCGGCAAAGACCAGGGGATACTGCCAGGTATAATTAATTGAAAAAATTTTTTTGCTGAAAGCCAATCCCACAGATGGTACAAAGATTTTAAAATTGTTTTCCAGCCGGCATCCCAGGGAAGCGGAAAACATCTCCTTGATTATGGGTATATTACCGCCCAGGGAAAGATTAAAAGCATCAGCCACCAATGCATATTCCATATCAACACCGGTATAATATTTATCCTGCCATTTTCGGGCGATACCGATGGTAATCCTGGGAATGGCTTTCTCTTTATAGTCGCTCTGGCCGCTGCTGATATCCAGGGGTAATATATCCTGCAGGCTTAAACCAAGATCAAAACCCTGAAACAGATTATTTAAAAACATGGAAGCAGTAATATTAAAGCCGGCTGCCCGGGAAGCTTTGATATTTTTACCAACACTCCAGAACTGCACTTTAAGTCCCAGACCCAGGCTTAAAAGCCGGTTTATTTTATAGCCGGCCGCAGCATTGAGATAGGTCTCATTGTAAAGCATGTTGCGGTTTAAACCGGGATAATCTATGCCGCCGTAGCCGCTGAACAGAATACCCCCGCCCAGGGCGAGTTTGTTATTTAACAGAGGGACAGAGGCGCTGAACATGGTTTCCAGCTCTGTACCCATACCTTTTACCAGTACGCCGGTAAGACCGTTGACGGCAAAAACCATTTTTTGAAATAGCGGCATTACAGCCGGGTTGTAGTGCATAGCAGCGATCTCCGGCAGAACAGTTCTTACTTCTCCCATTGCCCGGGATCTGTTTCCCAGCATTCTGGTTTCATAAGCGGCTGAAAGAGAGCTGCTTAGTACCAGGCTGATTATTATTATGGCTATTGTTTTTTTCATAACTTGCTCCTCTTAGTTGCTCACCACTACAACGTAGCTGGCGGTTTTTTCCTTGTTGTCAGCTTCATAAACAATAAAAATATAGTAGATGCCGGTACGTACCCGCTGCTTGTTATTATCGGTTTTATCCCAGAAAAAGGCTTTGGCATTATTATATGATTCGTTAATATCTTGGGAGAGAACTCTTACCCCGTGTTTACTGACTATAGCGGCTGATTTCAAGGTAATCATTTTTCCCGCAGCCAGGAGTACCACGCTAACCAGCTGATCCGGTTCGGTTATAATAGTGGCGCCGCCGCTGTTATTATTATTGGTAACCAGATACTCCAGTTCATCATCACTGTAACCCTGGGCCAGAATAAGACTCTCTTCCGGCGGCGGCAGGTCATCCAGTCCCGGCAAGGCAGAGGAGGCAGGATTCAGGTAGTAGGTAAAACTGTTGCTGCTGCTGTTGCCGGCTCTGTCTAGAGCAGTTACCTCAATATAGTTGGTGCCTGCATTATTCAGCAGTAACTGCGTTATATTGGTATAGAGCAGGGAGTTGGTGCTGCCGTTGGAGTTAAGCAGTGTATAGCTGAAGTTGCTGACACCGGAAAAGGTATCAGTTATGTTTAAAGTAATATTAGTGGCTGCATTCAGGCTGTAATTGGTAGGCAGGGCGGATATGACAGGCGTAGAATTGTCTATCAGTATATTATAAGTAATATTGGTCATCAGGTTGGTCTCGTTATAGACTATAAAATGAAACGAGTTGGTGCCGTCAGGGAACAGGGATGTGTTTATATTGGTGGAAAAACTGTAAAGAGGCAGGCTGCCGCTTAGGGGCAGGGTGGCAAAGGTATTTACCAGGTCATTATTTGTATATATATAAAGCTCACTGTTTAAAACAGCTGAGAGGTCTTCCTCTACCTGGCCGTTTAACAGCATTGTATCAGCATACCACTGATTGGTATTGGATATATATACCAGGGGCGGAGTAGTGTCCTCGATTTTAGAATTGGTAACCGGTCCGGTATAATAGGGAAGACTTGGATTTCCGGCATTATCCAGCAGATAGATAACCAGATTGCTGATGTTGGTCGGCGCACTGGTAAAATCATCTATAAAGAGGGGATCACTGACCGGAAATGAGTTGGTAGTCAAGCTGCCGTTGGACAGGCCGGTTATATAAGCAGCCACACCGGAAAATCCATCGCTGCTGTTAATGCTCAGGCCGGTAAGATAACCGTTACTGATCATACTGTCATAATCAGCGGAATTTATTACCGGTTTTTCATTATCCACTGCCAGGGGGCTGGTATTGGTGGCTACTGATCCTGCACCGTTGGTTGAGTCATTACTGACAATAAAAGTAAGGCTGTTGGTGCCGTTAGTTAATAAAGTAGTAACAACCGTAAAGTGATAACTAAAAAGGGGAATGCTCCCGCTTATTGTTCCGTTGGTATAACAGTTAAGCAGATCATTATTGGTATAAACGTGCACCGTATTACTGGAAAACCCGGAAAAATCCTCACTGATATTATTGGTCAGCGTTACTGTGCTGCTGAACCAGGTATTGGTCTGGCTGAAACTGATTTCCGGCGGAGTTGTGTCATCAATAAAATAGTTGGTAACATCAGAGAGGTAAAACCAGCTGCTGTTATTAGCAGTATTATCCAGTACCATGAAAGCGAGATTGGTAGCCGTACCGGTTTTAAAACCGGGAACACCCTTGCCGCTGAAATCACCCCAGCTGTTGGTTACCTGCTCCGCGCTGTTGGATACAGCCATGACATAACTGTTAAGCCCGGAACCGCTGTCGCCTGCGCTTATATTCAGTCCGGAGAGAACACTGTTGGAGGCAGCGCTTATGGTAACATTACTTATAAGCGGGGGTTGATTGTCAACCAGGTTGGTCTGCCATATAAGGTTGGTTTTAGAGATACTGTTTACAGCCGCGAAGTAAAAAATATGGGGCCCGTTGCTTAAGCCGGTAGTATCCACATTGGAATTCCACAGAGTGTTGCTGCTTATTTTATTTAAAGCCGGCGCACTGTCCACGGCCAGTAAATTGGTTATTGGATCAAAGGCCGGGGTTTGATTGCTGCTGTAGCCGCTGAAAAGATGGGTGCCGCCGATCCAGGCACCGGGCGCAGTATTGGTTTCCGCTATATCCGGTACAGTAATCCCGCTGTAAAAGGGAACTACCGGACTGGTATTGCTTAGACCGCTGTTGTTAACGGTTAAGGCAGTAATAAAGTATTCACCGCCGGCCAGGGTGGCCATATTCCAGGTTACACCCCAGCTGTTGCTGTTTATGGCAGCGGTTAAATTGGTAGACCAGCCGCTTTGATTGGAGAGAAGCAAAACAGTATCAGCTATACCGCTGTGCGGATCAGAATTGCTGCCGCGGAAAGTGAAGAGATTGTTAATTATCTCATTGCTTTGTACATTGGTTATGCCCGCTGCCGGAGGGGAGTTATCCACCTGCAGGGAAAAACTGTTGGTACCGGTATTGCTGCTTAAATCTGCCGTAACAAAATGAAGCGTATTATTGCCGTCCGGGAAGGAAGCGGTATTAACTGCGCTGAAAGAAAAAGTATAATTGCTGGGGCCGCCGCCAACAGAGTTGGTCCGGTAAAAAGCAGTAAAGCTGTTATTGGTATACAGGGTAATAAGATTGCTGCGGATGCCGAGATGGTCTTCATATACTGTGCCGCTTAAATTTACAGTACCTTTTTGCCAGCCGGAGATGTTGGTCAGGCTTACCAGGGGCGGAGTAGAGTCTTCAATAATGTTCATGTAAACAGCAGGGGTTAATTTGTTAAAAGAGGATATACTATTGCTAATCCGGCCTGCTGCAGTAAGGGGCTTATAGGAACCGGCAGCAGGCGGCAGTACGGCTGCGCCCGGGTTGGCGCCCCCGCCGGTATCACCGTATTTTATTATCAGTTTATCGCCGCTGTTCATTGCAGCCATGGTTATTTCCAGCATGTTTATATCACTGCGCAGATTGACCCGGCTGATTATACAGTTGGAAGCGGTAAAAGCAGTGTAACCGGCAGCGCTGTTATTATTGGTCTGCATGGCAGTCCAGCCCGGCGGCGGACTGTAAAAAACAGTTGCTCCGCTTAAATCCTGATCCGCGGTATAGGTCACAGTCCAAGTATTGGAAAGATCAGCATAGGCAGTAGCCGGCTCCGGTAAAGCTGTGCCGCTGCCGAAAAAGCCGGGATTAGTGATAGTGCTTACTTGGGGCGAGCCGTTGGTTAGAGCCATCAGGATACCGTTGGAGGGACAGGAGCAGAAAAGAAATTCGTCCAGGCCAGGGGCAGCAGCTTGTATACCATTACCCTGGTAAGGCAGACCGTTATTGGTAAAATTAATACCATAGCTTACTGCGATACTGCGGCCGGCAGGCATACTGGTAAGAGGAATGGTTATCTGCCATGGGCCGCTGCCGCTTATAACCGGAGCAGCATTGGTTACACCGGGATCCGGTTTCAGGGAGAGATATCCGGAAGCTGTTGGATTATTGGTTTGCGGTGCGTTAAAGGCAGCCGGTATTTTTATAGTGAGTTCACCGGTATCCATGGTATTAAAAGCCTGGTAATTAAAGAGAACACCGGAATTATTAGTGGAGTTTTCCAAAAGCGCAGAACCGATAAGTATATCAGCTGTACCGGTTCCGGCCAGTAATACTTCCAGGCTGCAGATATTTACAATCGGATTCCAGCCCATATTCGGTCCCTGCATACCGTTAAAGGTGGCAGTACCCGGAGATTTCTGGATCTGCGCACTGCCGTTTGTTGATATATTGGTATCACCAAAGGTTATAATAATCGTATCCCCGGCAGCCATGTTACTGATCGGGATAAAGAGTTCACCCGGGAACATGGGGTGGTTTTTGCTGGGAGTCCCGATAACCGGACTGCCGGTTCCGGGACTGACTGTTGTATAACCATCCTGGTTGGGATCTGTTAGATTGTATTCACTCCAGTCCCATGGGTGCCAGATAATAAGCTCTTCGTTATTGATATTTTTTCCGGCTGTGTATTCCAGAGTCCATGTGCCGTTGGAAGCCATGGCTATATCATTAGTCGGAAAAACATCCAGACTGTCCGGTCCCTGCAGTCTCACTACCGGCGGGGAAGTGATAGAACTAAGACTGCCGCCCTGATCCCGCGAAGCTACCGGAAAAATATAGTTACTGGGCGTGAGCGGGGTTTGTACATTGGTATAGCCCAGGTTAAATGACTGCCATTTATCCATAGGGCCGTCTATTTCGACGTGGATTGTCCGGCCGCTGATATAAAGATTGCTTATAACAGGCGTGGAAAACTGTTCGTAAACATAACCTTTGCCTGCCGGATTATTGGTTTGCGGTGCAGACCAGCCGGCAGGGATATCAAAGGTGATCTCCGGGTTAGTCAGATTAAAAGCAGCTGTATAGGAAAGGGTTAGTTCTGCTTCATTGCTCATATATACCGGTGAAGTGATCCAGGCTGTACCGGTGCCGTCTTTGCCGGCAATAACCTGGAGAAAGGGACTGCCAGCAGGTACTTCAGCCGGAGGACTGCCGTATTTGGCGGAATACATGGTAATGGGCAGGTTGGTTGCATAGGAAGGAACTGTCACATTGGTATAATAGATCTGCAGCTGGTTCCAGGGGGTGATGGTGAGATTATTATATTTGACAAGCCAGCAGTTACTGTTGCTGCTGATAGTACGGCTGTCATAACTGACCCAGGGCGGCGTAGCCCAGTCATAGAGATATCCCGGCATGGCAGGAAAATTAGTCTGGGGCAGCGGTAAAATTTGAGGAATATATACAGTAAGGTAGGCATTTTCCAAAGAGCCGGAAGGAGGATCAGGAGCAAAGGCAAGATAAAAATTTTGGGTGGTGTTGGTCATTACCGGGTTGGGGCTTATGCCCCAGTTCGTACCGAATCCCGCTTCATTGACAAGCTCCAGCGGCAACTCCTTTACATTGATCTTGGTATTGGTACCGGCTTTAACAGCCAGCGGAAAATAGTAGGTCCCGAATGAGGACGGAGCAAGAGCTCCGCGGGAGCCGCTGTTGGTATGGCCGTAGTTCAGTATTATATAATTACTTACACTCAGGTTTGAAAAAGGGATGGTAATGGTCCAGGGACCGCTGCCGGTGATAACCGGACTGCCCAGATTTAGTAGAGGATAATTGGTTACGGTAAAATAACCGTCCGCATTGGGAATGCTATTTTGCGGTGCAGAGAAGTCTGCGGGTATGGTCAGGGAATAGGTGCCGTTAGTGATAAAATGGGTGGCCATGTAGTCAAAACGCCAGGTGCCGTACGTATTGGTACAGCCGTTGGGAGGCGTCAGGGCAGCCTGACCGGTACCGCTCAGGTTTTTATAATCACTGATCCTGACATTATCTATAAACCAGCCTTCGTAGTCATCATTGCCGAAATTATTACGGAAGAAAAAACGGATTTTAATCACATGCCCGGTAAAGTTGGAAAGGTTATAATAACCTTTAACCCAGAGTCCGGAATCACCGCTGGGAGTCTGAGGCGGCCCCATGCCGCGCATAGGCGACCAGTTGGTACCGTCATTAGTCGTAACATCTACCCGGCAGTAATCACCGTTATTTTCGGTTTCATATTTTTCAAAAAAGTACAGGTAGGCATTGCTGGCTCCGGTAAGATCAATAGCCGGGGAGATCAGGCCGTTGGCCAGCATGTTGCCGGTAGCATAATTACCGGTTAACTCCTGACCAAACCACCAGCTGTTGCTGCTGCTGAAGGAAGCGCGGGTGGTTTTATGCCACAGATCATCTGTACTGCCGAAATAGAGTTTAGTAGTCCAGCCCTGGTCAGGCCCTTCAAAATCATCATAAAAATACTCAACAGCTTGCAGAGAGAAAGAAATTAACAGTAAGTATATTATTACTTTGCTTTTAATATGAATAATTTGCATAAGCGTACTCCGTTATGTAATTTTAAAAAAAACATATCTATAAATAATATTAATTCAGTAAGAACAGCAGCGGTGGTGATACGTTTAAAATTTTTACAAAATTATTTTATATTTATTAAAGTTTATATTTTTTTTAGAAAAACGCAAGCATTTTTTTTGGAAAAAAAATGCTTGACAATCAGGGCCTGGTACGTAAACACTTTACAATTGAAGCTGCGGCATTCCCTTGTCCGTATAAATTAACAGTAAAATTTTTATTTTGCTGATCAAGTTTTTTATAGGCTTTTAAAATCGCCTCTGTATCTGCACCGGCAATCTGGTTATAACTATGTTCAACCAGTTCCACCCATTCGGTTTGAGAGCGCATGGTAATACATTGTTTGTGAAAAAAAAAGGCTTCCTTTTGTAATCCGCCGCTGTCAGTCATAACAAAACTACAGTATTTAAGTAATTCCAGCATATCAAAATAGCCCACAGGATCAATTATACCAACAGAGGTTCTGATCTCTTTTTGGGTTAAAATTTTTCTGGTGCGCGGGTGCAGAGGTAGAATTACCGGTAAATCCTGATTGATTTTTTCCAAAGCCGAGAAAATAGCGGTTAAATTTGCATAACAGTCTGTATTTTCCTGTCTGTGTATTGTACATAAGCAAAAATGATTTTTTTTAAGGGAGTTTTGTTTAAGAACAGAACTTTTTTGAGCGGAATATTCTGCAAAAAAAAGAGCTGCATCCTGCATGACATCACCGTTTTGTATAATACGGGAATTAAAATTATCATAACCTTCTTTTTTTAAATTTAAAACAGCTCTCTCTGTAGGGCAGAATAAAACATCACTGATGCGGTCGGTCAGAATACGGTTTATTTCTTCCGGCATCTGCATATTAAATGAACGCAGCCCTGCCTCCACATGCACTACTTTGATGTGGAGTTTTTTAGCTGCCAAAGCGCCGGCAATAGTGGAATTGGTATCGCCGTATACCATAACATAATCCGGTTTTTTTTTTATAAGAATTTTTTCTATTTTTTCCAGCATCTTTCCCGTCATAGCACCATGGCTGAGGCTGTTTATATTAAGATTGTAATCAGGTTGGGGAATTTGCATTTCATCAAAAAAAACAGCTGACATATTATGATCAAAATGCTGGCCGGTATGAATGATAATTTCTTTTATTTGCGGTTGCTGCATAATTTCCCGGCTTACGGCTGCCGCCTTGATAAACTGGGGCCGCGCTCCAATAATTGTAATTATTTGCAAAATTATTTTTCCCTGGTTAGTGATTGCATGAACAGTTTGCTGATATTTTTATAGTTATGATGCCGG
>CAZFAK010000038.1:0-16120 GCA_964517045.1 uncultured Spirochaetia bacterium | reverse complement strand
AAAGGCAGTGATCATTATCTGGGGTATTACCCCGGCAATAAGCGAGCCTGTGATGGAAAAGATCATACGGAAATATATAAGAGATGTTCTCTCCTTGTAATTCACTGTTATTTCCGTACCCAGAGCCTGGTAAGGGACATTGAGTAAAGTGAAAAAGGTTTTAAAAGTAATATAGGCAAAAGTATAGTAAATAATTTTAATCAGGTCATTACCGTTATTTATAAAAAGCCATAAAAGTGTAAAAGAGACACTTCCGGGCAGGCAAAAACTTAACAGGAAAAAACGTCTCCTGCCGAGGCTGCTTTTAGTGCGGTCACTGATAATACCTATAAGGGGATCGGAAACAGCATCCCACAGTTTGCCTGCTACCAGAGCGATACCGGCCAGCGCCGGTCTGATATGAACTACATCGGTCAGAAATTTCAGAAAAAACATTAAAATAATAACCATACTGGTAGCGTTGAACAATTCACCGCTGCCGTAGATTATTTTCCGGGAAAGAGCAATTTTATTTTTTTTCTGCATCAGTATATAATTTTTTCATGAATTACGGAAAAATAAAACGTTAAATCACAAGAGGCTTTAATACTTTTTTTCTAAAAGAAAAAAATTAATATAAAATTTATAACAACCGATGATTTAGCAACTGAGCCTGAAAACCTTGTAAAAAATTATGAAAAAGTTACGTAATACTGTTTTGTTAATCATATCTGTTTCTTTTTTAATGAGCGCCGGTATACCGGCAGTGCAGGATAACAGAACATATTCAGTGAACAGCAAAAGTCTTAAAAACTTTGTAAACAGAAACTACTGGCGGGAGATCAAACAACGTCCGGGTGTAAAAGTAATTGCCTATGCTACTTTTCCGGCCAATGATATTAATCCGGGTGCGGGTAACGGTATGGCTATTTTTAAAAGAGAGAAAGATAATTTCATGCTGCAGACTCCCTGGTCCTATCCGCTTAAAATTGCCGCGCGTGTTTATGATGGCAAACATACCGGTTACCGCAGAGTATACCTGAAGTCACCTGTAGGTATATTCGGTGTTCACCGCGGCACTAAAAACGGCAGCCGCTATATGTCCTGGCAGAAAAGTGTAAAAAAAATAATGTCCAAAGCTGAGTTTGTTCCTGCATTTGGTTTGAAAGTGGCGCAGGGAGATAAACCGCAAAAACATTTCAGTTATGCTATCCACAGTGTGCCGGTTTTTTATAATGCCCGCATGCTGCGCCACCGGCAGTTTAAATCACTGGGTTGTTACAGTCTGCTTCCTGAACATATGCGCAGACTGTATAAAGCTTTTAATCCTGTACCTACTTACGGCCGCTTGATGGTTGCCTGGTATGATACTATAAGCATTGACAAGAGCAGGAAGAAGATTTATATCTACCAGGACATATATAAACGCGGCAGCAATTCATTTGCCGGGTTTGTTAATGAAATAAAGAAAAAAGATATTCCTTTGGCAATTTTCAGCTGGAAAAAAATCAAAAAGGCTTTGCAGCAAAGCCGTCATAAATTTTTACAGGTTTATTCGTTTGCCCGACTGGGTAAACAATAATCATTCTTGAACCCCCCTAAAAATATCTCCGGTTAAAGCATTTTGATGTTTTAACCGGAGATTACTCCTCTTTACCCTGTTTCTGCGGCAGTTGTTGGAGCGGGTGTAAGCAGGTTTTGTTTTTCTTTATACATCTTTGATATGACGCAAAACTATTTTTTTACTGCGTTACAGCAGGGAAGGAGTTGATGTATTTTTTAATTTTTTTAAAGGGGTATTTTTTTTCAGTCAGCGGATCTGCGGGACAGGTCTCGTAAAGCAGTTGCTGAATACGGAAAAAATTTTTTTTGGCAGCCGGTTTGTTTACAATTTTTTTAAGAGTATATCCTTTATCTATTATTTTTTTTAACAGGAGGCGGTACTTATAATTTTTTTTGACTGCTTTTTTACTGTTATTTTTTTTTAGATACCGGGAAACGGAAATAACAGTGAGAGGCTGGTACGGATAACATCTTTTTTCCGCAATAGCTGAACGGAAAAAAGCGTTATTTTCACAGGAATAGGCCAGAGGTGAAATGCGGCAGACAAAAGGACGGTTATTATACAGCCGGCACAGATATTTATCCTGCTGCCGCATGAGAAAGGGACATATCTCCTTATCATTTTTATTATTAATAACAGGCTCCATCCAGTAGGTAGTGGTATTGATAGAGTAGGTCAGAATTTTTTCAGTAAAAAGCCGGGCTGCACTTGTTTTTAAATGGACCGCAATGGCAAATATGTCAAAAGGAGATAAAATCACCTTGGTTTGCACACAACAATGGCCGCACATTTTACATTCAGCCGGAAAACCGGTCAGTTTTTTAAGTTTAAAACCGCGCATAGGGTATTATAGTATTACAGCATTGATTTTAAAACTGCCCCCGGAAATACTAATTACTATAATACATCCGGGAACAGGAGAGGTCTTTGTTATCCGCCTGCCGGAAGCTGTCTGCAGAGGTGTCTGAGACGGGATGCACTGATAACACCGCGGTGTTTTTCACATTCATTCTGCACCCGGGTGTACAGTTTTTGCTGTTCGGTTTTATTTAATTGCCGGCCCAGTATTTTTTCCGCAATGTAAGCAGTTCCTCCTTTACCTGACTGGGCGTTTATGCGTATCAGATTTGTATAACTGCGGCCGATGTCAGCAGGATCCAGGGGCAGATAAGGGATGTCCCAACCCTTATGCGGCTGTTTCCGGTAAGCGTGCAACCCTTTACGGATAGCATCCTGATGCGTACCGGCATAGGCAGTATAGATCATATCACCGGCATAGGGGTGACGCGCCGGTACTTTTTGTCCGGTAGCTTGTTCGTAAAGCGCACGCAAGGCGGGAATATTATCAAGTTTAAGTTCAGGGTCTCTCCCCTCAGAAGCCATATTAAGCGCCAGGGTAACAATATCAGCATTGCCGCTTCTTTCCCCGTTGCCGAACAGGGTGCCCTCCACCCGCTCCGCGCCGGCCAGCAGCGCCATTTCCGAGGCGGCAACTGCACAACCGCGGTCGTTATGGGTATGGACCGAGAGTATAACCTGGTTCCTTTGTGGAAAAAAACGGTGAAAGTATTCGATATAGTCAGCATACACATTGGGTGTAAATACCTCCATTGTTGCCGGCAGGTTAATAATAACTTTATCAGCTGCAGCAGGTTGCCAGGCCTTTACCGCGGCCCGGCATATATCCATAGCATAGTCAGGCTCGGTAGTGGAAAAGCTTTCCGGTGAAAACTCCAGCCTGATGTCTGTTCCTTTTATTTTAGAGGTTAAATTCCGCGCATATCTTACTGCTTCTGCTGCTGTTTTTTTAATCTCTTTTTTATCTCTGCCCAGTACTTGCCGGCGCTGTACCGGTGAAGTAGATATATACATGTGGATAATCGCTTTTTTTACCCCTTTTAGAGCTGCCACCGTTTTACGGATAAGGTCATGGCGGGTGGGAACCAGTACCTGAACAGTGACGTTATCCGGAATCATATTTTTTTCAATAAGTTGACGGACAAAGTTATATTCCTGCCGGGAAGCAGAAGGGAATCCCACCTCAATCTGCCGGAAACCGGTCTCTGCCAGTTTATTAAAAAAAACGGTTTTGGTTTTAATATCCATTGGCCGGGCCAGGGCCTGATTACCGTCCCGCAAATCAACACTGGCCCATACCGGCGCTTTGGTGATTTGTTGCAGCGGCCATTGCCGGTTGTCAAGTTTAATTTTATTACGGCAGTGGTATTTTGAGGTTGTCTTATGGTTTTTATGGTTCATTTACTTCTCCTTTATTTTTTAAGTATAAGCAGTGACGGTTGTTAGCTGTAAACCGCTACTAACACATCCTCTAGGTGTCTTAAGCCCAGTATGCGCTTTAGCGGTAAAAGCTGTAGCTCAACCTGGTATATTCAGTTAAGTAGCAACAGGAGAAGTAAAAGGGAAATATACAGCAAAACAGTATTACTCTTTCCCGGCAAATCAGTGGAGACTGTCCCCGGCCGGTTTGTTCCGGCCGGCAGAAAATAGTAAATGTTTATTGCTGTATTCATTACTTATATTATACAATTAGGTGCACGGAAAAGGCAACTTTTTTTTCAGGGGATTTCCGGCAGCTCCTAAAGCTGCCGGAATTTTATCCTCCTCATTTGATCTCTATTTTTTTAACCTGGTCTTTTTCCTGAACCTCTTTTTTCTTGGGCAGTTTAAGCTTCAGGACACCGTTTTTAAACTCTGCTTCGATATTGTCAGTATCAACCTGATCCATATTCCAGCTTCTTTCAAAGCTGCCGTAACTGGATTCATAGCGGTAGTAACCGTCTTTTTCTTCTTCATGGTGTTCATTTTTTCTTTCGCCTTTGATAGTCAGATAGCCGTCCTGTACATTGAGAGAGACATCTTTTTTGTCAACACCAGGCAGATCAAGCTCCAGAAGATAATTTTTTTTGTTTTCCTTAATATTTGCTTTGGGGCTGAAAGGTGTGTTTTTATCAGGGGTGGTCCTGTCAAACCATTCATCCCAAAACAAACTGGCCGGGTTATTAAAATATTTTGTAAGTGTCATTTTTGACCTCCTATTTTTAATTTCTATTTATAAATAAGCAGAAAGCGTGCCAAATTTTTTTAATAAAATTTTATTTTTCTAAAACAAAGGATTTTACAGGCCTGAAGCAGTTTGCTTGTCATTAACAGCAGGAAATTTTTCCCGCGTCCAAAGGGGACAGACCTTTTTTTATGACCCTTTCAGCTTTCTTTAAACCTGTAAACCAGGTAAATATGACCCGGTTGACGGTTATTTGGGTGAAAAAAACGGTAAAAAATAAACAAAAAACTTCCGGCCGGGCCTGGCAGCCTCTACAGCCTGTTCAAGGGGATAGTATTGGGGCGTGATTACTGCCCGACGCTGTTCCGGCAGTCATATTCGCAGAGACGGACTGAATATGCAGGCCGCAGTAGGGCAGGGTTCAGGTTGTAAGCGCTGCTTTGATAGCTTTAATATGCTCAGGTGTGGTACCGCAGCAGCCTCCTATGATATCAGCTCCTGCTTTATTAAGCTCTTTTACCTGGGCAGCCATAGCCGCAGGGGCTTCCGGAAAAACATCCCGGCCGTTAATGTTTTGGGGCAGGCCGGCATTGGCATGTACCAGAATAGGAGTATTACTGAAAGTTTGACGCAATATTTTTACTATGTCAATCATGCCTTTGATGCCGTTACCGCAATTAGCTCCGATAATATCTGCTCCGGCATCCAGCACAGCACCGGCAGCTGCTTCAGGTGTGGCTCCCATCATTGTTTTATAGCTGCCCTGTTTGGTTTTGGACCAGGTAAAAGTAGCTATTACTTCACAATCAGTTTTATTTTTAGCAGCTTTAACAGCCTGGACTGCCTCTGCAATATCACTCATGGTTTCTATACACAGCGCATCTGCCCCTCCTGCACTCAAAGCCTGTTCCTGCTGGGCAAAGACATCAAAAAAATCCGTTTCCTTAACATCTCCCATAGCCAGCATTTTACCTGTAGGGCCTACGGAAGCAATAACCCAGTGGTCAGAGCCGGCTGCCTGCCGGGATAGCTCTGCTGCTGCTTTATTGATAGCTTCTGTTTGATCTGCCAGTTCATATTGTTCCAGTTTAAACCTGCTGCCGCCGAAACTGTTAGTTTGTATCATATCTGCGCCAGCCTCAATATATGCCCGGGCTGCTTTAAGAATGGTTTCCGGATGACTGAGGTTCCAGCTTTCCGGACATTCCCCGGGTTTTAGTCCCTGTTGTTGCAGAAAAGTACCCCAGGCTCCGTCAGATATTAATATCGGCTGCTTTTGCAGCGCAGCTGAAATTTTCTCAGTCATAAATCCTCCCTTTGCTGTTATGTTTTGGTTTAATAATAGCATACATTGGCAAAGCGGGAAAGATCATTGCAGCAGCAGTTCTGCCGTGTCTGTAATCCGGGATTCCAAGCTGTTTTTCCGGCTGTCTATTGCTTATAATGGCCAGTTTTGATATAATTAGCAGTAAAAATAATATTGACTAAAAACTGTTTCCTGTTATATTATTTGCTGATATATTGATTATGTTATCCCTGAAATATTACCCTTATATCCGTTGCCGTCTGCTCTGGTTGTTTTTTTTACTTTGCCTGGGCAGTTACAGTTACAGCAAAGAGTTTAGAGTAAGTGCCAGTGTTGATAAAGACCGGATATATATCGGGGATGTTATTTGTTACCGGATCAGGATAGAGTTCAGCCCCGGACAGAAAATACGTAAACCCGGAAAAGAGTCTATTGATACCGGAGCGTTTATTATTCTGAGTAATGCTCTTAAGCAGAATAAACTTCCTTCAGGAAATATTGAAGATATAAGTACCTATTTTATTTCTATTTATGAACTGGGAGAGTTTAAGCTGCCCCCGGTAAAGATATTTGCCGTAGAGGGAGTTACCAATTCTACCGCTTTAAAAACCAGGCCGGTAAAAATTAAAGTCATATCAGTAACCAATAAACTGCACAATGATGCTGCTGCTCCGAGTATAATAGAAGAAAATCAGCCGGCTCTGCCAGCCGGCCGTATTCCGGGCCGTTATTATGTTTACCTTGCTGTTATTATTGTAATAGTCGGAGTTATAATACTGCTGTTTCTGTGGAGAAGATAT
This sequence comes from uncultured Spirochaetia bacterium, assembly GCA_964517045.1. Taxonomy (GTDB): domain Bacteria; phylum Spirochaetota; class UBA12135; order COTS27; family CAZFAK01; genus CAZFAK01. Next base: position 9,449 of record CAZFAK010000038.1, on the reverse strand, counting down.
AAAAAAAACAGGGCAGCAGCCAGTCCTCCTTTTGCCAGAGCGATCAGGGCCCTGGATGATCTGTTGAAAAAGAATTATCCTGAGAAAAAACTATACAAACAGTTTTATTATCGTTTTTCAATGATAATCCGCACCTATATTGAGCAAAAATACTTTATTCCCTGTACAACAATGACGACCCGCCAGATAAAAAAGGCTATGCAGCAGCAAAAAACGCCTAAGCATAAAAAATTTTCCGGGATACTTGCTTATGCTGATAAAGTCAAGTTTGCCCGCTATATGCCGGATAATAAGACTACAGCTGATTTTATAAAATATTTTAAAACGCTGCTGCAGAAAGAGAAAAAAAGATATGAAGAACTTAAGCAATTACAAAAGGAAAAAAAATAATGTCTTTTCACAACCCTGAATTGTTTTTTATGTTCTTGTTGTTTCCCCTGATTATTTTTTTTTATTTCTGGGCAGGGCCTAAAACCAGTGCGACGCTCAAATTTTCCACAGTTGCGGATATAAAAAAAATCCCGCCCTCCTTAAGACTTAAATTCAGACACCTGAATTTACTATTATTACTTGCCGGTCTTGCTTTTTTAATTGTGGCTATGGCAGGTCCCCGCTCGGGGAAAAGGAATGCTGTTATACGCAGTGAGGGTATTGATATAATGCTTTGTCTTGATATTTCCGCTTCCATGAAAGGTGAAGATTTTAAACCCAATCGTCTGGAAGCAGCTAAAAAAGTCATTACTTCATTTATTAAAAAACGTAATAATGACCGCATCGGCCTGGTGGTATACGGCAAGGAAGCTTATTTACAATGTCCCTTAACTTTGGATCATAATATACTGATTAATTTTGTAGCTGATACTGATTTCATACCTGAATTACAAAAAGCTACTGCTGTGGGAATGGGTGTTGCCACTTCGGTTTATCATCTGGATAAGTCAGCTGCTAAAAGCAAAGTGCTGGTGCTTTTAACAGACGGTGAAAACAATGCCGGCGATATTGATCCGCTGACAGCTGCGGAGATGGCCAGTACTTCGGCCATAAAAATTTATACCGTAGGAATGGGCACTCCCGGGGTCAGCAGAATACCCATCACCATCGACCACCCCCTTTTCGGCAGGCAGCAACAGGCGATACAGGCCAAACTGAATGAAAAACAGTTAAGAAAAATTGCCTCTATAACAGACGGAAATTATTTCAATGCCCGTAACCGTGACAATCTGGAAGCTGTCTATAAAAAGATTGACCGTCTGGAGAAAACAGAGATTAAATCAAATCAGTACTATGAATATGATGAAAAATTTTTCAGTTTTTTATTAACCGGATTTATGCTGCTGCTTTTATATTATATACTGGCCCATACTTTATTCAGGAAATTACCCTAGGAGGACAGTTGTAAACTTATGGAAATTTATTTTGCCAATGAACAGATAAGCTGGCTGTTTTTAATTATACCAATTATACTGGCTTTTGATATATATGTTTATTTTCAAAAAAGAAAAAGGTTGCACAGGGTTTTTAACAGACAGTCTGTTTCTAAACTGCTTCCCTCTTTTTCACCGGCAGCAAGACGTGCCAAAAAAATTTTTTTTTATATCGCATTGATTCTTTTTATTCTGGCTTTGATGCAGCCTAAATGGGGCAAAAATATTATCAAGGTGGAACAGAAAGGAATTGATATTATGTTCCTTATTGATGTTTCCAACTCCATGACAGCTGAAGACATAAAACCCAACCGTCTGGCTAAGGCCCGGATGCAGATAGCCTCTTTTCTGGAAAAGCTCAAAGGAGACAGAGTAGGCCTTAGCGCTTTTGCCGGCAGTACTTTTACCCTTTGTCCCCTTACCGCGGATTATAAAGCTGTCCGGCTGTTTTTAGACCATCTTAATCCGGGCATCATCCGCAGACAGGGTACCCGTATCGGTACTGCTTTGAAAAATGCCCGGGAACGCTTTAAGAGATATAACAGTAAAAGTAAAGCTGTCATTCTTTTAACAGACGGAGAGGATCATGGTACCATGCCCCTGGTGGAAGCGGAACACTGCCGCCAGGACGACATTATTATCTTTTGCATAGGGCTGGGCAAAAGAGAAGGGGAACCGATACCGGTTAAAGAAAAGGGGACAACAGTAGACTATCTCAAAGACAAACACGGCAAAGTTGTGATGTCCAAACTTGATGAATTTACTTTACAGCAGATAGCTGAAAAAACCGGGGGTGAGTATTACTATTCCCAGTTTGGTGATTTTGAACTGGAACATATCTATAATCAGCTGCAAAGCATGGAAAAAGAGAAATTGGGAGTAAAATCTATTGAAAATTATAAAAACCGCTATCATATTTTTATTTTACTCGGAATTATATTTTTTTTGTTTTCCGTTTTTCTGCCGGAACGTAAAAGTGTTTTATGGAGCCGTATTAAAGACAGGGTGAAAAACAAACTGCAGGAGAAAGTAAATGAAAATTAAATTTATTATTTTAAGTTTAATTCTTAATGTAGCGATACTCTTTCCGCTGTTTAATCCGCTCAAAGATAATACAGCGAGAGGTAACAAATATTATAAAGAAAAGAAATATAACAAGGCATTGCAGTATTATCATAAAGCACTTAATGAGGATCCTCTTAATAGTAAAGTTTTATATAATATCGGTAATGTATATTATCAGCTGGGCGAGTATGCTCAGGCACTTTCCAATTATAACAAAGCCCTGGCAGGAGTTGAAGATGATGATACTGGTTTTCTGCTTGAACACAATATGGGTAATACTTTTTTTAAACAGAAACAATATGAACAGGCTATTAAAGAATATATCAAGGCCTTGAAACTCAAACCTGATCATCTGGCTACGAAACACAATTTGGAACTGGCCCGGAAATTACTGCGCGAACAAAGTAAAAAACAAAAAAAACAAAAAAAGCAAAACAAAAAAGAGGAAAACAGGGAAAGCAAACAGAAGGGCAGTGATAAGCAAAAAGACAAAAAAGACCAAAATAAAAAACAGCAGTCAAAGCAAAATCAAAACCGGAACCAGAAGCAGCAGCAGCAGGCACAGCAAAAGAAAGATTCCTCATCCAAAACAGGAGCCGGGAAAAAAATCTCTCCCCGGAAACTAAAACAGTTATTAAAAGCGCTTGGTGAACATCAAAAAGGTTTATCCAATATTATGAAATATAAACAAAAAGCTGCCGGAGAAAAGATTGAAAAAAACTGGTAACTTAATATATTTTTTACTGCTGTCCCTTACTGTAGTATGGCCTAAACCCTCTATAAAGGTAAGCGCCGGGAAAATCGGCATGGAGGACCGGCTTAAAGTTGTGGTAAAGATTGACGGTAAAGCCAAACAGCCTTTACTTGAATCAGACGCTTTTGCAGTAGTCAACACCAGCCGCGGCAGTTCGATGCAGATTATTAACGGACAAATGTCATATATAACAACTTTTACCTATATACTCAGTCCCCAACACACAGGCGAATGCAGCTTTAGGGTGGTTATAAAAGGGCAGGACTACGGTCCCTATAAGATACAGGTAGTTAAAGGCAGTCAGGCCGGGGCGCGTAAAAAAAAGCCTGCCAATCCTTTACAGCAGTTTTTTAAGGATCCCTTTTTCTCCAGGCGGCAGCAGTTAAGCAGTGATGATGTTTTTATGCGTCTTATACCTGATAAGCAGGTCTGTTATACAGGCGAGGTAGTAACCGTGGATACCTATATCTATACCAAAGTAAATATCAGACTTGAGGGAATTAAAAAAGCTACGGAGGTAATAGGTGCTACAGCGCAGACCGTAACCAATCTGGAGCCTGAAGTTGAATTTGTCACTCATAAAGGCAAACGTTACCGCCGGCAGATAGTGAAGCGTGTTTTGTGTACTCCGTATTTATCCGGCATTCTGAAATTAAAAGGAGGGGAATGGGTAGTTTCGCGCGGTTTCAGTTCTGCTACGGTGGCCCTGCCGGATGTTGATATCAAGGTTTTAAAGCTGCCCTCCAAAGGCCGGCCGTCCGGTTTTATCAATGCAGTAGGTAATTTTAAACTCAGTTATAAATACCGGACCAGCCGTACCAGGGCGCATGAGCCGGTTACACTTACCGTATCTTTGCAGGGAGCAGGTAATTTTAAAACCATTACCCTGCCGGAATTGAAAATAAACAATCCTAATCTTATTGTTAATAAAGCCAAAATAAAAAATGATTATGAAGTAAGCGGTAAAATTTACCGCGGCCGCAAGAGCATAGACTATTATCTTATACCGCGCAGTAAGGGTTCTTATAAAATTCCTGACTTGAAAATGTATTATTTTTCCTTAAAGGAGCGGCGTTATAAAAAAACCACTGCCGAGGGGTTTATACTGCAGGTTAGTAAAGGGGATAAACCGGAGACGGCATCCTATAGTTATAAAGGGGCTGAAGAGGGCCGGACTGTACTGAATAAGGATATCCGTTTTATTAAAACAGGACGGCTGAGAAAACGTTCCCTGCATCTTACTACGCCTTTGTTTATTATTGTTCATATAGCAGTTATTCTGTTTATGGCCGGAGCCTTTTTTTATTACCGCTACCGGCATTATATCAGTGAACGCTACGGTATCTGGTCTGTATCGCCTTATTATAAAAGAGCAGTTAAAAAGATTAAAAAAATCAGCGGGTACCGGAGCAGAGAGCATAAATTCAGGGAACTGGAGAGAGCTCTGCTCCATTATATTGCCGGCCGTTTTTCCCTTTCTGCCGGGCTTCCCTTAAAACAACTGAAAAAGGAACTGGCCAAGCAAAAAATTACCGGTTATAATCTTAATCTTCTGCTGCAGATAATAAAAACCTGTCAAAACTACCGTTATGCACCGGATAAAGAAAAAATTAATATTTCGGAAAAGATAAAGCATGCTCTGGAACTGCTTAAAAATATTGACCGCCGGAGGAGTGGAAATAAACATGAGGATTAACAGATATACGGTTGTATTGCTTGTCATCAGCGCCTTTTTATGGTCGCAGACAGGCAGTAATTCCCAGTTTTATTTTGAACAGGCTAATAATTTTTACCGTAACCGCCAATACCAGGATGCTATTCATATTTATCAGCAGCTCCTTACCAGGGGTATAACCAACAGCATGCTCTATTATAACCTTGCCAACAGTTATCTTAAGTCCTATGAAAACAGCTCCCAAGAGAGCAGAATAGAAGGAGCTTTGGGCAAAGCCATAGCTTATTATCACCGGGCTATGCAGTATGCACCTGATGACAGCGACATAAAATTTAATTTGCGTTATGCAAAAAAACTTGTCAGCGGCCAAAAGGACCGGCAAAACAAAACCAATCCGCTTATACGTATTCTGCTTTCATTTTATTATCTGCCCGGCCGTACTATGCAGATGAATATAGCAGCTGTATGCCTGGCTTTATCTTTTATTATGTTTTTACTGTTCTTCTACAAGCGTGCTGGTGTTCATTTTATATTTTTAAAAGCTGGTTTGGTTTTATTGCTGTTTTATTTACTCTTTTTTATTGCCGGCGTGGTCAAATATCAAAATAGGATTAAAAGCTGCAAAGGGGTAATTACTGAAACAGTATGTGAGGTCAAGACCAGTCCGGGCTATAATTACAGTACTGCTTTTAAACTTAACCAGGGTGAAGTGGTTACTATCAGGCGCAGGGACGGTGAATGGGTGAATATATTTATGGCCGGCGGCTACAGCGGCTGGGTCCCGGCAGCAGCATTTATAAAGATATAATTTTTTAAAAAAGAACCGCTCCGGCCTGCTTTGCCTTCAAATATACTGTGTGAACCGGTAATTGAGGCTGAAGTTGACCAGCGGCAGTATGCAGGAGTGGGTCTACCGCGGCTGAAAATCACAGCGTCCGGAGCATATTTTTTTGCTATTTGCCTATGCAGAAACGGTCTGCGTAGCTGTAAACCAAAACTTTAAAACCTTGTCTTCGCGCGGCTCATTTTAGCCTATGGTTGGACAAAGGGTTCCTTGTATTTTCCGGGTCATAATGATAATATTACCGTCATAATTTAATTATTGACAGGGAGAGCGATATGTGGGAACAACTATACGCACAAGCGGAAAACAAACAGCCGGTAAAAGGTGAGACGGCTACAGTACAAAAAACTGACAATTCCGGAGCTGATTCGGCCAAACAGGGACAGCCTCAGGGAAGCGGTAATCTTCTCTGGATAATGATTGCCATGATCCTGATTTTTTATTTTATTCTTATCCGTCCGCAGCAGAAAAAACAAAAACAGCTGCAGAAAAAAAGAGAATCCTTGAAAAAAGGAGATGAAATTATAACCGGCGGCGGACTTAAGGCCAGGGTTACCCAGGTAAGAGAAAAAGAACCTACTCTGAAAGCTGAACTTTCCAACGGAGTTGAGGTTGAGGTTTACCGCAGTACTATTATGCAGGTAGTTGACCCTGCAGCTGCCCAAAAACAAGCCGCAAATAAAAAATAGTATACTAACAGCCTTCAAGGCTGAAAGGATAACGCATGTCAAAAGCTTTCAGATTAATGGTTATTGTGATAATTATCGGACTGTCAGTATATTCCATATGGGACTCTTATAATTATTATTTTAAACTCTCCCCGGACGTGCGCCGCATTGTGAATGAGCCTAACTACAGCAGCTATGATGAACTAAGTTATGAAGAAAAACAACAATTCACTACTGCTACCAATCTGAAAGATGATGTTGTACAGCTGGGTCTTGATATCAAGGGCGGTATACATGTAGTGGTGGAGGCTGATTTTTCCAATGTAGTAGCGGAAAATACCAATTATAACACAGTAAAGGATATTCCGGATGAGGTCAAGGATGCCATGCTGGAACAGATTATTATTAAAATAGAACAGCGTATTAATGAATACGGTTTATCTGAGACAACTATCCGCCGTGTGGGTCAGAAACGTATTACAGTGGAGATTCCTGGTATGAGTTCTTTTACCGATATTGAAAGCCTTATCGAACAGCAGGGGCAGCTGCGCTTTCAGATAGTAAACAAGGAACTAACTGCTGAAGCTTACAATTATATGACAGATGACCTGCAGCTTACCAATAAGGAGATGCTGGCTAAAATCAAAAAAGAGGGATGTGAACTTACTACCAATGTAAAAAGCGGTTTCGGAATACCAACTGAACAGGGGATGGTATACGGTTTTGCCGTACTTAAGACAAATATTGAAATGACCGGGGAAGCTATTGAAGAGGCGAAAAAAACTTTTGATTCGCAGCGCGCCGGCGGTTATCAGGTCAGTTTCCAGCTGGACAGCGAAGGCCGGGCCCGGTTTGCCAAGGTAACAGCTGCCAACAAAGGGGAAAACCTGGCTATTATTCTTGATGACAGGCTTATGTCTGCTCCCACTATCAGGGATGTTATTGCCGGCGGTCAGGGTGTTATAACCGGTAATTTCAGTAAAACCAAAGCTGCCCGTCTGGCATTGGTTTTAAAGTCAGGTGCACTTCCTGTAAAAATTGCAGTAGTTTCCAAAGATGTAGTAAATGCTACTTTGGGTGATGAGCTGTTAAAAAAGGGTCTCAGAGCTATGTTCTGGGGAGTACTTGCTATTGTAATTTTCATGCTGCTGCGCTACCGTTTTTCCGGTTTTCTGGCTGCACTGGCGCTGGCTTTGAACGGACTTATTATTCTGGCTACCCTGATACCTTTGGGTCTGACTTTGACTCTTCCCGGTATAGCCGGGCTGCTGCTTACTATGGGTATGGCGGTTGATGCAAATGTTATTATATATGAAAGGATAAGAGAGGAAATATTTGTTGCCCGCAGATATATCTATGATGCTATCGGTGTGGGCTACCAGAAAGCTTTCTGGACCATATTTGACGCCAACATAACAACTTTAATAGCTGCTTTTATACTGGCTAATTACGGCAGCGGACCGATTAAAGGTTTTGCCAATACATTATTTATAGGTATTATTGTAAGTATGTTTACCTCGCTTTTTTGCACCAGGTATATCTATGATGAACTTATTGATAAAAATATTATAAAAACCTATTCCAAATTGATAGTGTGAGTTTTATATGCGCAGTTTAAATATTAACTTTATTCGCTTCAGTCCTTTTTTTGCTTTATGCTCGGTTATACTGGTATGTATCTCTTTATATCTGGTTACCATTCATTCAGGTTTTGATTACGGTACTGATTTTACAGGAGGGGTTGAGCTTATTGTGAATTTTAATAAAGACCCCGGGAAAGACGCTTTGGTTTCTTTTTACAATGATGCCGGTTATGATACCGCTGTACAGGGTATGGACAGTGATCAGGGATACCGTTATATAATACGGGTGCCTATGCCGGAAGATGAAGCTAAAGCGGAAAGAGTAGAAAATAATGTCAAACAAGTGCTGCATGCTGCTGCAGATGCTGGTAAAATCAGTGCTGCTTTTACCATAGTACAGAGTACTACCATTGGCAGTGTGATCAGTGATGAATATATTCAAAGTGCTTTTATGATCATTATAGCAGCTATGATAGCTATCATTCTCTATATAACACTTCGCTTTCAGTACAAGTATAGCATTGCTGCTATCCTGGCGGTTTTACATGATGTGCTTATTATGCTCGGTTTTATCAGCTTATTAAAAATTCAGTTTAATCGAATGAGCATTATTGCTATCTTAACTATTTTCGGTTATTCAGTTAATGATACTATTGTTCTTTTTGACAGAATACGGGAACTTATTAAAGAAAATATTATAGCTGATTACAAGGCTACTGTTAACCGGGCTATAAACAATGTTCTGGTGCGTACTTTAATAACTTCTTTAACTACTTTACTGGTTGTGGGCGCCTTGTATTACAATACTACCGGCGTTACCAAGGATTTCGCTTTTGTACTGATGATAGGTTTGCTTTCCGGTACTTATTCTTCTATTTATATTGCTTCCGGGTTTATGCTGTTTTTAAACTATCTTAAAAACAAAAAAACCGGTTCCGGAGCCAATGCATCTGCCTGATAATCTCATTATTATAACCGCTCCCTCAGGCGCAGGTAAAAGTACAATCATATCCCGTTTAATGCAGAAACATCCGCAGCTGGTTTTTTCCGTATCGCATACCACCCGCACGATCAGAAAAGGAGAGCGGGACGGAGTAGATTATTATTTTATCAGCAAAACTGATTTTGAAAAAATGATCAAAAATGATGAATTTCTGGAATGGGCTATTGTACATGGCAATTATTACGGAACCAGTTATCAGGAGATTGAAAAAAAAACAGGTTCCGGCTGCCGGGTAGTGCTTGATATTGATGTCCAGGGTGCACTGGCTCTGAAAAAAAAGCAGGTACCCGGCCGGTATATTTTTATCAAAACGTCTCAATCCAGATTCTATATGCGCAATTTTTATATTATTAGTTTTTTTTGCAGCAATTGCTCCTGATAATGTTGTATTTGTGTCTCCATATACCAGTACCATGTCTGGTTTTTCTTTTTG
>CAZFAK010000037.1:0-16267 GCA_964517045.1 uncultured Spirochaetia bacterium | reverse complement strand
TTAAAAGTAATTAAAAAAAAAAAAGGGCAAGCAGTGGATAATAAAAAACTGCGTCAAGAATACGTCTTGCTTTTTTTTTAAAGGAAAAGGATAGTACAGCAGTGGCCACAATGCTTACAAACAGAAAACAAATATACACACTTAATTATATACTATGGCGAATGATACGTCAAAGAAAAATTTGTAATTTTTATTTTGACAGCCCTGACTTGCATAAAAAAGAAATTTATGCTTTAAGTCATATACCCCCGGCGGGTTTAAAGTTTTAACTTAATTTTTCAATACTGCCAATATTTTTCAGAAAAGTTAAAAAATAGACCTTGTCGTTTTCCTTAAAGGTAGTCTCCCCTTTGGGGGTAATGGCAATATCATCCCGGAATATCTGCGCTATAATGCAGCCGGTCGGCAGGTTGATATCCTTCACCGCTTTTTTTATCAAGGGTGACTTTCTACTGACAGATATCATTACCATTTCCGCTTTGCCGAAAATCATCGAAGTGCTGTCAAGGATATTACTCTTTAACAGATGTTTTAATATATTACCCATTGCGGTTAACTTGGGGGAAATAATAGCATCAATGCCGGCGCTTAATATAAAAGGAAAATATTTTTTATTATCAGAGTAAATGATATTTTGTTTAATGTTATAACGTTTGGCAATCAAACCGGATAACACATTTATATCACTGTTATTGTCATTGGAGATAAAACAGTCGCAAGCCAGTAAACCCTCATCAAGCATTGTATTGACATCACCTGGTTCCCAGTTAATGATGCGCGCCTGCTCATATTTTTCCGCAAGTAAATTAAGCTGCGGACTTTGTCCGGCAAATATTTTTACATTATAATTATGTTTAATCAAGCTGTCGACAAGTACGCCGGTGAACTTGCTTATTCCAACTATGAAAATATTTTTTACCGCACTTGTTTTCTTAACTGATAGAGGATTAATCTCCCGGAAATTCTGTTCTGATCCAATAATGTAAAGTTTATCCCCGGCTTTGATTTCGGTGTCGCCGTAGGGAAATAAAATCATATCATCGCGCAGAATACAGAGAAATAAAGTTTCGTTGAAAACAGGATATTCATCAATTATTTTCTGTACCTTTTTATTTACCAGGTTACTTTGTTCCGTTATAACATAGCCTCTGACAATTTTTTTTCCGCCGAAAACTTTAATTACCTCAAAAGCGCCGTTAGAGTCAATAATATTAAGCAGATCATTTAAGGCAAGTCTTTCCGGATTAAAGATGAAATCAACGCCGAAATCATTATAGTTAAGATTAGGATAACCGTTTATATTAAAATACCGTATCCGGGCTGCTGTTTTTAGCGCCGGATTTTTTTTTTTGGCCAGGTAGCTGCTTAGAATATTGCTCTCGTCTGAAGCAGTAGTAGCTATAAAAACATCAGCTTTGTTAATTTCCGCTTTTTCCAGTTCCTCTGCGTTAAGGCCGTATCCTTTAATAGAAAAAACGTCAATATTATCAGTGATATAATCTATCCGCAGGGGATCTTTATCCAGAACAGTTACATTATGGCCTTTCTGTACAAAAGTTTCCGCTACCTCTACACCAAAATCACCTGCACCGAGTACAATTACATTCATATCAGATTTACTCCCATCTTCCCTTTTTTTTTTTGATCCTGTAAACAAGACGGACGCCGGTCTTTTTTTTAACCAGTTCAGCTTTTTTATGGATACGGTAAGTAACAAAATTTCTGGTTTTATTAACGGTAACTGCTTTATTGGTGTATATTTCATATACAGGCCGGGTGACAATATTAGTAATGGTTTTTCCTTTAATCCATTTGTAGGAGATAAAAACTGTATTACTCAATTCCGGGGAAAGACGGTAGAAATTGGTATCCGGTGTCATAAAACGGCACAGATCAAAAAAAGTACTGTTTGATTTACCCGTCTGCAGGTTAGCACCTGAACAGGATGTGTAGAATTGTTGCAGGTTACTGATAAAGCTTGCCTGGCTGTTAGTAACTATAAGTATATTGGTGGCAAAAAAATCAGTTGCGGTTACCAGGTTGCTAGAATGAAGGATAAGGAAGGATTTACTGCGCGCAGGGGAGAGGTGTTTTAAATTGAATTTATCAGTTTGATCGGATGAATTGTCAGCTGCATAGGTTAGATAATGTATAGCATTATTTTTTACAGAGAAACAGCCGTAAAGATAGTATACGGTAAGTATGTTTCCGGTTAACGGCGGCATAATATTTTTTATTTTATCATTACGGGCGTATTTACCGTAAGTGGAATTAATATTAAACTCCGGAATCTTGCTGTATTTTTTTAATAATGAAAAGAGACTGCTCAGGTAGTCATCAAGCGGCAGCGTCCGGTTAATATTATTTTTAACTGCCGGCGGTATGTAACCGATAATGCGGAAATGAAGATTGTATTCAGCATAGGGAGAGGCAGCCTCTATTTTAAATAAACTTAATAAAAACAGTAAGAGAAAAATATTTTTAAGATACATAGTTTTTTAATAGTTTTTTAAGCGGGAGAATTGAAAGAACTGTTTAAAAGTGATATACTTAAATATCCCTGCTGCAGCGCATACAGATCAGTTCCTTTGGCAAAATCGGTTCCCATTGTACCGCTTAACATATACTTGTTGCCGTTAATTTTATAAGTAGTGTTATAAAAACTTTTTCTGCTGATAGCAGTGTACATTTTTTTACCGTTATACTCCTGCGGTATATTTACATTAAGAAAGTATTTCTTTTGATATTTCTCAAGCAGTTCCAGCAGCGATGGAAAAAGAGCAACAAAAGCGGCTGCTGCTGCGGGCGCATCAGGTCCGGCTTGGCCGTTGTGGGCTGCCCGGCTTACAGCGATGGCCGGCAGCTGATGGTGTAAAGACTCTACCGCTGCGCCTACTGTAGCGGAATAATATAAATCATGGCCGGCATTATAACCGTTATTGATACCGGAAATTAAAAGATCAGCATCCTTAAAATACTCAATAGCGGTCAGGGCTATCTTAACACAATCTACAGTACTGCCGCTGGCTGCATAGCTGATCTCTGTAAAAGGGTTTTGCTCTTTACTAAGCTGTATCTCTTTATCAATTGTAAGAGACATTGACTTGCCGCTGCAGCATATTTTGGGTGCGCAAATACCGACCGTATGTCCTGTCCCGGCAAGTTTACGGGCCAAAGCCTGCAGCCCGGGAGCCTGGATACCGTCGTCATTGGTTAACAGTATTTTCATAGTTTTGTAATTATATTTTAACAAGCGGATATTTGCAAGATTATTTTTATTTACCATTTTTTTAAAAAGCGGTTTTTTATGGAATTATTTTTATACTGTGGCCAGGTAAAAGCCTTTCAGCCTTTACTTGAATAAAAATACAGTCTATAATTACTCAGGAATTACAGATGAAAAGCATGATAGTAAACACCAGGAAAACCAATGACGTACGTGTCATTTATCCGGTTGGTGAATTTATATATGAAAAAGCCAATCCGGTACGTGATATTTTTGAGAAAGCTCTCAGTGACAAAGAAAGCAAAATCCTGATAAATCTTAAAGACACCACCTATCTTGACAGTTCCGGTATTGGTATCCTTATCCGTTATTTCAGCGAACTGCGTAAAACCGGCGGGGAACTGGTTATCTGTTCATCCAATAAAGCAGTTAAAAATGTTTTGCATATGGCCAAGGTCCATAAATTCATCAAGATTTTCAACAACGAGGAAGAAAGTCTGAATGTGTTACAATCTTTACAGGTACAAAAAGCAGCAGCTGCCGCACCCTCACAAAATTTATCCCGCCACGAACAACAGTTAGACGACTTTGACCTGAACATCATAGAGATTATGTCCCTCCTGCTGGAAGCTGAGGCAACCAACAAGCTGGAGACAAATAAAATAATTATGCTTCTGGATAAAATAAAAGTCAATTATAACGAATTATACCGTAAACTAAAAGCCCGGCCTTCAAATTAACAAGCCGGCAAGCCGTATTAAGAGATAATCTCTTTGTAGAAGTATATTCTTTAAAATATCCAGTTTTTTTTATTTTCTCTATTGCTTTTTCTATTAAAAAAAAGTAAAATTATAATATATTTATATAAAATAGTAATATATATAATAGACACAAATAAACGTCATTCCTGATAACTACCCGGTTCAAGGAGGAAGTTATGACATCTGTTTTTAAATTAATAAGCATAATTATTTTTATAACTGTACTCAGTCTTTTCCCCCAACTTGTATCCAATACGGTAAGCGGGTATACAGCAACCTCGATTGCTGATGTTGCCAATCACTGGAGTACTGATACAGGTGATTTGATAGTGGTTTTTGACGGCACCTATGCTGCAGCTTCTTTCCCTTATATAAATAAAACCAATATACGTATTGTATCCCTGTCCTGGCTTTCCAATAAAGACAACAGTGCTGCAGTAGTGGACGGCGGCGGCAGCAGTACAGGTCTTAATATTGGCCCTGACGCAGCCGGCGTTATAATCGAAGGCATAACTTTTCAATATCTGGACCTCGGTATAGGCATTAACAGTTCGCACGGACATATTATACGCAACAACACTTTTTTTACCAACAGAAGTGTTTCCGGAGGCGGTGTGCGGGCCCAGGGCGGTGACGGCGATAATCTGATTTTTTCCAATAACCTGTTTAACGGTGATGAAAGGGGGATATGGCTTGGCTCCGGTAATGACAATTGTCTGATTTCCAATAATAATTTTATTAATCAAACCAAAGACGGTATTTTACTGGGTACTGTTAATACTGATGATATGTCCGGGGAGGTCATTGCTGATAATTTTTTTTCCAATATTTTTGATTTCGGTATAGCCATTAACCACTCCGCCGGTGATGCTTATGTTTATAATACTGTAATAAAAAACAACACCATGACCGGCATAGTCGGCAATACCGGTTATGCTGCCGGTGTCTGGATGCACAACGGCCGCAAAACCCTGATAAAAAACAATACTTTTTCTTTTTGCGAAAACGGTACTATAGATGTTGACATCTCAATGTACAATACCAATGTTTCCAATACCTATTATTCCAACTATAAAACCGCTGTTAAAATCGACGGTGATTCCGGCTACAGTTATATTGCCTATAATAAAATTATAGGCGCTTTGCAGACCAATGGCGTGGATATAGAGTGGGGGATAGGTATCTACTGCAGCGGTACAGCCGGCAATAGTATTATCTACAGAAATCTGGTAAAGAACTATTACCGTCACGGCATAGATATTTTTAACGGCGCACAGCGCATTATCAATAATACAGTTACCGGTACTATGGGACCCGGCGGTATTGGCTGCGGTATATTCTGGAATACAGGCAGCAGCGGTGATATGTTTAACAATATTTTAATTTCCAATGTGGAGTACGGCGCTAAAAATAACGGTACCGGTACTGTGAATAACGGCTATAATATTTACTGGGGCAATGCCAACGCCGCTACCCTGGGTACTTTTAATGACAGCGGCAGTAATATAAACGCTGACCCTTTACTCAATACTGCGGGCGATTATGAGATAACTTCCACCAATTCACCCGCTTTTGATACCGGCACCAACCTGGCCGGCATAACCACTCTCTTTAACAGTTTGGCTCCGGACCGGGGCTGGAAAGAGTTTGAATTACTGAGTGATCTTTTTATTGCAGAGACCAATACTGTCGCTGACAGTTATATCAGCAGCAGCCATCTCTTTGCGGGCTGGGCCTCCAATATCGCACCTGCCTATGATCCCATTGCGGTTTATTTCCGTACCAACAGCGGTCTTTACAGCAGTGTTTTTGCCTCTGTATCCAATACTGCTCCTCTGTGGAATACCAATGTCAATACTGCCGGTTTCCCTGACGGAGAAACAGTAACCTGCACTTTTCTTGCCGTAAACAGTAATTTTTTTTCCAACACCTGTACGGTTCCGGTTATTGCAGATAATTCCCCGCCTGTGCTTGCTGTTGCTGCTCCGGCAGCCGGCGATTATATAAGCAGTAATTATACTTTTGCCGGCACCAACTATGATCTGCATTCCGGTATAGCTACAGCCTCACTGGTTATATCCAACGCAGCCGGTGATCAAACCAATATCAATATTGGTACAGCTTCCAACTGGTCTTTAAACTGGAATACTATTGCTTTTCCTGACGGCTTAACCTATGCCGGCATTATCGCGACCAACCTGGCCGGAGTGGAGGGAAAATCTGCTGTAGTAAACTTTAATATTTTTAATAACTATCCTGTTATAGAAGAAACCAATACTTCCCCGGGCAGTTATATCAGCTCTATCCATTCTTTTAAAGGTTATGCTCTCAATACAGGCAGCAATAGTGACCCGCTGCAGGTTTACATGCAGATAAACAGCCAGAGTAATGTACTGTTTGCCAGTAACGGCGGCTGGTCCACCAATTTTAATACAGCTTTTTTAAACGACGGTACCAACATATTTACATTTAAACTGGTAAATCCGGCCGCCTTTACCAACAGCGAGACTTTACAGTTAACCGTGGATAATTCCCCGCCGCTGACCGGTTTTACCGAAGATATTTCCGGAACGGCCTTTACCAACAGTTACACCCTGACCATAACCAATGCTGACTCTCACTCCGGTATCAGCAGCGCAGCTTTGATTATATCCAATCAGGACAGTATCTACAGTTCCAATTCGCTTACAACAGCTGCTTTCCAGATATATATGCTGGATCCGGTTGATTTTACAAATGGCAATTATACGGTATTACTGCGCTCCGTAAACGGGGTTGGTTTAACCAATACAGTTACCTATGATATTATTATATCCAATCTGCCGCCAAGGGTTACTATAAACGGCAGTATAGGTAATACAATTCAATACGGCAATAATATAATCAATCAGGGAACAGTTTCCGGTAACGGGTCAGCTGTTACTTCCCTGATACTTACTCTTTCCAACAGCAGCGGTTTGAGTACTAATGCTGATATTACCGCCCGTATCAGCAGCGGTAACTGGGATTATATTATCAACTCTCTGGATGATCCTGTGTGGAGCAACGGCATATACTATGCTTCTGTTTACGCAGAGAATGCTGCCGGTTTCAGCAGCTCTGCCGGTCCTGTAGAGTTTACGATAAATAATATTGCCTTTAAACCTGTGTTAGGTCCCAATCCTGCTGTTAATGAAAATATCCGTATACACGGACTGCACTGGGATTCGCGGATATATATCTATACTGTAAATGGTATATATATTAAAAAATTCACGGATATGCATGAGGCCTTTTATAAACCCGGTAACAATATAGGCAGAATTTCATGGGATACAACCGGTAGTAATGATAAAAATCTGGTCAGTTCCGGTATCTATCTTGTTTATATTTATAAAAATAATAACACAGATCCGCAGCTGTTTAAAATTACCATCAGGCGCTGAGCTTCTCTATTTAATTAACTGCAGTAGCTATTAACATTTATCACTGAAATTGCAGAAAATTTAATATAAATAAAATTTTTGCACAAATTTGACGATGAAGTGTTATTTCTTATGAGAAGGAAAATGCCGAGAGGAATTTTTAAAAATTTTTTAATTATACTGCAGCTAATTGCTATTTTATTTCCGGTACAGGATCTTTTAAAAACTCTGCCCAAAGCTTACGGTGATGCCCTGGCCGGAGCTGCCAGCGCCTCTG
Source organism: uncultured Spirochaetia bacterium (assembly GCA_964517045.1). Taxonomy (GTDB): domain Bacteria; phylum Spirochaetota; class UBA12135; order COTS27; family CAZFAK01; genus CAZFAK01. The sequence continues at coordinate 8,599 of CAZFAK010000037.1, read as the reverse complement.
TAAAAGGTGTGGAAGCTCTCTGTTTCAATCCAGCTAATCTGGCAGACGGCAAGGTAAAATTTCTGGACCTGGCTTTTGGTCACAATTTTCATATAAGTAAAACTTATTATGAATTTCTGGCTGCCAAATATCAGTTAAACAAGCAGTGGTCTTTGGGCCTGGGAATCGGTTATTTTAACAGCGGGCAGTTAAAACAAAACAGTTATGATGATCTTTATATAAATAATGACGGTTATTACGACGGTTATCAAAACGGCAGTTTTCATCTCGGTGATACGGTTATTATCCTGGGCGCCTCTTACACCACTCCCTGGTTTTTAACTGCCGGTATAAATACCAAAATAGACATTTCCGCTGTAAAAGGACAGAAGTCAGGAGCAATTTTATTTGATCTGGGGCTCTCCTATGATATGTATAACTCCTTTAATTTAACCAAACCGGCTGCTTCCTTTTTTGTTCCGGAACAAATGGCTTTGGTGCTGAAAGATATCGGCTACCGTTCCTCTTATAAAGACGGCAATAAAGACAACCGGGGTAAAAGTTATAAGGAGTATAATATTGCCATGAATTTTCTGCCGGCCATATCCAACCGGGCTTACCAGCCTTTTTATACCCTGGAACTGGTTAAAGTTTTCGGCCGCGGAAAAACACCGGGATTTATGCTGGCTACCGGTCATGAGATCACGGTAAATGAATTGTTTGCTTTTTCCCTGCTGGGCGGTTATAATTTTCTGCCCGATACCGGTGTCCGGTATTCCTTCGGTCTGAATTTTAAATGGGAAATACGGGCCAATCCCATGGAGTTTACCTATTCATGTAAAAACTACAAGGATCTCGGTTTCGCCCATAGTCTGAATTATCTTTTAAGACTGGATTATAATGAGACTTTTCTGCCTTTGGAAGATATTCTGCTTTATATTAAAAGACTGGTAATAAAAAATCAACACAAGAAGGCGTTTGACCTGGCGCGCCGCTATCTGCGCAAATATCCCCGCAGTAAGGAATTAAAAGAGATTTTTGATAAACTCAAGGTAATGCTTTTTAAAAAATCATTTATCGAAGCCAAATAATTTTTCCCTTTTTGCGGTTGCAAATATAAAGGTTTTCGCCGATAATATAAGGGGAAGCTCTGTACCAAGAAAATATTATGTATTGTAAACTCAAAACAACTCTTTTTTTTATAATAATACAGCTGTTTTTAGGAGCCGCATATTACTGGGAAAGACCGGTACAACTCTCCAGCGCTGGTTTCAACGGTTATAACTCTCTGCCGTTTACTTATAAAGATCACATTTTCGTAATCTGGGAGGAACAAAACGACAGCAGCAGCCGTCTGATGGTCGGAAAACGTATTGCCAAAAATAAATTTCAAAAGCTGAAAATATTTGCCAATCACAAAAGCTACTTTTACCAGCCGCATGCTTTAAAAACAGATGAGCGTACCTTAATTATAGCTGCTATCTCACCTGACAGCGGTGTGCTTATCTTTAAAGGGGATCTGGCGCAGAATAAATGGGAACTGCGCAGCCGTTTAAACTTTAAAATAAACGAGGTTTTTAATCCCAAACTGTATTTTGATAGAGAAAATAATCTGCTGTATCTTTTCTATCTGGTAAACAATGACGGTATACTTACTATAAAGTATAGTCTTAGTAAGGATTACGGTAAATCCTGGCAAAATGCTCCGGTTGATATATCCACGGAAAAAGATCTGAAGGAATTAAATCAGTTTTATTTTCCGGCTATAGGCAGCAAGGATGACAAGCTTTATGTATTTTACCAAAAGCGCAATCCGGGTTCCGGTTTTGAAGAGGATGATGAGATCTTTACAGCTGTTATAAAAGATAAGAAACTGCAGGATGTAAGACTTACCAGTGATGATTATAATGATTTTAATCCGAAAATACTGAGTAAAAATAATACCATATATTTAATGTGGAACCGTTTTAAGGATGCCAAATGGGAGGTTTGTCTTAAGGAAATTATACTTGATCAAAACATAACCGCCGGCCAGGAAAAGGTTATAAGCTCCAGTATGGATTCAGCCGAGGATCCTGCTTTTTTCTGGTATAACAATAAAATAAAATTTAACTGGACCACTCTGGAAGGTAACTATTATCAAATAAAAGGGCGGGATTATTTCCCGGAACAGAAGACCCTGGCTAATTCGTTTTTTTATCTTAAAAATAAAAAAAATAATGTACGCAGTTCCCTTGTCATTAATAATGATATTTTTTATCTTACCTGTATGGAAGTAAATGACAAGGATGAGTCCAGAGTGATTTTTTTTGAACCGGATGAGAGTGTTCCCCGCGTAAAAGTTACTTCCCGTTTTGCCGGAGTTATAACCGATATTTCACAGTTGCAGATAAAATGGAAAAAAGTTAAAGATTCTTCCGGCATACAGGGTTATGCCTATGCTTACGGTAAAGAGAAAGAGGCGGACCCGCTTGATGTAAGCCTGGGACCGGAGCAGACAGTCCTGCCCGTTTCCCGTTTTACAGAACAGGGTAAAAACTATTTTCATATCCGGGCCGTTGATAATGCCGGTAATCTGGGAGCCATAACAACTGTAGTATTAAATGTGATAGCCGGCAGAGGAGAGCTAAGTCCTGACTACAGCAAATACCTGCAAATTTTTAAAGCAGGTCATTATCAAAAACTGGTAAGATTACTGCGTAAACCCCTTTATCTGGATCTTTATTATCTCAAAGGTATGGCTTACTTTGCCATGTCCAGGGACAGTAACTACCCTGATAAAAGAAGAATTGATTTTCGTAATTATGCTTTAAAAAATCTCAGGAAGGCAGCTCAAAAAGCGGTCTATCCGCTTTTAAAAGCCAAAGCCAAACTATGGTATGGTTTTACTATACATTATCATTATAAAACCAACCGCCGCTTGCAACGGCAAGCTTTTTTTGAAATATTTTCTATTATGAAAAACAGTGAACTAAAGCAAACCAAAGTTTACAATGACGCTCTATTTTACGCAGGTGTAATGTATGCGGACAAGGGCCGTAAGCTGCGCGCCCGTAAATATTTCCGGCTGCTGCGTGATGCGCAAAAATATGATAAAAAAATTTATGATATAGCGTCCAATAAATTTGTTAACGTGAGGGAAGCGTCTTTAATGGGGAAAAAAATGCTGCAAAAAAGATACAGGGATTACTCCGGGGCTGCTCCCTGATCTGTAATAATATAATAATAAACAGTTATGCGGTTAAAAATATTTATCTTATTTTTTTTATTTGGTGCTTTGCTTCTGGGCAAACGGGAAGATATAGATATTGATGCGGAAAAAGAGTATTCCGGTGCGCTGGAACTTTTTCTTGACGTCCGCACCAATGTTAATATGGCTGTCAAAGCCCGTAACGAAAAAAAATGGTCACGGGTTATTAGTACCACAAAAAAAGCGGAGAAAGAGATTGATCAACTTATAAAAAAAATTGAAGCTGATACGAAAGTTAAAAACACCTCGGTTATAGACATTCAGATTGTAAACGAGATATCGGCAAGTGAGATAAATACGGAGATCAAAGCTATACTAAAAAAAGCGATGAACCTTTATATAGTCGGGTTATACAGTGAATGTTATGCCCAGCTGGAACTGATTAAAATACTAATGGAAAAAATTCGTACCTGGTCTGAAAATGCCCTGAAAATGCAGCAATTGGGTACTTTGGAAGCTAAAAAGCAGAAAGATTATGGTCTGTCCAGGGCAGATCTTTTATTTGAACAGGCAATGACCAACTATGCTGCCCGTAACAATGCCCGGGCTGAACAATTTTTATGGAAAACTTTTGATGAAGCTTCCTGGCATAAACTGGCTAAAATATACAGTCATAAAGTAACAGAACGCAATAAACTGATAAATGACGCTCTGGAATCAGGTCTGCAGTACATAAAGAAAAATCAAAAAATAGAAGCTGTCAGTAAAATGGCCAAAGCCCTGGCTTTTGATCCGCAGAACAAAAAAGCAGTTAATTATACCAAACAATATCTGCAGAAACTGAAACAGGAGGAAAGAAACCGTTTATTTGCCAAAATGGTTAATGCAGCTTCCAGGCGTATAAATGCCACAGACCATGTTAATGTATATCATGGCGAAGGCCTGTTTCGGATTGTCAGTAATGTTCAGCCGCATAATGACAGCGTAACCAGTCAAACTGAAACGATCAGCCGCGGTGTTTCCAATAAAACAAGAGACCGTTTTTTTATCAATTACAGTTTTGCAGGAAACCATTATTTTAAACGCAAGGAATTTAAAAAAGCAAAATATTTTTACGAAAAGGCGTTACTGTACGGTGACTCGGATCAAATACGGGAAAAACTCTATTTTGCCGAAAATCCGGATGAGTACGACAAGTATCTGGAAAAGCAGGAACACCGTAAAAAGAAAGCTGAAGAGAAACGGCTGCACAGGCTCAGGCGTCAAAGAAAGCTGGCTGCTTTAAAAGCAAAGATTAAAAACCTGTTAGAGCAGGCCCGCCGGCTGGGAAAATCGGACCGTGTTCAAGACCTGGAAAAAGCTTTGTATAATCTTGATGAAGTTCTGAAACTTGACCCTGACAACGAAACTGCGGAGAAGATGTATACCTCTATCAGTGTAAAAAAAGCCAGACTGGAGAATGAAAAAAAGTTTCGTCAGGAGATAGAAAAATATTTACAAAAAGCTTACAATCTTTACAAGCGGGAAAAATATGAGGACTCCCTCAGTCAGTATGAGATAGTACTGGAACTTGATCCCGGCAACCGGACTGCTGAAGAGATGGCTGCCAAAATACGGGAGATACTCTCCAAACAGGAGAAAAAGGAAAAAAGAAAAGATATAGAAAAATATTACCGTTTTTTTGAAAAGGGTTTAATCTATTACCATTCCGACCGGTTCAAGCATGCGGCCAGCCTTTTTCAGAAGTTTTTAAAGTTTGTTCCCGACGATCCGCAGGCCAAGAAATATTTAACTTTAAGTCAAAAGGGATTACGCCGTCAGATGGAAGAAAAAGTTGATATAAACTCTCCTTTTTACTACATTATTAAAAATTTAATCAAAGAAGGCAAGGAACTGTTAAAAGAAAAAAAATATGCAGCTTCCAAAAAAAGATGGGAGCAGATACTTAAAATCTTTCCCCGTAACAAGATTGCCAAGCAACACTACCTGATTTGTTTTAAAAATATGGATCCCAAACTTTTTAAGGAGTTTCTGCAGAAACATTATGCTGTAGGTAAAACCCTGTTAAAAAGAGGTATGAAAAACCAGGCTGCTGCAGAGTTTGAACTTATCAATTTTATAGCACCTGATTACCGTGATACAGAGGAGTTAATGTATAAAGCCCAGGGTACAACCAAAAAACAGGAGAAAAGAAAAAAAACTGTAAAAAAAAGAAAAAAAGAACGCCAGAAAAGCATAGACCATCAGGCTGTTGAGAGAATTTACCAGACAGGGATGACTTATTACAGTGAGAAAAAATATGACAAAGCCAAACAGGCCTGGCAAAAAGTGCTGCAGCTTAACCCTGATCATATAAAGGCAAAGGTCGGCTTAAAAAAACTTAATTTTGTGGCTGAATTTAACCGTACCGGGGGCCGTAATGTTAAAAGTCACCGCAGCAGCGCAGGCAGCAGTAAACGGATAAAGGCTTTATACGCCAAAGGCATGATGTTTTACAACCTCAAACAGTACCAGGCAGCGATCAGAAAATGGCAGGAAGTACTTAAACTCGATCCGAGTCATAACATGGCCCGTAAAAATATACTGCGCTGTAAAAAAATACTGCAGTATAATTAATCATTCAACAGTGACAGACTTGGCCAGATTGCGCGGTTTGTCAACATCCAGTCCTTTCAGGGAACTCAGGTAATAAGCGAATAACTGCATAGGAACGGCTGTAAGTACCGGGTTCAAAATTTCTATAGTTTCCGGTATATAAATAATATCGCTAGTAAGTTTTTTTATCTCCTTATTGCCCTCGGTTGCAATAGCAATAACCTCACCGCAGCGTGATTTTATCTCCTGTAAATTGCTGATATTTTTTTCGTAAACCGAATCTTCCGGAGCAATTATAAAAGAGGGAAATTTTTTATCGATCAAAGCAATAGAGCCATGTTTAATCTCGCCTGAAGGTAAACCCTCGGAATGGATGTAGGAGATCTCTTTGACTTTTAAAGCCCCTTCCAGCGCCAGCGGGTAATTGAATTTACGGCCCAGAAAAGCAAAATGTTTGCTGTTTTTGTATCTGTCTGCCAGCTCTTTAATATAGTCCTGCTGTTTCAGGATCCGGCTGATCTTTGCAGGAATTTTATTAAGTTCTTTAAGTATTTCCCGGCCGCGTGTCAGGGAAAGACTGCGCTGCCGCCCCATTTTAACAGCCAGCAGTAGTAAAACCACCAGCTGGGAGGTAAAGGCTTTGGTAGAGGCAACTGATATCTCCGGTCCGATATGGTTATAAATACCCGCGTCTGTCTCGCGCGCGATAGTGGAACCGACTGTATTGGTAATACCCAGAGTAAGAGCGCCTTTCTCTTTACCTTCCCTGATAGCTGCCAGGGTATCAGCAGTCTCGCCTGACTGGCTAATGCCGATAACAGCTGTTTTTTTATCCCAGATAGTCTGGCGGTAACGAAATTCACTGGCAAAGTCAACTTCTGCAGCCAGATTGGCCAGCTCCTCAAAATAATATTTACCTACCAGGGCAGCATGCCGGGCTGTACCGCAAACAACCATTTTGATCTTATTAATACCGCGTATCTGTTTTTCAACTTTATCCAGACCCCCGAGTTTAGCGTTTCCTTTATCAAGCATAACCCGGCCGCGTATACTGTCCTGTATGGTCACCGGCTGTTCACATATCTCTTTAAGCATGAAATGGGGATAGCCCTTTTTATCAGCATGCGCTATATCCCATTCAATCTTGGCTATATCTTTGTCAAGCTCCTCTTTTTCAAAATTAAAAAGTTTAATATCGTTATTGGATATCTCTGCCATTTCACCGTCATTTAAATAGATCACATTGCGTGTATGCAGAACAATAGCAGCTACATCGGAAGCGGCAATAAACTCCCTGTCTCCCAAGCCTATCACCAGAGGGCTGCCGAACCGGGCCAGGACCATTTTATCAGGTTCATCTTTATGTATAACAGCAAAAGCAAAAGCTCCTTTCAGATGGTGGGTTACTTTACTTACTGTGCTTTTGAGATCACCATTATAATACTCTTCTATTAAATGAGATATTACTTCCGTATCTGTGCTGCTGTAAAAGCGGTGTCCCTTTTCCATAAGCCATTTTTTCAGGGACTGAAAATTTTCTATAATACCGTTATGTACCAGATAAATTTTGCGGCTGCAATCCGTATGCGGATGGGCATTTATTTTAGCAGGCCTGCCATGTGTAGCCCAGCGGGTATGAGCGATACCGGCAGTACCTCTAATTTTTTTTTTTTTATTATTACATTTATTTTCCAGATTTTTAATTCTGCCGCAGGATTTGGTACAGGTAATGTGCGCGCCGGACTGAATCGCCAGGCCTGCCGAATCATAGCCCCGGTATTCCAGCCGTTTCAGGCCTTCCAGTACTACTTCATAGGCATTTTTAGTGCCAATATATCCGACAATACCACACATTGATTTAACCTTGTTAAATTATATAATAAAAGCGGAAAAAATATAACTGGAATTTCCGGCAAGGTTGTAAAAACACTCCCGCCATATTATAATTTTTTTAATGGATAACTATATAATCAATATGTATCATTACCGGATCGCCCGGGGCAACTACAAATTACTGCTTGATTATTTGCGTAAAAAAGTTATCAGTCAGCAAAAAACAGTTACTATATATCCTCTTACTGTGTATGATCTGCTTAAGGCTATGTTCAGTAAAAAACATGCGGGCTTGATGCAGCATATGGATCTGCATTATGTTAACTCCTGTTTTCTGGCTTTTTTTCTAAGCTTGCTTAGCCGTAATTATACATTTAAAAAGATTAATACCACAGCTTTGTTTATTGATCTTATTGATCTGTTCTGTAAAAATAAAAAATACCTGTTTTTAATGGGAAGCAAGGAAAAATATCTACGTTCTCTCCGTACCAATCTTAAAAGGCTCCAGCCTGATGTAATTATCAAGGGTACTCTGGACACGGAAACAGCTTTAAGATCTTTTAAAGATACCCGGATTCTGATTGACAAGGTAGCTCCTGCATTACTGGTTATCGGTGAAAAGATTACCCGCAGTAACCGTACTTTGGCAGCTTTGCAGGATAAATCAGATTCCAAAGCAGGGCAGCAGCTGCGTTTTTTTTGCGGATATGCTCTGCAGCAGTACGCAGGCGAGACTCCTTACCAGCCGGCTTTTACCCAGCATTTAAGTACAGAATGGCTTTTTTTGCTGGTTATCCGGCCCTGGTATATTTACCGTATCTTTCTTTATCTTTTTACGGGCAGAAGGGCCCGGTGATCCGGGAACGGTAAAATAAAAGGTACTTCCCTCTCCGGGTGTTGAATCCAGGCTCATGGTTCCTCCCAGCATCTCAATGTAAGCTTTCGAGATGCTTAGGCCCAGGCCTGCCCCCTCATATTCGCGGGTATGACTTAGTTCGGCCT
>CAZFAK010000036.1:5396-16395 GCA_964517045.1 uncultured Spirochaetia bacterium | reverse complement strand
GGAATTGGTGCCGGTAGAAGCAGACAGAAAGGTAATGTTGATCTTTTCCTTGTTGCGGCGGGAAATGCTTTTGCGGTCCAGTTCAACATCCTGCAAGGGTACCCGGCTGGTGCTTACTTTCCAGGTAAAATAATTATCCATATGGTCACCCAGGGAATTGCCGTAATAATCAGCAGTATTGGTATCCACCATAAAGTAATAGTCCCGGCCTGACATGAAAGTATTGACCGCAATAGTATCATTGGACATGAAAAAAGTATTATTTTGAATTGGTATAACCTCCCGGTTGGTACTTAAGTAGCAGTCCCAGGCTGTGGGGTCAGCACCTTCCGGCCCTTTTAGTACGGTAAAGGCATTAAAAAGTTCATTAGTATCAGGACCGAAAACTACGTGAATAGTTTTCAGATTAATTACTTTGTTGAACTTGATCCAGGGTGCGATACGGCCGGTTTTCTGTTTATCCAGTAGCTGTTGCAGGTCAGCTGATTTGGGATAGTAATCGATAATATTAAGCGGAGAACTGTCAAACTTTTTCTCTTTATATATATTAGTACGTACCAGGCGGATACTGTCAATAGCAAACGCGCCTTTGCCTTTGGGAAATTCAATACTCCACCAGTAGGCGCGCAGAGTACCGCCATGTATTTTTTCATTCAATGGTATACGGATCTCGTTCCACTGGTCTGTATCATATACCGGTATGGTTACCCGGTTGGCATCAATACCAAAGCGGAAGGCTTCAGGATTGGACTTGCGGAAATCACTGCCCTCTTCTGTAAAACGGGTCAGAGTCTCTGACTGGCCCCCGCTCCAGCTGGGACTAGTTACAAAACCCCTTACCTGCATGCGTACCTCATCCCAGTTGGTAAGATAACATTCACCCATGATGCCGAGCCCGCCCCAGCCCTTTATATCATATCCGAAGACAACTGCGCCGTTACCGTCATAAGAGCCCTGTTCCGGCAGAGAGTAGATGCTGCCCGTGGTTTCCGGCCAGCCGATATAGTCATCGCTGTCAGAGGAGATCCAGTGATAGCCCGGCATGACTGTTTTGTTAAGGCCTATTATAACTTTTTCCCGCATTACCGCCCGGTTGGCAATGCCCTCATCGGTTTTACGGCTGGTAAGCGCAGAACTGAGACTTACAGCTTTGGTGTTAAGTCCGACTTTATCAATCAGGAAGGCAGTGTCGTTGGAGATGCTGCCCACAGCAAATAATAAAGCAGTTGCTTCTGTAAAGGGAGCATTGGTGAAATCACTGCATGGCACCTGCACCATAGTCCATTCATTGTCATTGTAGCGGCTGAGATCGTTTAAATAGTTGGTAAAGGGTTTGGCTGCGGTCATTGTGCCCGCGCCGGTATCCAGGGTCAGGTCCATGTTTTCCGGGCTGCCGCTTTTTTTTTTTATGTAAAAGGTGATTGTGCCATCAACATAATCATTGATATCAGCTGCTTTGGCTGAGCTGAGGAAAAAGACATAGGCGGGCATATAGGAAGCACCGCCGGTACAGAGATTGGAAAGGCAGGTTCCGGAAGCATACCCCTCACCCCTGATCTCTCTGGTACTCCAGGCGCTGTTGGGATTCTGATAGATCCAGCCGGTAACATCATCGTCATAAATAATAGTTTCACCTACGGTATTTTCATAGGAAACAATAAGGTAGTAATATGTTCTGTCTTCGGAATGGGTAGTGGCCGGAGTGTTGGCCAGAATATGTTCATAGTTGGCTTTGGACCAGTGCTGGCCTGATTTTAGCAGGATAGCCCACTCCCGGGCTATATCAGGATCAGAAAGTGCTGTAGGTGATTCACTGGCGTAGATATCATAGTAGCCGATATCTTCAGGCCATTCATCACCGGGGCCTTTCCAGTAATCCCAGCTTAAGCGGGTGCGGCCCGGTTCAATCTTTTCTACTTTCAGGTTGGCTATGTAAGCAGGGAAAAGATTATTTATTAGTAATAAAATCAATATTGGATATATTTTAGTCATGGCTGGATCCTTTAAAAATAATATACAGCTATATAACTCAGGTTTATGTACTGTAATTATATTATAAATTATGTAGTTTGTATATGACTTTTTTTTCAAGGACTGGACATTTTAAAGATTTTTTCTTTAAGCGTTTTTTTTTCTGTAGGAAGCCGGGCCGATACGGGTGTATTTGGTAAAACAGCGGATAAAATAACAGTAATCTTTATAGCCGACCCGCGCTGCTATCTCTTTAACAGTAAGGTCTGTGGACAGGAGCAGTTTACGCGCTGCTTCAATTCTTAAAATAGTAAGACATTTTAAAGGGGGTATACCTATTTTTTCCTTGAACATATTTTTCAGATAGTTGGCATGATAACTGTGTTTTTGAAAAAGGTTATCGATGTTGATATCATTGTAATAATTTTTCTTCATATATTTCAGAGTATTATTGATTATATTTTCAACTTTGGTAGAGGTGGCAGAACTGATATCAAGTTTTTTCATTTTATAAAATTTAATATTTTTAGCTATAAATATTATCATTTCCATAAGATAAAAACTGCATAAAAGGCCGGAGCCCAGATCTTTATAATAATATTCTTCAAGTATGCTGCGGCTGCGGTTGATAAAGGGTTTACGGTCGATAAGTCTGATAACATGATATTTTTTAAAATCTGTGGTAAGAAAATCTTGCAGTTGCTGGTCAGCCCGGCTTAATTGCTGTTTTTTGGAAAACAGTTGCTGCAGCAGAAAATCAACAGCAATGTAATCTATTTCGCTGCCGGTTGAAACAGTATATCTTTGGTTTTGTTTCAGCAGCAGGACAGTATTGGTATTAAAAGACTGTTTCTGGTTGTCTGTTTTTATTTTTCCTTTCCCTTTTAATATGACCAATAAGCGGTTGCCGGTACTGGGATTTCTGTGTTGACTTCTTTTTTTTATTCTGTGACGTTTTACTTTGGTTATGGATGGTAGAAAAATATTTAAAGCAGCCATAATATATTTTACTATAACAACAAAATTTAAAAAATAGCAAGATATGAATTTCCTGTAAAGATTATTAATTTGTATTTATATTACAGTTTGCCAGGAAGTAAAGCGTCTCTGCCCGCTTTATAAGAAAACTTTATTTAAGCTAAAGCTAAACCATACTGTAATTCTGCAGTTAGCGCAGGAGTTGACCAGCGGTAATATGCAGCGCAAGTCTACGGTGGCTTGTATATGTGCTTAACGCTTTGGTTATCCGGTCACCTGTTTTTACAGGAATTTTATTTCATTTTCTCCACCAGATGAGCAGGCGGGGCTTTAACGGGCGGCATTTTAATGCCGCAGTAGCCGGTGATAACTGCCAGTAGAAAATAATAGTTATCTGCGAGATAATTATAGCCGCAGGATTGTCCCTCTTTGGTCCGCCAGTCGCAGCTTTTGGTATAACCCGGATGGACACCGCTGTGGGTCGGCTCTTTTTCAAAAGTCTCCAGCATGGCAAAAAGGATACGGTCAGCTTTTTGCCGCATACCGTATTGGTATAAGGCCTGTATAAAATAATAAGCAGTATGACCGCACAGTCCCCCGTTTTCATAACGTCCCCAGGCTGACATAGGCTCCCAAACCCATGTATCCTGTTTGTCTACCGGGATACAGGGGCCGGGCACCCCGTATTTAAAGTCATAACCCTGTTTCCGCATTTTCTGGTAAAGGATATTCAAAGCCCGGCGCGCAGTCCGGCGGGGAATTACCTCCTGTATAGCTGCCATGGCTGTAATAAAAGAGAACATATAATCATGCTGCCGCCCGTCCCGGCTGACCCAGCCGCAATAAACGCCGCTGGCAGGGTTGTAAAATATTCTGGAAAAATTTTTTTTAAATTCTGCAAGGATTTTTTTTATTTCTGCTGCCAGCTGCTGCCGTCCGCAGAGATTATATACGCTCATCATCTCTTTCAACGCTCTGTAAGCCAGAAGATTATAGTAAGCGTCTTTATGGCCAAAAGCAAAATCATCCCACCAGTTAATGCTGGGACGTTGATCATCCATGTGGTTGCCGTGAAAAGCAGATTCCAGGATACCGTCATTGTCTTTATCCTGACTGAGCAGATAGCGGCAAGCCCTGGCCGTCTGTTTTAGTAAAGGTAAGGCCCAGCCCCAGTCATTGGTAGCGCGCAGATGGTTGCTGAAGGCAATAAGCATTGCCGGGTCACAGTCATTGTAATTAATATATTTTCTGATTATCTTCCCGTTTTGCCGTCGCAGACTGAAAAGCTTACCGTCCCGTCCCAGATTATAAGAGTAGCATCTGGTTATATTGTTACGGATAACATTACGTACTGATATACCTGGTGCCAGGTCGGGTGTAAAGACTGCCATGTCGGATTTAAAAACCATAGCCAGATGGGTCCGCCCCGGCATGTAAATATTATCACCGATCTCATGGTTTTGGCAATTGGGCTGAAAGGCATTCATCCAGGTACGTTTAAAACCGTTCCAGCGGGCGGCTTTAGTCTGTTTTTTTATTATGGAAGGATAATGTTCCGGTACAATTCCTAGATTGAGCTCAAAGTGCTGTCTGGGCCGGGGCGAGAAGAAATGAAAGCGCAGATAGCCATGGTGAAATGCCTTGAGCGTAGTATGATAATGCTGATTGGTTAATCCCAGGTTTAGTCCTCGTTCTCCTTTGTCCTGAAAAGCCTGCTGCCGTATAAATATTCCCGGCTGCGGTGATTGTAGTTTTACCATACCGTAATCGGGAAAGAGAATCCAGCCCGGCAGACAGATGCCGGCCGGCATCAGACGGCCGTGAACCGGAAACGGATCTATATCCTGATCCCGGTAATTATAGAGACGGCCCAAAAGTGCAGGCGGTGCTGCCTTGGGTGAAAAGGCAGGCAGAAGCGGTATTTTTTTTAAAGGGGTTGAGGCAATAAATTTAAAATTAAGGTTTTTGTCGGTGAACTTAACTGTGATTTTACCGCTGAAGCCGGCTGATTTTATATTATAAGTTATCTGTTTGTTTTTTATAGCGGCTGTACAACGGCGGATAATGCTGCCGCTGCACAGGGATATACCGTATCCCGGTTTGAGCAGGTTGTGATCCAGATGACTACGTTTCCTTCCTCCTGATTCTACAGACAAAAAGCCGATGAAAGGTTTTCTCTTATGAAAGGCAGCGCTGTAATAGCGCGAGCTAATTAAAAAAAAATTATTCTGGTGTTGTTTTTTCATAGTTTACCTTTGTTTTAAAATTATTTTAAGCAGAGCAGTTGTACGGGTAGAAGTATGGCTGAATGATTATTACCTTGTAACAGTTATTTTATGTAAACCGGGCTCAGCATCGGGCCGGGGTAAGATATAGATTAGATAAATACCGGAACTTACCTGCTGCTGATCAGTGTTTTTCATATTCCAGGTGACCGTACCCGCAGCATGATCAGTATTCCGGGCAAAAGCCTGCTGCATATCCCGGTTTTTCCAGATCAAGCGGCCGTTAATATTGTAAATGAAAATTTCAGATTCCCAGTGCAACCCCTTGATGGTCAGACTATCATAACGGGAAAGATCTAACGGGTTTGGTCCCACCAGCGGCGCAAAGTTAAGATTATTTATATAGAAGGTAAGCGGCCCGGCCGTGTCAGTGAAACCGGCGCTGTTTTCCGTATAAAGGCTGACCGTATAGCTGCCGTTGGTCCATTTTTTATCACTAAGAGAGTTTATAATAAAATCCCAGTTAAAGCCGTCAATACGCGTGCTGATATCAGTATTGGTAACTATACCCTGGCTGTTGGAAACAGTTAATTGTAAAGCGGTAATAGCTGAGCCGTTACCGTTGACAGTGCCGTTTAGAATTATATTATTGCCGTAAAGACTGTTATTGGTTACCGCCGTATTTAGAGTAACTTCCGGAGGTAGATTGGATATGTTAATAGTATACGCGGTCAGATTGGTAAGCCCCAGAAAGTTAACACTGCTAAGCAGCAGCGTGTACGGCCCGTTACTGTAGACAGCAGGATCCAGTGTATACAGCTGCGACTGGTTGGTGGTAAGGGACTGACTTGTGTGTATTCCGTCCGCATTGGAGACAAGGACAGCAGCACTGCTGATACCGCTGTGCGGGTCACTGTTGGTAACGGTCATAGTATAATCATTGGTAAAATAGAAACTGCTGATAGCAGTAGTTACACCGCATGCGGGCGGGGAGTTATCTATAACAATACTGTTGGTTACGGCATTGGTTTTATTGTTTGCAGCTACAGCTTTGACACGCAGCTGGTGGGTTCCGTCGCTGTAGGATGATGTGTTTAAAGTAAAACTCCAGTTAGTAGTTTGTATATTGGTAATCAGTAAAGTGTCAAGATAGAAACCAAGATCAGGATCAGCCAGGGCCGGATTCTGATTGGTAGCTATACCGCTAAAGCCAGGACTGCCGGTCAGGTAGAGACTGTCATTGCTGATAACCGGGTTATAGACAATGTTGGTAATAATTACAGTACTGTTGTTCACATAAAAAGCAACCGGCGCGGAATTAGTACCCAGCCCCAGGGTGTTGGTAGCAGTAAGGTAGATATAATTGGAGCCGTCACTGAGCAGGGTAGTGTCCAGGTTAAAATTCCAGTCAGGCAGACCGCTTAGATTTTCTACGTGCTGCAGACCGCCGGCATTACTTATAAAAGCGGCTGCCGTACTGACACTGCTTAAATTTTCCGTAACAGTTCCGTCAAAGGTGAAAATACCGTCAATGTTTTCTCCGGCAGCAGGCGAGACCAGGCTTATTACAGGCGGTGAATTGTCCACCAGCAGGTAGCGGGTCAGCATGTTGCTTACATTGGTAGTATTAACACCGAGAAACGAGAAACTGTTTGTGCCGTCACTGAGAGCGGCAACAGAGACATTGGTGCTCCAGACCGTGGCTGTGCTGAACTCTGACCACGGTCCGCTGTTAAGGCGCAGATAGGTGGTTACCGGATCAAAGGCAGCGTTCATATTTTCCGAAGTGCCGCTGAAAAGCACACTGCCGCTAACCAGCTGGGCGTCAGCAGTATTGGTCTCGCTAATAGTTAAGGAGGTATCATCGCCTATAACGTGCAGCAAGCCTTCAGTATCATCATCAGAAGCTGATCCGTCGGTTACAGTAATGTTTATATCTTCCACAGCACCGTCTTTGATCTGCAGCATAGCCAGACCGCTGTCGGACGGCTCAAACTGGTAATCAGCAGTACCGGGTCCGGTGTTTGTCAAAGAACCGTCAGGCGGATTAGACGGATCTTTTTGCCAGTCAATAAAGCCGGTACTGCCGTCAGTACTCAGGCTTACAGTGCTGTTATAATCAACCAGGGGCAGGCCGTTGGTACCGTAAACCTGGATCCAGACATAGCTCCAGGTGTTGTTGGAGATGGTGCCGGCATGCGTGATTTTAAAATAATCAGCTATCGGTGTATAAAAAGTAAGCAGTCCCTCTGTATCCGTATCCTGATAGCTGCCTTCAGTAATGTTAATATTGATAGCTTCTGCAGTCATATCTTTAACAAACAGGGATATACTGCCGTTGTCACTGCTTTGAAAACTGTAATCCCAGTTAAGCCCGCCTGTATGGGTCAGGGTGCCGCTGCCGTTATTGCTCAGTGAGACCTGGCCTGATGTGCCGCCGGCAGCGGTAATAGTAATGGTCTGGATATAGTTAGATAGAAGAGTATTGGAAACTGCATCGCGGGCGTTTATTATTACCTCTTCCCATTCTGCGGTTACAGCCAGATTGTCATGCCGGACTTCAAAAACTACACCGGGCGGAGGTACCTGGTTGGTAGTCGGATAAGCAACGGAATTGGTATATAATATTACTTCGGATTCTATATAGCGTCCCGGACCGGTTATGCGGACCGGGGCTGAAATGTTTACCTGATTGGTTATAATGGCTTTGGGATCCCCGTCCCATCCTCCGACTAGAATAGTAGTATCCTTGAATATCCATTTATCAGCCAGGGAGGAACTGGTATAACGGATATTGGCAATATCTACGGTCATAGCAGTGTTTCTGGCAATAAGATTGGGATGAAGGATCGCACTGATATCCAGGGTACCGTTACTGTAACAGGGCCCGTTAGTCAGTTCAGCTATAGGGACTTTGTATGAATTCCAGTTGGTACTTACTTCGCCCCAGTTGGTAAGATAAGCATTGGTACGCCAGTGCTGGTCTCCTCCCTGGTCTTCCAGTGCTATAATAAACTGATCATAACCGCCGCTTACCCCCCGCAGGGAAAATTCTATATAATCATAGCCGGTCAGGTCATAAGTACCCCAGTCGTGTTTATGCAGCAGACAGCCTTCAATGGCATCATCGCCGTCATAAGTGATGCGCAGGTAGTCAAGCTCATTGCCGGTAAAAGCAGTCAGGGCATAGTAGAAGGGGGTAGGGTTGGTTACATAAGTCTCACTGTACCCGGCCAGCACATGATCAAAACTGCGGCTGTTCAGATCAAGATTATCTTCCAGAATCATGGCATCCCAGCGGTTGGTTGCTGTTATGGGACCATTAGTTGAACAGTAAAGACGGTAGCGTCCGTTGGTATGAATTGTATCTTCCCAGGTCAGACGGTTGATACCCTCTGCCTGATAGATTACCTCCAGCTGCTGGCAGTGGGCGGATTCAGTCAGTAATTTGTTGATAACCGGACTTAGGGTGTTATTAACTCCCATCTCTATACCCTGTTCTATACCCTGGCCGCCGTAGTTGGATTCATAATAATCAGCCTGAAAGTTTCCCTGAGCGCCGATATCCATAGTTTCGGTTTCATTGTAGATAGGCAGGGAGCTGCCGTTGGCAGAGTTGGAAAAATAAATATTATCCAGGCCATAGGCGCAGTATTGATTATTGTTGCCGAAATAAAGGTATCTTACGGAAGAAGGATCAAAGGAGTTGGTATTGGTAAGGTCGATGAGCGGTACTTTAACTGTTTGCCAGGCTGATTTTACGCTGATATAATCCTGAAAATTTCTGGCTATGGAATTGTCACCGCCTCCCTGTCCCTCCTGGAAAAAAAAACCGGTATAACTGCAGTTGCCGGCAAACTCTTTAACGGAAAAGCAAAAATAATCATAGGGGGTAATATCTATGCCGGACCATGATTCGTCTATTGCTACTGCGTCCCAGCCGCTTTCGCCTTCATTGGTTATCATCTCAAAATGTTCCGGATCAGGGTTAACGGTTACTGCATAGTAAAAAGGTGTATCCTGAATAAAAGAGGTCTCCGGATAAGAGGAGAGGATGTGAAACCAGGTGGTGGTGCCGTTTACGCGCGGCATGATCTCTTCCAGAAAAACAGCATTTGTAAGATTATCTGCTGTAATGGGGCCGTTAGTGGAGCAATACACCCGGTAATAGCCGTTGACAGAATCATCATCCCAGGTCAGCATATTGGCGCCAGCGGAAAATTCAGCGGCAGTTAGATTCAGCGGCCGGGTTTGGGCGTTTAAAAAAAGTGTTGCCGCGGCAAAGATTGCGGTTATAAAGCTTTTTATTTTATATAAATACATTTTTTTCCCCTTTTTATTTTTAATTTCTTTATTAAGGGCAGGTAAACTGTAAACGGTTACATAATATATAATTATACTATCTATTTGTAAAAATGCAAGTATTTTTTGGATTATGCATTATTTAATTTCCATTTTTACTGGCTTATACCAGCCTGTGAAAGCGGGAACAGGTAGTTTGGTCAGTTTTGCCTGTTTTCATCTTAAATTAAATTGTTTGCACGGCTTGCGCACTGCGCCGGTTTTTATAACCTGCGATAAAACATAGTGTAGCACTGAACGTAATGTTGCAGTTGAACGAATGTCATATGCAGAAACAAATCTGCAGTGGCTGTTACTTATTTTCGCGGTGCATAAGGCCGTTTAAAAGCGGAATTTTTTTTTATTTAAAGGGGTCCCATCTCGCTACCAGACTTTCATAATCTTTTGGAAAGTGTTCTCTGAACAAGCGGTAGTAGTGCAGCTCTTTGGATGAGTTTAACTGCAGGCCGTTTGCTGTAGTCTGGTTCTGTTCAAACTCCTCTTTTTTTATTTGGGAGCCGGCCAGCTGGTCCATAAGATCATCAACTCCGGTACCACCGGCGAAGCGCATTTTGGAACGCTGATAGATGCTTTCCGGCAGCCATTTTTTAAATGCCTCCCGCAGTATCCATTTTTCCACCTCTGCGCCTTTTTTTTTATCGTAGTGAACTTTAAGATCCATGTTTACCTTATTACTGAAGGCTACTACTTCCGGATCCAGAAACGGGGTGCGGTAATTGACTGAATTGGCCATCCAGCCCCGGTCCAAACGCCGCAGAGCTGAATTATAAGCAATCTGAACCAGTTTTTTGGCAATGCGCTCCTTTTCCTCTACAGAGGGGACTGCTTTTAATTCTTTGAAATAGCCGCCGAATAATTCATCAGCCCCTTCACCGCAGACAATACAATTAGTATGCTTTGCTATCATTTTGGAGGTAAAATAGTTGGCAATAGCACCCGAGATACAATCTTCGTCAAAGGTTTCCATATACCAGACTGCATCAGAGAGAAAAGAGCTGATATCTTCATCGGTTATCTCATAAATCTCATGTTCCAGTCCGAGATAGGCAGCCATCTCTTTGGCAAATCCGATATCCTTACTGGGGTAGCGCTTGATAGTTGTACTGAAAAGTTTTATAGCGGGATCAATGGTTTTAGCAATGGAGGCTATAATAGAACTGTCCAGACCGCCGCTAAGGGAAACCGCTTTTACAGCCTTGTCAGCCATTCGTTTTTTAACAGCTTTTACAAGCAGTTCTTCCAGTATTTTTATAGCTTCTTCAGGGCTGCTGTAAGAGGGTGCTGACGGCGTATAAGGGTTATAGGTTTTAAGTCCTTCAGACGTGGAAAAATAATGGGCCGGCGGCAGCTCCTTTACAGTAGCAGTATGTTCAATCAGCGATTTTGCTTCGGACGCAAAATAGAGTGTTTTTCCATCGGTCTGATAAATAAGCGGCCGTGAACCAACTCCGTCCCGTACCAGG
>CAZFAK010000036.1:0-5386 GCA_964517045.1 uncultured Spirochaetia bacterium | reverse complement strand
ATAGTTTCGTCCTTATCCTGAATAGCGCATGAAAAAATACCGTCAAGTTTGGAAAAGCAGCTTTTACCTTCCCGGGCATAACTTTCTTTAATAAAATCTGCATTGGATTTGTCTGCCGGTAAACTGTTATAGAGTTCACCGTCCAGCAGGACTGTAAGTTTATCATCGCCGGCCATAGCAGCTGTGGAACGGGAGGAGAGGGAAAGTTCTCCGGTGCCCAGACAGCCATTGTCCAGTTCTTTAATCTGAATATTATCCGGACCGCGGTGTTGCGCTTTTTGAATCATTTTTTTAATTACACTTGCTTCAGTCTTTTGGCCGGTTATTCCATTAATAGTACTCATATTTTACTCCTTGATTTATCTGTTTTGAAAATCATATCTATGCATAATTAATTTATGAAATTCATAAATGGCGCGTATTATAGCATGCTTTGGGTCTGAGAGCAAAAGCTGCTGGATGTCGGGTGTGAATTTTAATTCCGGTAAAGTTTTATGAATTTGTATTTAGTATTAGAGTTAGTTAAGAAATATAGCGATTGACCAGGCACCTCTATCCCCTTTTTCAGGGTCCTTCAAAAGTGAATAGAGGTACTCTGGTCAACCTTAGAGATTTCTGTTTTTAACTCTTCGGTATCCGCTCTTTTAATTTTCTACTGGCAACTTTTCCCGCGTAATTTTGTTCTCACCCTGGAGCAGGGAATCAGTCAAACGCAGCCATTCTATAATCAGACTTTGCAGTTTGGCAGCGGTTTTCAGTTTGTCACTTTTAATTTTCTGATAACTGTTTTTAGCCTGGATCAGATCATTAAGCGATGCCCGTCCCTGCCGGTATTCTGTTTTTTTATTATCATATACCTGCCTGCTTAAAGTAATTTTTTGCGCATAACTGTCAAGCAGTTTTTGATGTAAAATAATAGTTGCGTAAAGATTTTTAAGAGTGTTTTTAAAATTAATTATCTGGGTTTTATTGTTTAAAACCGTTCTTTTCAAACGCAGCCCGGCCTGTTCTTTTAAAGCCCGGCCGGTTTTGTCCGGAAGAGCAAGGTTTAGGTTCAGCCCGATGTTAAACTCGCTGGCGCCGTCTTTGGGAAAATAGTCATCTCCTTCCCTGATAAAGCTCATTTCCAGGTTGATCTCGGGCAGCAGTTCTTTTTGGTATTTTTCAGCGTTTAAAGCAGCTGTTTTCCGGTTAAGTTTTATTATTTTGAAAGTGCGGCTGTCCGCTTCCGTTTCTTCAATAGCTGTGGCTGTGTCCTTTATCTTTGTCAGGCGGGGGAGTTTTTTTACCGGCCCGGCCTGATAATCAGCCTTTTTGCCGGCAGCGCTGCGTATTTCGTTAAAAACCTTTTGCAGAGTATTGGATGCGGTAAGTAAATTTTCCCGGCTGGCTAATACCTGTATCCTGGTTTGGGCAACATCTGCCTTGTTTGCAATACCGGCCCTTGCTTTGGCGCGGATATTTTTTAAAAGCTCCAGGTTGTCCTGATAAGCACCGGCGGCCTGATCCAGCGCAGTATGGGATGTAAACCAGTCATAGTAGAGTTTCATTAAAACAGCGAGGTAATCTTCATAACTTTCCAGGATTTGAAAAGAGACTAACTTTTGTTCCAGAGCGGTCATTTTTTTGTCCAGACGGTTTAAGGAACCGAAAGCATTGTGTACCAGGGGCTGGATCACAGCAATGGAAAAGGAGGATTTTTGGTTGCCGCCGGCTGGAGAAGTCGTATAAATTCCTTTTATCTCTGTGCCGCTTACCGGAAAGAGACGCGCCAGGCTGAGGGTAGTACTCAAAGTGTGCTTATTTGTAGAACCAAGCTTCAAACTATATTCCGGAAGCAGGGATAAAATCAGTTGGCCGGGCGGAAAATCAATCACCTTCTGATACTTTATTTCCAGCTCTCTTATCAGCAGCTGCTGAAACTGCGGCTGTTTGCGGCAGGCTGTGGTAATGAAATCACTCAGGGTTAGTTCCGGTACCTCTGTTCCGGATAAAAACAGACTGAAAAAAAAGAGTAAGCCGGAAGGCAGGATTGTTTTATAAAGCCTGTACATTTTTGTTACCTTGTTTTAAAGATTGCGGAAAATATTTATAGCGGATTATGAGCGTCACTGCGTAAATATTGGGAACCAGGATCAGGGTTATAAAAGTACCGCCCAGGAGACCCCAGCCCAGAGCCAGCATCATTTCAGCCAGCATTGAGTCATAACCTGCCACTCCGTAAGCTGTGGGAAAGAGTCCGGCTACTGTGGTCAGTGTGGTCAGGGTTACGGCCCTGAGCCGTGTTTTGGCCACATCAGCGATCTTTTTTAACCTGGGGCAGGAACGCGTTCCGGTTTCAAACTCATTAATCAGCTTGGAAAGCATCACTATGGAATCATTAACAACTACTCCGGCCAGCCCCAGACAGCCGATCACTGCGAAAAAACCGTAAACTTCCATACCATGCAGATAAAAAGCCCCTATAACGCTGATAAAACCGAACGGTATGGTTATAATAATGATCAGCGGCTTAAGCAGAGACTGGAACAGCAAGGCCAGTACAATAAAGATCATGAAAAAAACAAACCAGATTGCAAAAATAAATTCACTTTGCGACTCACGGGAATCCTTGATCTCCCCGCTGAAATACATGGTAGTGGTTGGATATATGGACATAACTTTGGGGAAAATTTTGCTTTCATAATAAGCCGCAATCTCCAGCGGTGTTTTATCAACCAATTCTTCATTTGGCGCCGGTTTGGTTTCTCTGGTTGGCTTTAGCTGCGCCGAAGCTTTGGGCTCCGGTTTGTTTTTGCTGTTTTTTTTACCGAATTTGCTTCCTTTCCCGGCAGGAGGATTTTCCGGCATACGCGCGCGCAAGTCAGCATAGATTTTGGTTGTCCGCTTAAAATTCTCTCTGGAAATAGAGGCTCTGGTTTCTCCTTTTTTAATACTCACAATATTCTTCAGAGGTACCATATAACTGCTCCGGTTTTCCACAGGGAGATTCAGAATTTTATCTATCCGGTTTTTAGCTGACTTTTGCACAGTAACCTTGAGGTCAGTCTCTTCATCACCGGAAGGTATTTCGTAGAGTACTCTGCCGTCCAGGATGGTCCTTAAAGTAGCACCGACTGCACCCGGATTAATACTCAGTTTTACCAGTTTGTCATGGTTTATTTTCAAGGTATACTCCGGACTGGTCAGTTCTCTTTCAATTTCTGTATTGATCAGGGCAGGGTCCCGGGACATAATGGCAAACATCTTTTGGACTGCTTTTCCCCTGGTTTGGTCATTGTTATCCAGGATTACCAGCTCGATCGGACTGCCGCTGTCACTGCCCCACCAGTGCTTCATAAAACGTACTTCCGTAAAATCAGGAATTTTTTTCATCTTTTTTTCCCAGATTTGCAGCAGTTCTTTCAGGGGTTTATTCCGTTTCCCGCGGGGAACAAGCTCGATACGCATACTGAGCCGGTTTTCCTCCGCAGCCCGGCCCCGGCGGCCGCGGGCAATGCGTGTTCTGAAACCAACTAAATTTTTTCCCAGATCAGGTTTAAGGATCTGCTCCAGTTTCAAGGCCATGGCAGCGGTCTGCAGGCGGGTCGTACCTGCAGGCGCAGTAGCGCTGAGACTGACCTGAGTACTTTCCTCCCTGGGAAACATTTCAAATTTCATTTTGCTGATAAAAATAAAAGCGGCTGTAATTAACAGCATTATAAAAACCATAAAAACTGTTTTACGGTGATGAAGAGTCCATTCGATTATTTTACCGTAACGCTTTTCAATTTTCATAAACCAGTGTTTTTTTTCAGCATTAGTATTTTTTTCAGCAATATTATTTTTTTTAATATTTTGCGCCGGATAATATTTTTCAATCAAGGGCAGCAGCCCCAGAGAAAAAATCACCTGCAGTTTACGCGGTACGGACAGATTCATGTGGCCGGGCAGGATCAAAACCGATTCAAACAGGCTGGCGCCGAGCATCAGGAAAATAATCGGCGGGATAAAACTGTTCATTCTGGACCACCGCCCGCCCATCAACAGCAGTGGAATAAAGGCAATACAGGTGGTGACAATACTGGCAGTGATCGGCAGCAGCATCTGGACTGTACCTTTCAGGGCTGCTTCTTTAAAGGGTATGCCTGCGGCGCGCAGGCGGGTAATATTTTCCGCTACCACAATCGCATCATCCACGATCATTCCCATTACAATGATAACCGCGGCCAGGGTAATATTATTGATAGTATAACCCATCATGGAAGCAATGGTCAGGGTAAAAGCAAAGCAAAACGGAATCCCCATTGCTACCCATACTCCGGAACGGAAATCAAGAAAAATAAACAGCATTATCAGAATCAGTACAAAACCGATCATACCGTTAACAGTAATGATAGAAAGCCGGTTACGGATATCGCGGGACTCGTCATCCAGGAGTACTATTTGTACAGGGCTGTTTTTCAGGCTGTTCTGCCGGAAGGAATTTACCGTCTGACGGATTTTAGCCATTGCTTTTAAAATACCGCTGCTACCGGATTTAGTTACTCTGAAAATTATAGCCTCATAGCCGTTAACTTTTATTATAGAAGTATTTTTTGCAAATGCATTGGTTATCGCTGCAATCTGTTTCAGCCTGACAGGCTGACCGGTAAATGCTCCCTGGATGATCAGGTTGTTCAGCTCCTTTTTATTATAAAGCGACGCAGACAAAGTTACCCGCGATTCTTTGCGGTCTTCCAGGCTGCCTACCGGCTGACGGATGTTATGGCTGTTGATTTTATTCAAGACTGTACTGACCGGGATATTATAGATACGCAGTTTATCCGGATCAAGATTAACCTGCATCTCCTTTTTCAGGTAACCGCTCCGGCTGATACTGCTGACCTCAGCCAGAGAAGTCAGTTGGTTTTCCAGGGACAGGCCCAGCTGCTGCAGGTGATAACGGTTGCGGTTATTCAGCAGTTCACAGTTGGTATTAATAACCGCAATATCCAGAACAGCTTTCTGACCTGTTTTAAACTGGCGTATGCGCGGCTCATCCCTTACCTCGTCCGGAAGCCGCACTTCCAAAACCGCGCTCCGGATGTCGGAGACAACCGTATCCATATCCGCCAGCTCCTGTTCCAGTTCTATGAACAGACTGCAGGAACCGCTGGATGATGTGCTGCGTATACTGTGAATACCGTCCAGCCCTTTAAGTGCGTCCTCAATGGGTTTGGTTATAAAATATTCCACCTCTTCCGGAGTAGCGCCTGAGTAGTTTGCCGAAACCCTGACAAACGGAAACTCCACGTTGGGCATCTCTTCTTTATTGGTATGCTGCCAGAAATAGAGCCCGCTGATAAAAATAACCAGTACTGTAAAATTAGTCAGCAGATGGTTTTGAGCGCAATATTTAATAATT
>CAZFAK010000035.1:0-16765 GCA_964517045.1 uncultured Spirochaetia bacterium | reverse complement strand
TGCATCACCGGCATCACTGTCAGGAGATTTTGCTATCTCTTCGGAACCAATAGCATCCTGAACCACCATACTTTTACGCCGTTTGGACAACAGGGTAGCTTCGCTGCCGGAAATTTTTTGCGCTTTTACTCTGACATCCCGCAGCCTTTTTTTATCCTGGCCGGTTTTACCTGCCGGTTTCAGGCTGACATTAACGCTGGTTTCAGGTTTTTCTATTTTTACCGGTAATGCTGCCTGCAGGTATTCGTCACTGTCAAATATTAAAACAATATTGGTTAAAGCAACACTATTTACAGTATAGATGCCGTTTATATCTGTAGTTGCAAAACCGCCGGTATCATTACCCTCGGCATCTTCTACAGAGACGGTAGCAAAGGGAATCGGTTGTCCTGTCTGTTTATCTATTACCTTTCCGGTAATCATTCCGGCGCCGGCACTTGCCATGGAGGGGGAGGAAATAATATTAGTGTCAGTTGCCAGCGCTGTATTGGTCTGATATACTTTTGCGGATTCATTGGTAACGGTTAAATCAGTGCGGTCGGCAGCATTGCTTTGTGCCGGAATAAATTCGAAAAATGAAAAATATGTTAGCAGGATGATAAAGATATTTTTACTTTGCATAGGGAAAAACCTTGTTTAATGTTTTGGGTGTTATCATAAAACTAATTTGTTAATTTAAGATTAAATTTTTGTTAAGAAACTATTAAGAAAATGAAATAATTATTATTAAATTTAAGTAAAATTAAGCAAAAATTAACTGAAAATTAACAAATTAACCGAAAATTAACAATTTCTTAATCAAAAATTAATATAGATGCGCTATGATATTATTAATATTTATAAACTAAAGGTGATTATTATGAAAAAAATCTTAGCAGCAGCAGTTTTACTTTCTCTTCTGCCATCTCTGCTCAGAGCAGGCTGGTCTGTCCAGCTGCAGAGTGAATCAGAAGCAGCGTTTAATGAAGGTTTTGTTCTGGCAGCTGAACCAAAAGTAAAATTCTCCCGTAAAAAAGAAACATTTACTTATCATATCAGTCTGGAATGGGAAATTCCTTTGCTGCCTGATCCGCAAGCCGGGGAACTGGAACTGGAGAGTGAATTTAAACTTAAACCGGGTATTTTCAGTTTGGGATTACAAAACGAGTTGTATTATTCCCTGGTTAAGGCCGTTTTTGCTGATGAGATTAGCCTGGAACCCTATGTAACATTGGGTAAGTTTAAGCTGGGAGCTGACCTGGAGTTTGATATTATGGATAATAGTAAAGGAGAATTTAGTCTGGAAATGGAACCGACTGTAAAATTTTCTTTTTTTAAAAAAGATGCGGCAGAGCTGGAACTGGAAGCGGAAGCTCCGGTTTTACAGCTGATAAAAAACGGCAAAAAACCGGAAAACATAATTAAGAGTGTTGATATGTGGCTTATTTTTAGTAAAAAATTTACTAAAACTATAAGTATAGAAATACTGTCCGGGGGCGGTTATAATATTATTGACCGGGCCGGTCAGTATAAAATTGAATCTGCATGTAAAATTAAATTATAAGATTAACTGAAAATTAATAATTACTTAATTGAAAATTTATAATTTAATACTAAATTTTATTTTCTTTAAAGGAGCAAAAATGAAAAATAAAACCAAACTAATATTTAATATTATACCGGCATTGGCTTTCTTTGTTTTCTGCTGCAGTTGTTCCAACGCTGCTGCAGGACTGAAAGGCAATGTTGAGATAGCGGGCAGCAGCACGGTCTATCCTATAACCGTAGCTGTAGCAGAGGAGTTTATCAAAAAAAACCCTGGCGTGAATATACCGGTACGTTCCACCGGTACCGGCGGCGGTTTTAAAAATTTTTTTATCCCGGGCCGTACAGCTATTAATGATGCCAGCCGCAGGATCAAAGAGGGAGAATTCAAACAGGCTGAACAAAACGGGATTACACCCCTGGAGTTTCAGGTAGGTATAGACGCTATAACTATTGTAGTTAACAAGAAGTGTCCTGTAAATAATATAACAGTGGCTCAGCTGGAACATATATGGCGGCCTGAAGATCCGGCTCAAAAATGGAATGAAGTGGATCCTTCCTGGCCTGATGCTGAATTAGAGCTTTACGGTCCTTCCAGTGCTTCCGGAACTTTTGATTATTTTACTAAAAAAATTATGGGGGAAGAACGTTCCTCCCGGCCTGATTATCAGAAAACCGAATTGGATAATACTATCGTACAGGCAGTTAAAGGTTCCACAGCAGCTCTGGGTTATTTTGGAATGGCTTACTACCTGGAAAACCAGCAGGATATTAAAGCTTTAAAAGTTAACGGTGTCCAACCAGGTTTGCAGGCTGCTAAAGAGGGCACTTATACCCCTCTGGCCCGGCCTATTTTTATATATGTCAGCAGTAAAGCTTTAAAGAAGCCGGCTGTACGTAAATTTGTGAAATTTTATCTGCAGCAAACCGGTACGGATCTTATTAAAGAGGTGGGTTATGTACCGCTGCCCCCTGATATGCAGCAGGAAAATATGAAAAAATTTACTGAAGCAGTAAAAAAATATACCTGAAAAATTGATCAGCATACAGCGGGGCTGTGTGCTGATCCTTTAAACTGATTATGCCTTTTACTAATATAAATATTAAATCTAAAACAATTTTTGAGGATATTATCAAAAATATTTTTAAAAGTTCAGCTCTTTTCTCTATTCTTATTACAGTAAGTATTGTTATTATTCTGGTTAAAGATTCGCTTGTATTTTTCAGTGATATATCTGTAATAGAATTTTTTACTGAAACCAGCTGGAATCCTACTATTAAACCTGAAAAATTCGGTATATGGCCACTGATGAGCGGAACTTTGCTGTTTACTTTTACCACTGCCCTGATCGCCCTGCCCATTGGTTTGTTAACCGCTGTCTTTTTAAGTGAATATGTTAGCAGCGGCATCAGAAAAGTACTCAAACCGTTTTTGGAATTACTGGCAGGTTTGCCCACAGTTGTTTATGGTTTTTTTGCCCTGGTATACATTACCCCTTTTCTGCGTAATGTTTTTCCCGCTATCCAGGCATTTAATGTGCTGAGTGCTTCTATTGTAGTTGCTATTATGATCATTCCTACTATTGCCAGTTTGAGTGAAGATGCCATGAAGGCTGTTCCCTTCTATCTGCGGGCAGCTTCCTATTCGCTCGGAGGTAATAAATATGAAACATCTGCCAAAGTAGTTATTCCGGCTGCTCTTTCCGGGATTGTATCTTCTTTTATTCTTGGTATATCCAGGGCTATAGGGGAGACCATGGCCGTAACTATAGCTGCCGGTAATCTGGCGCGCATGGTAAATCCGCTTAATCCCGGTGATGCCTTTTTAAAACCCATTCAGACCATGACTGCGGCTATGGTAGAGATAGGGATGAGTGATGTAACCGGTGATTCCATAGCTTATAAAAGCTTGTTTGCTATCGGCCTTACTTTATTCTGTATGACTTTGCTTATGAATTTTTTAAGTCAGTATTTTAAAGAAAAATTTAAGAATAAATATAAATGAAATGTAAATTATACCGTTTGTTCATAGATAAAGCTTTTGCTATTGTATGTGCTGTAGCTACCTGTATAGGTATACTGGCTTTAATAGTATTGCTTTATAATGTTATAGCGGATGCTGCCGGCTGGTTAGACTGGGATTTCATCAGCAAAACTCCTTCCCGCTTTGCTGCCAAAGCCGGTATCTATCCCCTGATCATAGGTTCTTTTATGGTGGTAGCTTTGGTGGCTCTGTTTTCCTTACCGCTTGGTGTTTGTGCTGCTGTATATCTGGAAGAATACGCAGAAAAAAACAGGTTAACCAAAGTGATTGAGACCAATATTGCCAATCTGGCCGGGGTACCTTCAATTATATTTGGTTTATTAGGCCTGGGTATTTTTGTCAGTTTTATGGGGCTGGGTCCGGGTATTGTACTGGTCGGAGCTTTCACGCTTACTTTACGTGTGCTTCCGATAGTTATTATATCAACCCAGGAAGCTATCAGAGCTGTACCTGATACTCTCCGGGAAGCATCATACGGCCTGGGGGCCTCCCAGTGGCAGACTATACACCATGTAGTTTTACCCAAAGCTTTACCCAGTATAATGACCGGTTTAATACTGTCTGTATCCAATGCCATAGGTGAGTCAGCACCTCTTATAATGGTAGGAGTAGCTACTTCCATTTTTCGGGCCCCGACCGGTTTGTTAAGTCCTTTTGGTGCTTTACCCCTGCAGATTTTTGCCTGGTCTGATTATCCCGTAAAGGAATTTCAACATGGTGTTGTGCCGGCTGCGATTGTTGTTCTTCTGGCCATACTTATTTTTTTGAATTTGACTACTATATATATAAGAAACAAGTATCAGCAAAAGGGAGATTAAAACTACAGGATATATTATGGACGAGAAACAAAAAAACGGGTCAGTGGAGAATTTAAATTTATGGTTTGATAAAAATCATGTACTTAAAGATATCACTTTCCCGGTTTACCAAAACGAGTTAACTTCCATAATCGGCCCATCCGGTTGCGGCAAGTCGACTTTACTGCGTTGTTTTAACCGTATGAATGATTATATTGAAAAAACCAAAATTGACGGAAAAATAATTATTGATCGGCACAACATAAATGCTCCGGGTACTGATATTTATAATCTGCGTACTAAAGTTGGTATGGTTTTTCAAAAACCAAATCCTTTTCCGAAAACTATTTATGAAAATGTAGCTTTTGGTTTAAAAATAAAGGGTGAAAAAAAGAATCTTGTCCGGGAAAAGGTTGAAAAAAGCCTTAAGGATGCTAATTTATGGTCTGAAGTAAGCGACCGGCTGCATAGTTCCGCTTTATCATTGTCCGGCGGTCAGCAGCAGCGGTTATGTATAGCCCGGGCCCTGGCTAATGAACCGGAAATTCTTCTTCTGGATGAGGCAACTTCCGCTCTGGATCCTAAATCTACTAACAAGATAGAAGAACTGTTGCATAATTTAAAGAAAAATGTAACAATACTGGCAGTAACTCACAATATTGGTCAGGCAGGCCGTATTTCCGATTATACTGCTTTTTTGTATCTGGGAGAATTGATTGAATTTAAAAATACCAGCAAACTGTTTACAGCCCCTGATGATAAAAGGACTGAACGTTATCTTGAAGGAAAATTTGGCTGAATATGGTTATTATTTTTAATAAAAGGCAAATAGTATGATACAGGAAAAGATGATAAAACTGAATAAACTGATAAGTAATCAAAGTTCACTTGTAACTAAAATGATACAGCAGAATATTGCCGGTTTGAAAAACAGAGACCGGCAGCAGTTTGCAAAAATTATTGAGACAGATGAGCCTAAAGTAAACAAACTTGAACTGGAAATTCATAAGTTATGTGTAAGTACCATAGCTCTGTTTCAACCGGAGGCAAAATACTTACGTATAATTATAACAGCTTTACAGACTAATAATACTATTGAACGTATGGGTGATATTGCGGTTAATATTGCCGAGGGTGCTGTTTTACTTGCGCAAAATCCTGAACTGCAGCAGCCGGATGACCTGTTTACTATGCTTGCCAAAGCAGACAGCATGTTTCAGGATAGTATTACAGCTTTTATTAACGGTAATTCCGGACTGGCTAAACAAATATGCTGTCGTGATGAAGAGGTGGATGCTTTACGGGACCGGCTGTTTAATAAGATTTTAAAAAATATGAAAAATGATAATACGGTTATTGATAATTCTATGCATATATTAAAAATTGCCAAGGATGTGGAACGTTTTGCTGATCTGGCTACGCGTATTGCTACTGATGTGGTTTATATGAATGAGGGTAAAGTCATTCGTCATAAAGATATTCCGGCTGCAGAATAACTGATTATTTTTATTATAAGCCTTAGGAGGCCGGCAGGTTTTTAATTGCCTGGGATACATTTAAAGTAAAGTCACCGATATGTTCCAAATGGCGGATAATATCCATGTAAACAATCTCAGCTTTTACATCTGCTCCCTTGCGCAACTGTCCGCTGGCAATTTTGCGCAGTTCTCTTCTTTTAAAGTCAATCTTTTTTTCTATTTTATATGCCTGTTCCAGGTTGGCATTGGCTTCCTGTTTTTCCAGCATCTCCCGGTAATAGGAGATGAAATCAAGTACTTTCCTGGTATAAGCAATTATTTCGTTTGAAGCATTGGCGTGAAATTTTAGATTTTTATTTTTTTTGCGCATTAAAAGCATACTGATACTTAAAATGCTGTCGCCTATACTTTCCAGTTCATTCACGGCTTTATTGTACTGGCTGATAGCCTGCGCCTGGAATTCAGACAGAGCCTCTGTGGAACATTCTGTCAAGTATAAGCCTATCTGTTCCTGCATGGCATCTGTATATTGTTCATCAAGTTCAAGCTGTTTGTTGACTTTGGCCGGTTCCTTTTCTTCTTTTTCAATAGACAGGAGCAGTTTTTTAAGCATTTCATAAACAAAATCAGACATTTTTATGATCTCATTTTTTACACATACCAGCTCTACAGAGGCAGTGCCGGCGTAGTGGGAATAAGGGATGGGGAAAGTATACACCCGGCCCGGAGTTGTTTTTTTTTTGCCGGCCAGTTTGGCGGAGATATTTACTATGGGTTTAACCAGCCAGATTAAAATAAAGGTATTGGTTATATTAAATACACTGTGAAACATGGCCAGATGCGCCGGTATGCTACGGGCATTTAGACTGCTGCCCGGTACTATATCATCAATTAATTCCAGAAAAGGATAAAATAAAATGAGTACCCATATTATGCCGCTGATATTAAATACAAAATGAGCGCGCGCTGCCTGTTTGGAACTGTGTCCCATAGGAATGGCTGCCAGGTTGGCAGTCAGGGTTGTGCCGATATTTTCACCCAGGACTATAGCTGCTGCCATAGGAAAATTGATCCAGCCTTTATAAGCCATTGTAATTGTAATAGCCATAGCTGCGCTGGAAGACTGAATAATAAAAGTCAATAAAGTTCCGGTTAAAATAAAAATCAGTACTGATAAATAACCTTTGTCAGAAAGATATTCCAGAAACTGCAATACCTGGGGATTATTTTTAATATCCGGAGTATAACTTTTCATAGTGTGCAGACCCAGAAACAGGAGGCCGAAACCCATTAAGGTCATTCCTATATCACGGTAAAAATCTTTTTTTGCCAGTAAAAGCGGGATGCTGATGGCAGCTGCGGGCAGTGCAAAGGAAGCTATTTTAACCTTGAAACCCAGAATGGCTACGATCCAGCCGGTAAAGGTTGTGCCGATATTAGCTCCCATAATCGTACCCACAGCCTGCGTTATATTCATAAGTCCGGCGTTAACAAAACTGACAATAAATACAGTAGTTGCTGATGATGATTGTATAATGCAGGTTACCAGCAGGCCGGTTAAAACTCCCATTACCCGGTTAGTGGTCATGTAATGAATAATAGTTTTAATTTTATTGCCGGCGATTTTCTGCAGATTGTCGCTTAATAAACGAATGCCGTAGAGAAAAATACCCAATCCGCCCAGGAGGCTTAAAATTTGTATACTAGTGGCTATCATATGGTTATCAGTTCATATTGAAGAGCATATATTATAGCGGGATTAGAGTTTTTTGTCAAACTTAATTTTTTATTAACACGTTTTTTACGGTGTTTTAACATTGTTATAATAATGTACATGTATATATCTGAAGCAGAGACAATTATGCATTAATTTTAATACCGGAGTTTTTTCTCTTGTTATTAAATTTTAAAGAAATTGTCATTGTACGGAAAATTGTTTTTTTTGGAGGAAAATGTGAAAGCAAACAAAGTGACTCTATTTACTGCATATTTACAAAAAGAGTTGTCACGTTTTTTAAAAAAAGAACAACAAAAATTAGGAAATGCCGCGGATATCCTACGTATAGACCTGCATTGTCATGATAAGAACAGTGATAAACCGGGTGAACGGCTGGGCCGAATATTGAATATCCCCGAAACCTGGCTGCCTACCAATGAGCTGCTCAAATGTCTTAACAGATATAAGGTTGATGCTTTAACTATAACCAATCATAATAATGCCCGCTCCTGCTGGGAACTGCGGGATAAGGGTTATGATATTCTCCCGGCAGCGGAATTTACCTGTAAACTGCCTAAATCAGATCTTAAAGTACATGTGCTGACTTACGGACTTTTGCCGCGTCAAGAGGTAAAGCTATGCAGTCTGCGGCATAATCTTTACCGTTTTCTTTATTATTGCCGTAAACATGAATTGATTACGGTCTGGGCACATCCTTTGTTTTTTTATGGCGGTAAAGATAAGAAAAACACTATTGATGAGTTGGAACATATAGCTACTCTTTTCTCCCATTATGAAGCGCTGAACGGTCAGCGGGCATCCCGGCAGAGCCTTATTACGGTTAACTGGCTGCGCAGTTTTACTCCTGCCAAAGTTGAACGTATAAGAAAAAAATATGATGTTAATATTTTCAATCTCTGTGCTGACCCGTATGCCTGTTATTTCAGCGGCGGCTCTGATTGTCATACCGGCATCTTTGCCGGCAGTACAGGAACCTGTGTCAAAATAGACGGGCTTAAGCAGCGGCTGCAGACAGAGTCTAAAGCAGCGTTAATTTTAGAGGGTTTGCAAAAGGGATCTATTGCTCCTTATGGTTATTATAATGAAGAAGACAAGATGTCGATTTCTTTTCTTGATTTTTTTAACAATGTAGTAACCAATATGAAGGATCCCGGGCTCATGCATATATTGTTGCATAAGGGAAGAAAAACAGAAAAAATTTTCGGTATTTTTATTGCCAACGCTATTGCTGAATTAAGACGCCATAAATTTACCCTGCAGTTTTTAACCTCTTTTGATAATGCTCTCCAGGGTAAGGGTCCCTCTTTCTGGGCGCAGACCTTTGTACGCAAATCAACCAGGCCCCTGCTGCGGGAGATAGAAAAAATTGCGCGTGCGCGCAACAGTAAACCGCAATACTTTATAAGCCAGACCCGGCAGTCAATGCAGCATATTTTTGCTAATTTTTATAAACAAACAATTAAAAAGGCTGCCGATAATCTCAGGGATATGAAGCCGCAGAACGGAACAGCGGGCAAAGAATCAGTACAGCAGCTGCTGGACAGTATTGAGATGCCGGCTGTATTCCGGACTCTTTTCGGTAAAGAGGAAAAGCAGCGTAAAAGTAAGGATGTTAATGTAACCAATGTTCTGGATGATCTCTCTTTTTCTGCTCTGGCATCCTTTATTATAGGCGGTTTGAATTTTACCGCCAGTGCTGTGATGAATGATAACCGTTATTTTTTGGATCATTTTGCTGCGGAAACCAAAAGCTGCCAGCAGCCGCGTAAGATGCTGTGGCTTACTGATACATTTAAAGATAAAAACGGGGTTGCTATTACGCTTAACCAATACCGGGAGGAGATAAGCAAAAACAATCTGCCGATTGATTTTCTGGTATGTCATGAAGATCTTGAGTCTGACAGACATCTAATTGTGACCAGGCCTGTTGCTGTGTACGATATTCCGGTATACAAGGATCAGAAGATTCGGATACCGGATTTAATGGAGATCCATAAAATTTTTCAGCAGGGAAATTATGACAGAGTAGTTTGCTCTACTGAACTGCTAATGGGCCTGGTTACAGTTTATCTCAAAAAAGCTTTTAACATACCGGTTTTTTTCTTTATGCATACAGACTGGATTGAGTTTGCCCGCATAACCTTAAAGCTGCATAAACCCACCCTGAAACGACTTACCAGAATTTCCCGTACTTTCTACCGCCAGTTTGACAGGCTTTTTGTATTAAATCAGGATCATGCCGCCTGGTTAAGCGGCCGTAAAATGAATTTGCGCCGGGAAAATATTATTATCATTAAACACTGGGTGAATAATAATTTCACGCCGCAGCCGGTTAACCGTAAAAGCATTTCCCTT
Organism: uncultured Spirochaetia bacterium; assembly: GCA_964517045.1. GTDB lineage: Bacteria > Spirochaetota > UBA12135 > COTS27 > CAZFAK01 > CAZFAK01. The sequence continues at coordinate 6,829 of CAZFAK010000035.1, read as the reverse complement.
GCAATACGTAAAAACGAAAAAATATTATTATTTGTAGGACGTATAAGTGAAGAGAAGGGTCTAATGGATTGTCCTGATATTCTTGATAAGATACGAAAAAAAACCGGTAAATGCCGGTTTGTTTTTGTTGGAAGAGGACCGGCCCAGGAAAGAATAGCCGAAGTAGTGCCGGACGGAGTTTTTATCGACTGGATAGAACAGCATAGATTACCGGCTATATATGCTGCAGCTGATTTTGTTATATTCCCGTCGCGTTTTGATACATTCGGCAGAGTAGTACTGGAAGCTTTAAGCTGCGGTTGCCCGGTGGCAGCGTATGCGGAAAAGGGGCCAAAGGATATAATTGAAGACGGAATCAGCGGAGTTTTAGCCAGGACTAAAACCACTCTGGCAGGACGGGTAGCGGATATATTAAACCATCCTGTGTTATATAAAAAGATGAAGAAGGCTGCTGTCCGGCGTGCTCAATATTTTGCCAGGGACCGTATACTAAAACAGTTTATGCAGGGATCCGGTTTGACTGCAGCAGCGCCCGGCAGAGAACAGGAAAAAAAATTTTTTAAAACAGTTGCCGCAGCAGATAATAATCAGGTTATAGCTTGATAATGAAACTGTTTTTAATTGATACCATAGCGCCTTTTTTTTCACCATTACCGGAAAATAAAGAGTATAACTGGTCCAAAATACCTTTTCATCTTATTGAAGACAAGCATGGTATTGATAAACTAAAAGCAAAAATTATTTTTAAAAATTTCAAAATTTATATACAACGGATAAAACAGCTGGGGTATAATGCGGTTACTCTGGATGAGTTATGCAGATTTACTATATTTGATTTTTATCCATTGTCTTTGCAAAAGAAACTTAAAAGCTATCAGTTTTTTTATAAAAAAATACTGGACTTGTTAAAGAATGAAAATTTACAGATTTTTATAAATACGGATATTATGTTTTATAATAATGCTATTGAGCAGTATCTTAAAAAGAAAAAAAAGAATACTGTGTTGAGTTTATTGAATAATGCAGTAAAGAAACTTTTCCGGAATTTTCCCCAGGTAACAGGCGTAATCTTCCGTATTGGTGAATCAGACGGAGTTGATGTAGAGGGTGATTTTCACAGCCGTTTATTTATTAAAACACCAAAGCAGTGCCGGGAAATGATACGTTCCCTTCTTCCTGTTTTCGAAGAGGAGGAACATTTAATGATTATTCGTTCCTGGACACTGGGAGCGTATCCTGTCGGTGACCTGATGTGGAACCGCAATACTTTTAGAAAAGTTTTTGCTCATCTGGAAAGTGAATATCTGGTGGTATCCCATAAAGCGGGTGAAAGTGATTTTTTCCGTTATTTAAATTTAAATCCATTATTTTTTTTGAGCGGCTACCAGAAACTCATTGAGCTGCAGTGCCGCCGCGAATATGAGGGGTTTGGGGAATTTCCATGCTATACAGGAACCGACCATGAACGGATCAACCGTTATTTACAGACTGCTGACAACATGCTGGGTGTTATGGTATGGGCGCAAACCGGCGGCTGGTCCCATTTTACCAGACTGACCTTTTTAAGAAATTCATCTTTGTGGACCGAGTTAAATATTTTTGCTACTATTAATATTTTTAAATATGGCATTAAATCAGAAGAAGCTGTTTTAAAATATGCGGCGCGTTATTTTACTACTGCATCCGGGCCTGTTTTACTAAAACTGTTGCGTCTTTCGGAGAGGATTATACGTGATCTCTGGTATTTGCCTGAGTTTTCTGTTAAGCGTCATTATTTCCGCCGTTTACGTATACCTACTATACTTTGGGTCTACTGGGATAATATTATGATAAATCATATTTTAAGAAAAGTTGTCCGCCGTTTTGTAATGGAACGCAAAGAAGCGGTTGTTGACGGATACCGGGCTTTAAGTAAAATCTATAAACTGAAAAAATACGCAGCTGTTTTAAAAATAGATCAGCGGCAATTTAATCATATGTATGATATTATGAATATCATTGCTCATGCCCGGGAATATTTTCTGGGGAAATGGAATCCGTCTGTAAAAGAGAAAATAATATGCCTCAGTAGAGAGTATTCCCGTAAATATCCCCATGGTTTTCACATTAACTATGATTTTTCCGTAATACGGCTTAAAAAATGGATGATTAAGATAGTTTTTCGGTTGTCTTTACGCGCCCAACCCAACTACAGTTTTTTTGATAAATATATTATTATGAAATTCTCAAAAATAATTTATCTTTTTATTAACAGATGGCAGAAAAATAAAATACCTTCTTTTTTAAATGAACAGGCAATGGGGCTGCAGGTTTTATTTAAGTGAGAGCGATGAAAGGGGAAGATTATAAAATAATTTTATTAAGCGGATATTCTATAAGGCCCTGGGCGCCCGCCTGTTTTAAACGGGGAATAAGTTCCCGTATCTTCTCCTCTCTCGTAATAACCTCTACAGAATACCAGCCTGTATCCGTAAGGGGGGATACCGTAGGCTGATGCAAAGCAGGTAATAGCTCAAGAATTTTTTTTTTATCTGCCGCAGAACAGTTTAGTTTAAGGCCTACATAATGTTCCGCGGTAATAGCACCTTTAAGCAGCATTACAAGATTTTGCATCTTATCTTTTTTGGTTTTAGCAGTCCAAGATTTTTTATTAGCTATTAAACAGGTAGTACTGGCCATGATTTCATCAATAATCCGGAGGTTATTAGCCCGCAATGAAGAGCCGGTCTCGGTTATCTCTACAATAGCATCAGCCAGATACGGGGGTTTGATCTCGGTAGCACCCCAGGAAAAAGTTACTTCAGCCTTGATATTTTTTTGTTCAAGATATCTGCGGGTAAGGTTGACTACTTCAGTAGAGATCCGTTTATGCTGCAGATCTTCAGGTTTGCGGATAGCACTGTCTTTGGGTACAGCCAGGACCCATCTGACCCTGTTAAAACTCTGTTTGGCATACTGCAGTTCAGCTACCTGTACCACATCCGAGCCGTTCTCTTCTACCCAGTCACTTCCGGTCAGGCCGCAATCCAACACGCCGTTTTCCACATAACGCGACATCTCCTGAGCCCGGATGAGCATACAGCTGATCTCCGGATCATCAATAGCGGGAAAATAGGAGCGGGAACTGAAGCGGATATTGTAGCCGGCTTTTTTAAAAACAGCTGCTGTACTTTCCTGTAAACTTCCTTTGGGTATACCAAGTTGTAAAATGCCGGGCATTGTTATTCCTTTTGTTTATAAACTTTTTCCGGATCAAATATTTTTTTTTCATTGATCACAGCTTTGCCGTTTTCTATCTTAGTAAAAAAACAGGAATTGTAGCCCAGATGACAGGCGGCATTGCCTTTTTGTTCGACTTTGAGAAGCACCGTGTCCTGATCGCAGTCCAGAAATATCTCTTTGACGTTTTGATAATTGCCCGAGGTTTCGCCCTTGATCCATGCTTTTTGTCTGGAGCGGGAATAAAAGGCAGCTTTGCCTTTGCTAAGGGTAGTATTCCATGCCCACTCATCCATATAGGCCAGCATTAAAACCCGGCCGGTTTTATAATCCTGCACAATAGCAGGCACTAGTCCGTTCATTTTTTTAAAATCCGGTTGCATTTTTACCTCTGTTTGATTTTTTTGGTTAATTTTACAATGTAATTTTACAATGTTATGCCGGTATTGACAAAGGGGATGGTTCGTAAATTTATATTGCCGGTGCTTAGATCTATTTTTCATTGTTTGCCCAAAGGGAACCAGGAAAGCGCCACCCTGCTTGCGTATTTCTGTTAAAACCAAAAGCTCCGGCCGGCTTTGGCTTTAAACATATTGTGTAAACCAGCACTTGAGGTGGGAGTTGACCAGCGGCAGTATGCACAAGCAAGTCTACCGTGGCTAAAAATAACAGCGTCCGGCGCATAAAATATAACCGCTTTTTCGGGGACGCTGGCGTTTGCCTTCCTGGCAAACGCTGTACTCCGTTTTCGCCTAAAGGTCATCCTGACCTTTTTCGGCTCAAAAGGCCCCGTCAAAAGCGGCTATATTTTCTGCTCCGTCCTCAACTATTTTCGTGCCTGAACCTCCATCCAAAGGGAATCAGGAAGGGCACCCTGCATGCGGTTTTCTTTTAAAGCCCAAAAGCGGATACCGGTAGCTCCGGTAATTTTTAATTATTTTTATATCCGGTTTGGGCTTTAATCATCCGGCAGGTGCCCGGCATAATAATAGCTCTTTATGTTCTGCACTCTGCCCCGTTCAATTTTTTTTATTTGGATGCCCTGTGAACTGTAACTGTAGATAAAACCGTTCTCTTCCCGGTCCAATATACTTACCGTATTATCTTTGAAAAGGGTAATTTTTACAAGGCTCTCTTTGTCCTGATTTTTATATAAAACCAGGTTGTCAGTTTTGCGTTCCAGAAATATTTTCAGGTCAGTATATCTTCCCTGGCGTGTGAATTTATTAGCTTTACGGAAATAAAGGCTTATTTTATTACCGGCAAGACGGCTGCCTATGATTTTTTGTTTAAAAAAATTATCCTGTTGTTTAAGCGTTTTCCGGGCTTTGGCAGACAGGTCAGCCGGAACAATTTTTATATTTTTGTTTGTTTTAGCAAGAGTAAAAGCCGGGTAGGGGAAATCAGGATGTTGGAATTTGGTGCTGTTTTGCCGGTTTTTGTTGTGCGTATAATAAAGATTATTATTGGAAAAAACAAGCTTTGCTTTATAAAAACTATTTTTATTTTTATAATTATAATTTATACTGTTGCTGGTAAAAGAGGCTTTTATATAAAAATTATCATCATACTTAAAGGGATAGCGGCGCGTGTTCCAGCGGGAAGGGCAATAAGTAATCTCTCTTTTTTTTTTTATAAATTCACCCTGAAAACGGTATTTAAAAAACGGTTTTACAGTAGTAATTAATTTATATGTTTTATTACCAAAAAGATTATAAACATAGATTGGATTAAAAAAAACGGACTGGTTAACATCAATACCCAGTCCGTTGCCGAGGTAAATAATAGCAGGGTGATGTTCTCTGGGTTTATACTTTTTTTTACGGATAAGATTGCCGGCAGGGGAGATTTCGCGTACATAGGTGATGTACTCTGCCTGCCAAAGCGGCTGCCGGAAAGAGGTACAGATGTCAGCTGAGACTGTAAAATGAAGCGGGTCAGGTTTTTGCGGAGTTTTATTTTGTATAATTTCTTTATATTTTGCTGCAGCGGCTAGCGGCAAGAGTAAAATTGAAACATATAAGAGTAATTGTTTCATAAAAAATTATATCATTTTTTGTATAAATTTAGGTAAAATAACGCTAAATTTTTATTTTGTTGAATATTAATAATGAGCCGGGATCAGGAAGAATAACCGCCCGCCGGTTTGGCCGGCAGGCGGTTAGCATGTGGTGTTATAGAAAAAAGATCAGTAGTTATTTTTATTTTTTTATTTTATAAAACTCTGACAGTTTCTTATTGACATTATGAATAAACTGATCAAGCCCGCCTTTTTGCATAAGCAGATAAGACCAGACTTCACTGTTGAAACATTCTTCTATCTCTTTATTACTTTTGTGATATTCATAAAAGAATTTTTCCGCATTTAAATAATTGTCAATAAAAATTTTATTTTTTCCCGAGCCTTGTTTGAGAAAATCTTCTGAATAGAGTTTTTCTTTAATAGCAGGCGTATATTCGCCGGAACGTATTAACTGTTTATATCCCTGGTCAGAGCAAATAAATTTTAAAAAGCTGAGAGCTGCTTTCAGTTTTTTGGTTGTTTTAACTACACCAAAACTTGCTTCCTGAGCACTTGTAACAGGGGTTACTCCCGGTGCGGAAGGTGTACGCATTACATCCCATTTAAAAGGAACCACATTATGCAGCTCCGGTATAAGGTATTTGCCTGATAAAAATATAGCCAGACTTCCCTGCTGAAAGATATTAACCGTGCCGCCCATGTCATTATCAAGCGGGGGCATATAACCGTTTTCAATAAAGTTATAGAGCATTTTTAAGACTTTGCGGGTTTCCGGAGTGTCAAAATTTACTCTTTTGGTTTTGGGATTATAAATAGAACCGCCCATTGATTTGATCAGCGGGATATAGCGGGAGGGGTGGACATCCATACCAAATCCGTATATTTTTTTGGAGCCCGGTTTGTCCGAGCCGCTGGAAAGTTTTTTTACCATAAGTTTAAACTTGGCAAAAGTATAATTTCCCTGCGGTATGTCTACACCGCGTTTATTAAAGATATCTTTGTTGATAATAAAAACATCAGAATCAATACCATAGGGGAAGGCTAATATACGTTTATTAACCGTTACCCGGTCAATGGCTTTGGCAAGAAAAGCATCCTGTCGGGGCAGGTCATTGCCGTTGAAATAGGGTTTAAGATCAACCAGTACATCCCGCGAGGCCAGATCGCCGAGATTAGGCACTTTGACCAGGTCAATATTTTCATTTTCCGCAGACAGTCTGGTAAGCAACTTGTCTTTATAGCCGCGCCAGCTGGACATGTAATATTGAATCTGTATATTGGTATGTTTTTTTTCAAAGTCCTTTTTAATACGTTTCCATAAGGGTTGTTGCTCAGCTGCTGCCCATAACATAACCCCCAGACGTTTTTTACTGTTTTTTCTACCGGTACAGTTAACAGTACTAAGTAAAAACACTAATGCCAGCACAATAGTGCTGTATTTTAATATTTTATTTTTCATACATTTTCTCCTTTTTTTATAATATGTTATTCTGAATATTAAAATATGTCAAATTTCTTTGCAACCGGTTACATTGGGGTGTGATTTTTAATACCTGTAAAATTGCTTAACATGTTATATTTTGGACA
>CAZFAK010000034.1:0-16783 GCA_964517045.1 uncultured Spirochaetia bacterium | reverse complement strand
CACAGATATGAGGTAAATCCCAGTTATATCAAACAACTGGAAAAAGGCGGGCTCGTATTTTCCGGCAAAGCTCCGGGAGAGCCTATCATGCAAATTATGGAATTACCTGACCACAGGTTTTTTATGGCTTCCCAGTTTCATCCTGAACTTACCTCCCGGCTGGAAAAACCTTCCGAGTTATTTTTCCAGCTGATAAAAGCAACTTTTTAAAAAAAACAGATTTTTTAGTTGACTTTTTTTTATTATTCAGTTAACTTTCATTCTTAATACAGGAAAGGCAATGAATTTACAAGAAAATGTCTATAACAATGTTTACGGCAGCGCTGCCAAGCTGGCACGTGATTATCCTGCTGTTTTCCGGCTGCTGAATGAAGCTCTGCATGAAAGAGATGAATATAAAAAAAATGAAAAAGCTTACCGCTATTTTTGTGAAAGAAATATTGTTAAATCTATGACAGATAAAATTCCCTCCAATATTGACCTGGATCTGTCAGTTATTTTTAAAGCTAAAAGTTTTGTTTCCGGTGATTTTTGTGATGCGGCCCGATATGTTGAACAAAAATATATGATATGGATCGGGGACAGTATCTCGCATGGTACAGGCAGCAAGATCGTAAAAGATGTTATGCTGGATATTGTTCATAAAGTCTTCCGTAAGTTTAAAACAAAAAGAGACTACAACATTTCGGCTTTTGTAAAGAATGTGCAGGATTTTTTTTCCTCGCCCAAGGTGGTTAGAAGGATTATTGATCAGGATCTTTCCGATATTCTGCGGGACAATACTTATACCAGCAAAATGGCTATAACTATTCCGGTAGCTTTTTTACAAATAGAAAAACTTTTAAATTCACCGGATTATCAGCTGCGTTTGGTCAACCGCGGCATGCCTTTGGTACTTGTTTTCCGGTTTGATGAAAAACAGCAGTATGTAAAAAAGTGTTTTTTTATTTCCCGGGCTACAGTTTTTGACTATAAAGGCAAAAATATTGATAAAGTAACATGTTATGATCACAGCGGCTTTCCACTGGCTCTGGACCGGGAGTTGTTTAATATATATCTGGAAAAAGATTTAAAAAATTTTGGTAAGGCCAATACACCCGAAAATATACGGGATTATATTTTTGATTCGTTTGCATTGACCGGAAAAAAGGGTGATGTGATAGTAATACCTTCCGACGGTGTGCTTGATCTGTACAATAAACAGCATGAGGCATACAGCATCAGCCGTTTTATTGATGACCTGATTGAGAGTCTTTCGGATCCGGATATGCGATCTCTGCCTTTTACCTCATTTACAGAAGAGCATTATAAACGTAAAATAAGACAGTATACTGTCTGGGATACCAATTTTCCCATGACCGGCAACGGTATAGAGGATGATATGACCGCTCTGTTTATAAAACTTAAGTAGATAATACTGCTGTGATATAATATTGTCTTATTTCAGGCTGATAAGCAGTGATTTTACAGCAGCTTTTCCAGCCGGGAAAAAAAATTCAGGAAGGGCTAAAAAAGCTGATTTTTTTTCCTAAAAAGACTGAATTTTAGAAAAAATCAGCTAAATTCAGGTAAATTTTCTATTTTTTTTGCACTCAGACAAAAATTGTCTGTTTTATGTATTATAATATATGTATATAACTTATCTTAAAGGATAGGTTACCCTCCCAAATATACAATTTCCGTCGGATTAAGGTCGGACGGAAATTGTATATCCCCCATCTACAGATATATAACCTGAGACTGGTTTTCAGTGGTTCTACTTCAGATACCGCTGTTTCTTTTCCTGTTTTATGATATATTTTAGTAATGAAATCTTCTTTCCTCAACAAAATTATTAAAGTAACCAGGCAATACAAAAAGGAAAGCGGTATAGATTCGATTGTCATTGATAAAGAGGGCCGTATTCTTTACGGCAATCATAAAAAATGGTATTGCCGGCATTTTTACTGTGCTCATAAAAAAAAATGCCGGCAGGAACATCTGCTGACCCTGCGGGAATTGCAGAAGTGGGCCGGCCGGTATTTTCATCTTTGTCACCAGGAGCTGGTGCTTTGGGGCATGCCGCTATTGGTTAATGAGCAGTTATGCGGCGGCGTCATATCCGGATTTGTATACTTCAATACTTTCCGCAGGGAAAATTTAAACCCGGCTGTAAATTTTCCCGGCGCTAAACAGCCGTGTTATCTGTCCAACAGTAATATAAACTATTACGCGCGCCTTTTGTTGTCTATGTTTAAAAATAATCCGGCCTTTAATACCGGTTTTCTGCAAAAAATGCAGCAAAAAGTAGACCTGCAGCAGGAAATTGCGGAAAAAATTATAAGCGGGAAAAACTATGAAGATCACAGCGGTAAACAGGAGCAGGTTTATCAGGAACAGCAAAAGCTTATCTACTCTATAAAATACCTGGAGGTTGCTGATATAAGAGAGAACCTCAATAACCTGCTCAGCAGTATCTATCTGGAGGGTATGAATGACCTGGCTCTGTTAAAGTTCAGGATGCTGGAGCTTTTTGTTATTATTGCCCGTACTATGATCGAGGCCGGCAGCAGAACTACTGATTATTATAATTTGATGACTGAATACATCCGCAATACGGAAAATATGAATGATCTTTTTTCTTTTTCAGCCTGGCTTAAAGAAAAGCTTAACCATTTCATAGCCCGGGTTATTAAAAACCGGCAAAAGCAGAGCTTTATGAAAAAAGTCCGGGAATATATAGAACAGCATCTTAACCGCAATGTTCCGCTTAAGGAGGCAGCTGCGGTTGCTAATTTTTCCGTTTCCCGGTTTTCTTATCTGTTTAAGCAGGATACCGGCCATTCTTTCCGTGATTATGTTCTGCGCCGTAAAATAGCCAAGGCCAGGGAATTACTCAACAGCGGTCTGTATGATATAAGTGACGTTGCCCTGGCGCTTAATTTTTACGATCAGAGTTATTTTACCAAGGTATTTAAACGCTTTACCGGTTATACGCCGCGGGCCTATTACCGCCGCCATAGCAACAGGAAAGAGTTATGAAAAATCTTTACAGTGTACTGATAAAACAATTACAACTGGGCCAGGCAGATAAAATAACCATCCATATAGAACAGGCGCTGCAGGAGGGAGTTCATTATACTGATATCCTTAATCATGGCCTTATTAAAGGTATGAAGCTGATAGGTGATAAGTTCAGCAAAAACGAAATATTTGTGCCGGAAGTGCTGCTTTCAGCCCGGGCTATGAATAGAGCGCTCGCTGTACTGGAGCCGGTTATGCGTCAAGCTGAGCAGAAAAAGAAAAAAACAGTGGTGCTGGGTACTGTTAAAGGGGACCTGCATGATATAGGTAAAAATCTGGTGGCTGTAATTTTACGCGGTTACGGTTATAAAGTAGTCGATGTTGGTGTTGATGTAACAGCACGGCGTTTTACAGAGACTGCGGTACAGTATAATGCTGATGTGGTTGGTATTTCAGCTTTGTTAACCACTACTATGCCTTATATAAATAAAATTATTACGGCCTTGGAGCAAAGCGGCTGCCGGGCAGTAACTATTGCCGGGGGCGCTCCTTTGACAAGGCAACGGGCTCTCGAACTCGGAGCCGATACTTTTGCGGTAAATGCGGGTGATGCTCCCCTGGCTGTTAGTAAAGTGTTACAGGCCCGGAAAAACAAGAGTAAATAAGCGCAGTTGGTTATTTAACATAACGGGCGTAAACACCGTCAATATCCGGACCATTATAAAAATTATCCTTGTCATAGACAAAATTACTGCCGGTATCCGGATTCACTACTGCAGCAGCAGCAGTAATTTTAATATATTTAAAGCCGTTACTTTTTATCTGCCGTCCATGGACTGTGTCCGGCAGATCATCCAGGTCAAAATGATCACCGCCGGCTTTACCGGAGGCAAAGATATCCACGCGGTTGGTGGTTTCATGGTAGTGAACCGGTTTTACTCCGGCAAAACCGGACCATAGTGCGGGATTGGGTACATAGCTGTTTTCATTGGTATTAAGGTAGTCATGCGGAAATTCCACCCAGTTACTCATATCAGAGGAGACAGCTATAACAGCCTGTTCCATGAAAACTGCAGCTGCGTTTCCGCCAATTATAAAAGGATTTTCCATTACTGCGAGATCACTGCCGGCACCGTTTATAACAGTATGCTCCTGCCAGCCTAAAATAATAAAATTATTAGAGTCAAGACCTGTAATTGTAAAAACATCATTCTCTCCTGCGAATACTCCGTTGGTAAGCAGGGCAGGATCTTTATAGGGCCCGCTGCCTTGCCCCGGCGCAGCAACAATCAGGTCAGCCCGGTAATATGTTTTTACTTTATTAGCGGGTTCAACCGGAGACCTGAGACAGCTGTTAATGATAATAAGAAGAGTTATGGTAATTAATATTAAATATTTCATTTTTTTAAGGGTCTGTCTCCTCAGGGACAGACCCGGCTGATTATAGATTGGTAAGGCTGCTCCAGTAGCTTATGTTACTGATGCTTTGGTATTTGACCGCATTGCTGAGAGTGTTGGTATTCGGGTAATACTGAGTCATCTCCAGCCGTCTGCTGGTTCCTTTCTGTTCCATATTGCGCCAGAATATTTTAGTATAGGTATTGGTAGCAGTTGCTTCATTGGTCGAACTGGTATTTGTTACTTTAATAATAAAGTAATTGGAAACACTGCATATTTTTTCCACTGTACCGGACATTGTTAACCAACCGGACTGGCTGAAACTGTTGGAGTTTACTGTCCAGGTGTCTCCATATTCACTGTGCCAGCTGCCGGTAAGAGCTGTAAAGTCAGCATTTACCGGTTCCCAGGTATTATCATCACCGGGAGATGTTTTATCATCACATGCTGTTGTTAATAAAAGCAGCATTATAATTAATGTAAGTATTTTTTTCATATTTTTCTCCTGTTGTTTTTTTGTATTGTAGTTATTGTTTAAATACAGCAGGAATAGTTGTTAGGATGTGGGGTACGCCGCCGGCTGCAGGATGGCAGACCATCGATACACAAGGTAATAAGTCTGCTCTTGCAGCGGGCCGGTCTTCTGACTTGTGCTCTGCCTACTAACGCACCTTCCCCCGTATGGAGTGGTATACCGCGCTTTCGTCACACTTACAGCTTCTTGTGAAAGTGACGGATTTGCACCGTCTTCCCCGTACCTGACAATAAGCCACGCTGTGATTGTGTATAGTATAACATGCCAAAAATTTTTATGCAAAAAGAGCCCTGTTCCCGTCAGTTTCGGAATAAAGGCCAGGCTTGTATGTTTTTTGCTGTTTTTGAATTTATAAATTTATACCTTCATAAATATTACGAATTTCAGTATTGCCAAGATAAAATGAGCCGAGTTAGCGGATTTCAGGACTATATTTTTTTTAATTCCGCTTGTTTTTGACTTAATACCTGTATTTTATTTAGGTTTTTCAATTTTGATAATGAAACGCGTAAATTCATTAAAATTTGAGAAAATAACCAAAACATATTAAAATACTGCTCTTATAATGGCTAGAAAAAAAGCGGTTTTAAATATTAATATTGACAAAGAAAAACTGGAGGCTGACCTGGATTATATGTCAGCAGGACTGGAAACCATAATACAGGAAGATAATACCGGCACTCTAAACAGTTTTTCCAATAATAATAAAAACGATAAAGGATTTTTAATAGATAAAAAATCCTTTAAAAAACTGTTAAATAAACACAATATCCTCTATGACAATTTAAAACTACCGGAGTTTTTTTACATCTATATAAAATTCAGTCCTATTGTTTTATTTAAACGCTGGATATTTATTATTTCTAATAAAGATCTTCTGAAAGTAAGTCAGAGAGCTCACATTTATGAAAAAGAATTTTATCTTTTAAAAATAAAAGACAGTTTTAAATTTATTGATATAGTAAGCAATATAGCGCATGAAAAATTTTTGGTTACTCTTTTTCAAAGAAAAAACATACCGGAAACCACCTACAAATTCCGCACTTCTTTCAATAAAAAAAAGGAACTTGCTATTTATAAAGATTATTTTAAAAGCAAAACCTCTTCAATTGTGCTAAAACAGCGTCTTGAACCGGAAAAATCCCATGACATAGCTGTAAGTGTAATTAAAGACGCCAACCTTATCAAATACCGCATAAGTGTTAACCGCGGCAAAAAGATAAACTGCAGTATCCGTGTATCCAAAAGTAAAAGTAAAACCACAATTAAAAAATCCGTTATAAGTGATTTTAAAAGTATTGCTGATTATCGTAATGAAGCTGAAAGTATAATCAAACAGGCGGCCGGTAAAAAACTTAAAACCAATAAATTTGCCAATATTTCTCTGGGCAGAGTAAACCGTATTCCCATCCTTATTAATCTGTCTTCCAAATATAAAAATATACCGATCAGTTTTAAAATCAGCGCTAATGATCAGCTTGATATTTTTAATGAAAAAAAAGTACCTATCAAGTCTTTTAGAGTAGCCAGCAATCCCAAAAGTAACTGGCTGGAACGGATTAGTTAAAATTGAAGACAAATTACACTTCTGATAATATACAGGTTTTAGAAGGCCTTACTGCAGTAAGAAAGCGTCCCGGGATGTACATCGGCACTACTGATCTGACCGGATTGCATCATTGTGTTTTTGAAGTTGTTGATAATTCTATAGACGAAGCCATGGCCGGGTATTGTGATTTCATTAAAGTTCTTATTAAAAAAAATAATATTATATCTATAGAAGATAACGGCCGCGGTATTCCTATTGACAAGCATGAAAAATTCAAGGTCCCGGCAGCAGAGATAGTTTTAACCAAACTGCATGCTGGCGGAAAGTTTGAAAAAAACAGTTATAAAATTTCCGGGGGTCTGCATGGGGTAGGCGTTTCCTGTGTTAATGCTTTGGCTGAGTGGATGGATGTTACCATTAAACGTGACGGACATATCCACCGTATGTTTCTGGAACGGGGAAAGGTTGTTAAACCTCTGAAAACCACAGGAAGTACATCTGAGACCGGTACCTTGATTGAATATAAAGCTGATGCGGAAATATTTGATACTTTAAATTACAGTTTTGACGCTTTATCAACCAGATTACGGGAATTGGCGTTTTTAAACAAGGGTATTACTATTGAAATCAGAGATCAGCGGGATAAGGAAGAAAAATTTCATATTTTTAAATTTGACGGCGGTATTATCTCTTTTATCGAACATTTAAATAAAAAAAAGAAAGCTTTACATGACAAACCTATCTATATCAATAAAGTACGGGATGAGATTACGGTTGAGATAGCGATGGAGTATAACGAGACTTACAGTGATATTTTATACTCTTATGTCAATAATATTAATACGATAGAAGGCGGTTCGCATGTCAGCGGTTTCAAGTCAGCCCTGGCCCGGGTTTTTAACAAATATATCAAACTTTTTGAATTGAATAAAAAAAGTAAAGTTGCTCTTGCTGCCGACGATACGCGGGAGGGCCTTACTGCTGTGGTATCAGTCAAGATGCCTGATCCGCAGTTTGACGGACAAACCAAAACCAAGCTGGGCAGCTCCTTTATTGCCGGTATTATACGCAGTATTGTAGAAGAAGAACTGGGACGATATTTCGAGACCCATATCAATACCGGTAAAGTTATAATCCAGAAAGCTATGCAGGCTGCTGAAGCGCGCGCTGCTGCCAGAAAAGCACGTGAACTGACCCGCCGTAAAACAGCTTTAAATAACGACGCTCTTCCCGGTAAACTGGCTGATTGTTCCAGACAGGATCCTGAAGGAACCGAGATATATATCGTAGAGGGTGATTCTGCCGGCGGCAGCGCCAAACAGGGGCGGGACCGCAGCTTTCAGGCTATACTCTCTTTATGGGGTAAAATGCTGAATGTTGAAAAAACCCGTTTAAACAAAGTAATTGAAAACGAAAAACTGCGTCCGGTTATTGCCGCTCTTGGTGCCGGTGTGCATAAAGATTTTAAAGTTGAAAAACTGCGTTATAACAAAATTATTATAATGGCTGATGCTGATGTTGACGGCTCCCATATCCGCACCCTGCTTTTAACTTTTTTTTTCCGGCATATGCGGGAGATGATCGAAAGGGGACATGTTTATTTAGCCATGCCTCCTCTATATAAAATATGGCACAATAAAAAAACTCACTACGCTTTTACTGATGGTGAAAGAGATAAAATTTTAAGCGAACATTTTCAGGATGTTGAACCGGCGATACAGCGTTATAAAGGTTTGGGTGAAATGAGTCCGCACCAGTTATGGGAAACAACCATGAATCCTGAAACACGTAATATTATCCGCGTAACCGCTGACGACTTTGTGGAAGCTGATGAAATGTTTTCTATTTTAATGGGTGATGATGTAAAACCGCGCAAGGAATTTATTTACAAATATGCCAAAGATGTAACCAATCTTGACATATAAATGAAAATATTAAGCGGGCACTTAAAAAACCGGAGCATAAAATACCATTTTCAAAATAAGCCCCGGCCTACTACTGCCAAAACCAGGGAAGCCGTGTTTGATATTATCAGCGACAGGATAAAACACGCCGCCTTTCTTGATATTTTTTCCGGCAGCGGTGCGGTGGGTATGGAAGCTTTTTCCCGGGGCGCTGCCAAAATATTTTTCATTGAAAATGATTATCTGCTCGTTAAGAGCCTTAAAGAAAATATTGTAAAGTTAAAGATCAATGGAGTGGTATTAAATGGTGATTATAAAATTAATCTGATAAATTTACGCCGTATGAAACAACAATTTGATATTATTTATATTGACCCACCGTATTTTTCCCAAAACATTATCAGTACTTTAAAAAATTGTTTTAAAAACAAACTGTTCCGTCACAATACGCTTTTTATAACCGAGTACCATAAAAAAGAGAGCTGTCTGGTGCAGCAAATTCCGGATATGTTTGCGCTTGTATCATTGGCCCGCCGGAGTTACGGCATAAGCACAGTAGAATTTTTTAAACAGAGATATTAGTATATACAGGGATGGAAGGCAAGTTAAAGGGAATAGTACTGCTGCGGGAGGACAGGAAAGAGTATGATGAACTGGTTACTTTTTTTTCACGTGAAATGGGTATAATAAACCTGTATGCTTTTGGTTCACGTTCGCCCCGTTCTTTCAGAGGCCGTAACCTCTCTTCATTTAACTGGCTGGAACTAAGTTACAGTGTGCAAAAGGGTATCTATTTGCTTGAATCTTTGCAGGTTTTAAAAAAAAATGATTTTTTACAAAAAAATAATATGTTTTATTGTTTAAGCGAATTTCTGAAATTGATCCGGAAATATTTACCTTTTAAGGTACAGGAAAAAGATCTTTTTGATGCTCTTTTTTTGCTTGCTGATAAAGATACTATGCTTAGCATAAAAGAAAACAGTTTACTTTTATTTCGTCTGGTACTTTTAAAGTCCCTGGGAATATTTCCCTGTTTTTACAGGTGTGCCTGCTGCGGTAAAACCTGTTCACTGCAATATCAATATGATTTTTCCCGACAGGCGTATATAGGCCTGAACTGTTTAACCCATGATCAAAGCGGGCAGCAACTGCCGGTGGATTCACTATTATTTTTAAACTATTTTTATCAGGAAATTACTATGAATCGTAATTTTTTTATATATTGCAGCTCAGTCCTGAACAGCGCTGAGCAGGAGGGACTTAAACCGGATAAAAAAAAGCTTGCTAATTTCAGCCGAAAACTGCTTGCCGCTTTTTAGTTTAGAAAATTAATTATCAGAAGGGAGATGACGAAAATATAATAAAAATGTTCAATTTTATTTTAGCAAATTTAAACCTGCTTTTTTTTTCACTGTTGTTTTTTTCAGCTTTTTTTTCAGGAGTTGAATCAGCATTTGTTACCTTAAACCGGATAGCGATTAACCGTTACGAAAACTCCGGTTTTTTTATTCATCGCCTTATTTTATATTTTGTTAACCGTTTTGAGTTGTTTTTTATAGCGATACTTTTTTTAAATTTAATAAATAATTCCTTTTTTACCTTTGTTGCCCATCATTTTTTCCGCCGGTTACTGGAAACAAAAGGCTATGAGCTGGCGCCCGGATGGGACGCTGTAGCTTTTATTCTGGTTATTACTTTTTTAATTTTAATTTTCGGAGAAGTAGTGCCTAAACGGCTTGCTATCCGTTTTCCCAATTTTATTGCGGCTATGGGTGTATTGCCGATGACATTTATATTTATTATTTTTTATCCGGTTACTTACTTACTCCATATTTTTTTTAAAAAGATAATGGGTTCTCTCTTTGAGAATGTATTTCAGAAAACCGCTATTTTTGATTTTAAGGAATTTTTAAGTTATATAAAACTGGGTGCTAACAGCGGTGCGCTTAAAGATGTGGAAAGTTCCATACTGGAAAATCTTAGTAATAACAAAAATGCTCCTGTTAAGTCTGTTTTGATCCCGCGCCAGGAGATGGCTGGTTTTAATATTTCCGCTCTGCCTGTTAATATGGAAAAGGCGGTTAAAGAGTTCAGGTTCAATACTATTCCGGTCTATGATAAATTAAAAGACAATATTATTGGCGTATTATCCAAGTTCCGTTTATGGGATGTGGCCGACTGGAAAGACCTTGACCGGGAAAATATTAAAAAATATTTATATGTTCCTGATATTGTTCCGGAAAACAAGAAACTGATTGATGTTCTGACTGATATGTATAAAAAAAATACTGAACTGGTGCTGGTAACTGATGAATACGGCGGCGTGGAGGGAGTAGCTCTGTATACGGATATAGTAAAAAAAATTCTGGGGAAATACGAACAGGACGAACCGCAGGTTGAGGGTATAAAAAAAATAAGCGGTTCATATTACATTGTTAACCCGCAGATTTCTATAAGCGAGATCAATGATTTTTTTAATCTGCATATAGATTGTTCCCAGGCGGAAACTATCGGCGGCTATATCATAGAAAAACTGCATGACCTGCCTCAGGCCGGTACTGTAATCAGAGACCCTTATTTTGAATATATTATCCGGGCCGCAAATAAGAGAAAAATATTACGGCTTGGTATGAGGAAACTGTTTTGATTTATCTGATCATAAGTATATTATATATTCTGATTTTATTATTTTCTTTTTTATTTTCAGGAGTGGAAACCGGTTTCCTTTCACTTAACAGGGAAAAGTATTACAGTGAACTGCGTCTGAAAAATAAAAATGCTTTCCGTTTGAAAAAATTTGTAGATAATCCGGATCAGATGCTGGGAATGACGCTGTGCGGTAATAATCTTGCTAATGTTGCCATAATTGAGATGGGTAGTATTATAGCTTTCTACGGGTTTATGAATAAAAAATATCTGCTGGCCTATATTTTATCTACTACTGTATTGCTTTTTCTTTTTGGAGAGGTATTGCCGAAAATAGTATTTCGTTCTTATTCCAACGCAATTTTATTTTTTATAAGCAGCATTTTACGTTTTTTTAAAATTTTGTTTGCTCCCTTGATTTTTCTGGTGATTAAATTTTCCAATATACTGCTGTTGCCGGTATTAAATAATAAAAAAAGAGAAGTCTTTTCACGTAAGGATTTTATTAATATCTTAGCTGATACTTATGAGGAGGGTTTACTTGATGAAGAGGAGATACATTTTTTTGAAACTGTTTCATCTCTTTCGCGGATGAAGGTTGTGGAAGTCATGAATCCGCTGGTAGATCTGTTTTTAGTTAATAAAAACCAGAATCTAACTCCAGTCATGAAACAAATTAAAAAATATAATTATAATATAATACCGGTATATGACGGCCGCATTGATAATCTGGTGGGCTATGTTGATCTGATTGATGTTTTTAATTCACAGAAAAAAAAGAAAATGGTTTCCGATTTTTTAATTGAGACAAGATATGTCCCGGAAACCAATACCCTGGATAAGGTATATAATATTTTTTCCAGTTTACATAAAAAAATGCTCATAATTGTTGATGAATACGGGGGCTGCTGCGGTGTTATAAAACGGGATGATATTGTAAAACGCATTTTTGGCTTTGAATACAGTCTTCACAAAGAACATAAATATAAAAAAATAACAAAACTGCGTGATAATATTTTTGAGGTTGATACCTCTTATGATATTGATGATCTTAACAAGCGGCTTGGTCTTTCCATTCCCAAAGACGGATATGAAACATTGGGGGGTTTTATAAATAGTATCTGCAGCAGTATACCCTCCCGGGGTGAACTTATTCACTGGAAAAACCTGAAAATACGTATTTTAGTCGCTTCCCGGACAGCGGTAGATAAAGTAAAGATAGAGGTCAAACGGACAGGTTCCGGGAAACGTATTTAAATATTCAGGAACCGTTTGGGGTTGACATATCTGCCGTTATGTTTGATTTCAAAATGAAGATGCGGTCCGGTGGACAAGCCGGTATTGCCGACCCGGCCGATAGATTGTCCCTTTTTAACATAGCCGCCTTTTTTCACCTTGATAGCTTTTAAGTGACCATAGCAGGTATGATAACCGTATCTGTGTTTTATTATTACATAATTGCCATAGCCGCCTTTTTTACCGGCGAATATAATTTTCCCGCGGCGGGCAGCTTTTACTTTCCTGTTATAATTACCTGCTATATCCACACCCGTATGCATAAGCAGTCTGTTTTTTATAGGATGCATCCGCATCCCATAGGGAGAAGAGAGATAGCCGCTGACCGGCTTGATAAAAAAACTTCCGAAAATCAGTTCTCTCTGGGCAGGCGGGATAGTGGCCTGGTATAGAAACAGCTTTTGCCCGATCTGTAAATAGGGATCTGTTTTATTATATTTTTTTATGCTGGCAATTGATATATTAAATTTTGCCGCAATAGCTGCCGGTGTGTCATATTTTTTTACTTTATAATAAATTCCTGAAAGACAGGGTATTTTCAGTTTGTCACCGGGATGGATATTATAAATTCTGTTTATTTTATTTTTACTGATTATACTGTCAAGCGTAATATTATATTTTCTGGCGATCATCCAGATAGAGTCGCCTTTTTTTATAGTATAAGAGCGGTACTGACCGGCTTTTTCTACCGGATTTTCTTTGTCAGCGGGACGCAGCGGGTTGGGTTCATGTATGTCAATTTGTTTTCCTTTTTCTGTAACCAGATCGCCGATATCATTAAGCTGGATAGTGGCATTGGAAAAATCAGCGTTTCTTATCTCTGTATTTTGCAGTAGAGAATTATTTTGATTGGTAGTATTTACCTCAGGAGCAATAATTACCGGCCGCTGGTATTCTTTTTTTGCAGCAGCAGCGTTGTCGGTTATAGGGTATATGTAAAATACAATTGATAAAGTGAGGATAGTTAAAGGGAAAAAAAATTTTGCGGAAGTTGTTTTTTTTTGTTTCTCTTTTTTCTGTTTTAAGGGAGTATAAATTTTTCTCTTTTTTGACGGACGGGAATATTTTGACTGAAAATAGGATTTGTAAGATTGCAAAAAACTTCCTTGTTCTTATGCTTCAGCAAATTTTCGCCTCTCATGAAAAAAATTTGATAAAAAAAAATATTGTAAAAAATTCTAAAGGTTAATAATTAAACTGGCAGATCAGCTATGCCTTCGGAACTGGTTAAGACTATCTGGAACGGCGTTTACTGCTTGTTTTTTTCTTTTTTTTTGAAGTACGGCGGCCGGCTGTTTTCTTTTTTTTATTTTGGGCTTTATTTTTTTTCTGGATTATTTTTTTATGTTTTTCTTTTTCTTTGATCTTTTTTTGGAGTTTGTCTATCTCTTTGATCATTTTTTGTATTTTTTTGTTGCCGCTGAAATTAAGCTGCGGGCTGCTGTTTAAAACAAACTCTCCTATCTGGGTGGTGATCTTTTTTATTTTATTTTTATATACCTGAATGTCAATATTGTCCAGTCCGATCTGACCGTAATCCTGAGCCGCTTTGCCCATTTTTTTGGTATAGATGGGGACATATTTTTTAAGACCTGCTGTTACATTATTAATAACATCAGAAAAACCGCTGTTTTTTTTTGCTTTCTTTTTCATAACAAAATATTATAATATTAATGAAAATTTTGCAACTTTTTTTTATAATTTTTTGCATTTTTTATACCGAAATTTGTTATAATTGTAGAAACTAAAAATTTATAAAAAAGGACAACCATCTGAAAATTATTTTAATCGGTAAATATTATATTATCATATTGGTTTGTAGTTTAATCCTGCCACTTTTTGCACAAAATATTGCATCTTCTTATAAATTTATACAAAAAAACAGCGATGCTTGTATAACCGGCCAGGGCGGAGCAGATATGGTTATCTTTTCCGCATCAGCTTTGCAGAATAATAACTCTGCTTTGAGTTTTACACATAAAGGTTTTGAACTTTCCAGTTCCTATATTGGCGAGACACTGCTTAATAACAGTTTTTCACTGTTGGGATATTTTGATTATAAAAAGGTAAAACTTGGTTTTAAAGGATTTTATCTGGTTAGCTCTGATAAATACAGCGGTGATTTTAATACTGATTTTAATACGCTTTACAGCGGCGGTTCTGTGGGGGGGGCGCTCAGTTTTTTACTGGGGGACCTGCTCTCTTTTATCCGGATACCGGTTGCTGTGGGCGCGGGGCTTAATGTTCTGGGTGAACGTGTTTTCAGTCAGCGCAGCGCTGCTTTTTTATTTGATTTCAGCACTACTGTGGGTTTAATGGATAAAAAATTATTTCTGGCAGCAGCTATGTATAACTGGGGTCCGGGACTGGAAAATACAGAAGCGCCGAAAAGTATCAGCGCGGGAGCCAAATATATTATCGACAAATATAAACTCGTTGATCTGGAAGGGAATATCGCCTACCGGATCAATGAACTGAACTACAATCATCTGGCTTTGGGCATGAAAGCTGTTTTTTTGTTAAATTATAGTATCAGTTTTGGTTACAATTTTGATATCTTGAAACGGAGCCGTTCCTTTAATCATGGTTTTAATTTCGGTCTGGGCTTTAAACTGGGAAACTACAGGCTCCAGCTTGCCGTAAGCCCGCGTCCCGGGTTTACGACCGAGTATGTAGCTACCTTTAAATATGTATTTGTTGATGAGTTTGTAGGCGTACCTTTGAAAGTAATTACAACCCTTAGTCTGAAAAATATTATCCGGGAATGTAAAAAAGGTATCAGACACGAAAAGTGGGACTATGCCAAGGAGATGGCAAAAGAGGGGCTTAGCCGCGACCCTGATAATGAAGAACTGATAGAACTTGTTATGCAGATAAAAAATGAGTTGGGGGAAGATTAATTGTATTTATTGGTATCTGAACAGAGACTGTCAAGAGTCCGTAAGATGCTGATAACTGTTAACCATAAAATATAATGAATGTAATACCTGGAAGCAGCTTGCGTAAAATAATATTTTATATTATTTTTACAGTTTTATTTTCAGTCTGGAATTTATATTCCTGGTATGATGCGGACTGGGGGTACCGCCGTAAAATAACTATCAACTCCAATAGTGTTTTCGGTACTCTGACTAATTTCCCCTATCTGGTGGCTTTTACCAATGACAGCGAGCTCAGTAACCTGGTCGGCAAAAGTGACGGCAGTGATATTATGTTTGTTAATCACACGGATTCCAACAAGCTGTCCTATGAGCGGGAGTATTATACCAATGGTGATTTTTTTGCGTGGGTAAAAGTGCCTCTATTGGCAGATCAAAGTAATACGGTTATATATATGTATTTTGGTAATCCACTCGCAAGTGAGCAGCAGGATCGCAGTAACACCTGGGATAGTGATTACCTTTTAACCCTGCATATGAGTGAGAAAGGCAGCGGGACCCGGTATGATTCCACAACCAATGCGCATCATTGTACCCCTGCTAATTATGAAGGCGATGAGGCAACGAACGGGATTGTGGCAGGAGGAGATTATTTTGACGGCAGTGATTATCTTGATATGCCTTTATTGGGAACAACTTCCAATATGTCACTGGAAATCTGGGTTAATATAAACAGTTTACCTAACACCTTTAATTCATTGTTTCATAATGATGGCTGGGAGGGGTATGATATTCATACCAGAATACGTGATAATGGTACAGTTGACCTTGGTATTAATGGTAACACTCCGACTGACAGAAGTTCAAGTTATACCTTTGGTCCAGCAGATTACGGCATCTGGCAGCATATTGTTTTTACTTACAGTGCTAGCAGTAATTTTCTTCGTTTTTATATTAACGGAACCTTTGACAGTGAAGTAAGTTATACCGCCACTGGTCCGGTTACCATTGGTGCCGGTCAGTTAGGTGACTGGGATGGGGGCAACAGGAGTTTTAATGGTATTTTTGACGAAATACGGGTATCACGCAAAGTCAGGAGCACTGACTGGTATAAAACTTCATATACCAATCAATTTTTACTGTATGACTCTGCAACGCAAAGCAATATTGAAGCACCCGGAGATATGGTTATTATTAACCCTTTAAACGGCAGTTATTACTCCGGGGTTACTATAATGACCGGTTATACTATAGCCGGCGGTTCCACAGTAGAGGATGTTTTTATTTCCAATAGTATGGATCCGGTGTGGGCGGCAACCGGGTACAGCGGCAGTAACTGGTGGACCAATGTAGACACTGCTTCTTTTGCCGACGGAGCCGTTACCTTCTGTTTTATGTCCACCAATGCCAGCGGGACCACCAACGGTTTTCCGGAGCGCAGTTTTTACGTGGATAACAGTGACCCCTATGGTCAGCAGACCAATTATCTTAACCGCTGGCTGCCGCTTGATACCAATCTTACCCTGGCCGGGACCAATTATGACAGTGTCTCACCGCTGGTTTCGGTCAGCTT
>CAZFAK010000033.1:0-17233 GCA_964517045.1 uncultured Spirochaetia bacterium | reverse complement strand
AAACGGAGTAAAAAATGTTCTTGAATTTAATGTTCTTGAAGTTAATTCTTTCATATTTAACAGGCTACCTTATCGGCGCTATACCTTTTTCATATATCATTGCCAAAACTCAGGGAGTAGACCTCAGCCGGACCGGCAGTAAAAATATCGGCGCTACTAATGTTATGCGCACCTGCGGTCTTGTACCCGGCATTCTTGCTTATATACTTGATATTGGCAAGGGTATGATTGCTGTGTTGCTGATAAGTTTGATCAGCCCCGGCAGTATGCGCAGCAGTGCTTTGCTGCAGCTGCTTTTTCTGGGCGCCTATTTTACACCGGTTGCAGGACATATTTTTCCTGTTTTCTTAAAATTTAAAGGCGGTAAAGGAGTTGCTGTTACAGCCGGTATTTTATTACTGCTTATTCCTGTACCGCTGCTGATAACCGTTCTCTTTTTTTTAATAATATTAATTATTTTCCGTATTGTTTCCCTGGCCTCTGTTTGCGCGGCTGCAATACTGCCGTTTGTATTTTACTGGCAGGAGCATTATCTGCAGTCAAAAACCTGGTTTTTATCCTATCAAACCGGTAAACAAAGTGATTATTTTAACTATCTTTTCGCTATTATTATAATGCTTTCCATCTTCATTATATATAAACATAAAAGTAATATAATACGCCTTATAAAAAAAACCGAACTTTCTTTCGGCAGGAAAAAACAGGAGTAGCTTATGAACATAACCATACTGGGAAACGGGAGCTGGGGTACTGCTCTGGCGCTCACCCTGCAGCGGCAAAATAAAGTTACTCTCTGGGGGCCTCTGCCTGATGAGATAGATGCCCTGCGCCGGGACAAAGAAAATAAAAAATTTCTGCCGGGTTACTCCCTGGAAAATATTATAAT
Organism: uncultured Spirochaetia bacterium; assembly: GCA_964517045.1. Taxonomy (GTDB): domain Bacteria; phylum Spirochaetota; class UBA12135; order COTS27; family CAZFAK01; genus CAZFAK01. Next base: position 16,347 of record CAZFAK010000033.1, on the reverse strand, counting down.
AACTCCTGATATAAAAAAAGTTTTACACCGGGCAGAGGCGGTTGTAATAGCTATTCCCACCAAGTATCTGCGTAAACAGCTGCAGCTGCATGCTGCCAATATACCGCCTGCTGTTCCGGTAGTAAGCGCCACCAAGGGACTGGAGGATAAAACCTTTAAACTGGTAAGCGGGATAATAGCCGAGTTTCACCCGGCTGATAATATACTGGCACTTTCCGGGCCTTCGCATGCGGAAGAGGTCGCAGCCCGGATACCGACAGCAATAACCCTTGCCGGAAGTGATTCCCTCCAGTGCCGGCAAATACAACAGGCTTTCATGACCCCCTTTTTCCGGGTTTACACAAATTATGATATGACCGGTGTCCAGATCGGAGGAGCTTTAAAAAACATTATAGCTATTGCTGCGGGTATGTGTAAAGGACTTGAATACGGCAGTAATACCATAGCAGCCCTGATGACCAGGGGCATTAAGGAGATCAGCCGCTTCGGTGTTTTTATGGGAGCCGAGGAGAAAACCTTTCATGGCCTTTCCGGCATCGGAGATCTGATAACCACCTGTATTTCCGATTTTTCCCGTAATTTCTTTGTGGGACGGGAGATGGCCCGGGGCAGATCAATCCGGCAGGTTACTGAAAAAATGGTAATGGTAGCCGAAGGAGTGGAAACCACCCGCTCAGTGTATCATTTCGCTGAACAAAAACAGCTGGACATGCCGATTGCCAAAGCTGTTTATAAAGTATTATTTGACGCGCTCCCGCCGCAACAGGCTGTAGAAGAATTAATGACCAGAGAAGCCAAATCGGAAAATTAATTTTTTTTTCACTTTTTTCTTATATTTGTGTTATATTTAACTGTAATTAACATAAAGTAGAACAAGGAGATAATGATGAAAATAAAAAAGTTACTATTTATTATAATTTTGATAGGTTTTATATTTCCGGCCCATTATACAGTAAGGTATCTCTCAGGAGATGTAAAACTTAAAAATAAAGATTTTGCTGAAGGAAGAAGGCTGCATTATATGGAAAAAGTCCACCCCGGGGATACGATCATTACCGGCCCATCATCTTTTGCCGCTTTACGTTCCCTGGACGGTTCCGTTATCAAGATAACCGCTAATACCAGGTTTAAAATACAAACCATGAGCTCAACTGCCAAAACCAGAAAGCAGAATTTCATGCTCACCAAAGGTAAAATTTTTGCTTCCCTGTCCAAACTGAAAAAACAAAGCGACATAAAATTTACCACGCCTACTGCTGTTGCCGGTATCAGAGGTACGGTTATTATCCTGGATGTTAATGAGCAGGGCGCAACCTCCCTGTTTGTCAATGAAGGCCGGGTAGCTTTCGGACGCAGCAAGGCAGCTCTGGATACAATGGTAAAAGCCAATGAAATGGTTACCATTAATCAATCCGGAAAAAAAATGAAAAAAGCAATCAAACCTGCTGACCGGGAAAACGCTGAAAAAGGCATACCGGTTGCTGTAGCTACTATGCAAACCAGAAAAGCCAAACTAAAACAGGATGTAGAAGCCAGACTGAAAAAACAACTCAAAAATGAGTTAAAACAAAATATGGCGCTGCAGAAACAGCAAATGAATCAGGTACGGGGACGCAGCAAGGAAAAGATGCAGTGGGATATTGAGACCGGCCGTGTTTTCGGCAAATACCGCGTACGCCAGCTTTTTAAAATGGAAAATGACAATGCTGTCCGGTTTATCAATATTACCAAAAACACAGCCAGCGGTCAGATCTCTTTTATAGATGTTATATACAAGGCAGGTCTGGCCATACCCCAGGGCAGTTCCCTGCTTACCGACAGTTCAGTGGAAAAAATGAACTTTAAAAAAAACAGTTCCATGATTACCAGGATCGGCAGCAAGAAAGGTGCAGATACAGACCTTTTCAGTATCTATTATGACTCCCAAAAAGGAGCTGCCAATCTTGCCTTTAACGGCGAAACTGTATATCAGACCGTATCCCCTGAGAAAGATGAGGGAAACTGGTCTGCCTATGTGATACTGACCTTTGCCAATGAAGATGAATATAAAAAATACGAACAGAATGAGAATTATGAAGCTATCCGGTTCCGCCTGCAGGCCAATATTGTGGAACTCAATGATAACCTGACTGTAGTTACTGAAAAAAATTTTGAAGAGATAACCAAAGGTGCTAACCTGGTTTCCCTTATCACTGATCTGGGACTTAAGGCCGGTATAACCTCTCCCAGCGGCCATCTGCGCACAGGTGAGATAAATATTATTGTTACTACTGACCTTCTCATGGCCATGGCCATGAAAGCCCTGACTGAAGAATAATCAGCTTTTCCGGAGCAGCCCGCTGCTCCGGAAAAATAAATTAACGGCTTGCACTGACCAATGAAACAAGGTATAATTAATACAGCTATTAAATGTATATGAAAAAAAAACTGCTAATCATCACCCTCCTTTTATGTGTACCGGTATACCTGAGTGCCGGCAAATACAATCCCTGGGAAAAAGCAGCTCTAAGCTGGGCTACCAGCCGCGCTTTTGACCTTAAACCGGAAGACGGTTTAAGCGGCCTGAAAGATTTTTTTATAGGTATCCAGTATTACTACGACAGTTTCTCACCTGATTTTTTTAAAAGAAAAATGGGACGGGAATGGCGTACTCTTGTCAGGGAAAAAAAAGATACAGTCTCCCGTTTCCCCTTTTCCCAGCGCATTCAGGCAAACATAGTTTTCTCTCCGGTTATTGCCCCGCTTAATTTTTCCCTTAAAGGCCATATTTTCAAAGAAAACCGGTTCGGTAAATATTTCCCGCAGCTTACTATCGGTTTCAGTGCGTGGTGGCTGCCTCCTTTTGCAGGAGATATTATCAAAACCCAGCTAAAAGAAGCAAATGTCAACCTCCGGGAACGCCCCAAAGGATACGGGGTATCTCCTTTTATTATGGCAGCCAAATCTTTTCAGCCCAATGTCAAACTATTAACCGGACTCAAAGTCGGAGCAGGAAAAGCCACTGTTGAGTTTGCCGAAAGCTCAACTAACACCAACACCTCTGATCCTGTGGATATCATCCTTCAGGGCAACGACAATAAACTCACCTACCAATTAACCACTTTTGAGATATTTGGCGGCGCCTCGATCCAGCTTAAATCCGAACGTCAGGTTACCTGTTATATCTCCTACAACTTCCTGGAAAACCATATCTACCTCAAATCAGAACTTATGGGCCGGGTATTCGGCTGCGGTGTTATACTGGCGCCGCTCAATGTTGTCCGTTTCAAACCGTATATAAGGATCAGAATTACGTTTTAGCTTATGAAAAAAATAATACTGTTTTTTATATTTATCTTTTTGCTGCTGCATAATCTGCCGGGGCTGGACAGTGCCAATCTGGCCAGTATAGGTTTTCAGTACGGTGTTCCTTTCAAGTTTAGACACGTTTATGATTCCAATGCGCCCAACAATATGCGCAATAAAACCCTGACAACCTTTTCCTTCCCTTTTACGGTTTTTATAGATTTTGGTAATATGCTCCGCTTCAACCGGCACCACTCCCTGTTAAACATGTTCAATATCAGTTATGATTCCATGCCTGTGAATGCTGTGTTTGACCTCGGCACTGCTACCAAATTTTTCGAGATGGACCCTACCCAGGAGTTTTTAAGCGCTTTTTATTCAGCCAAACATACCTGGTATATCAAAGACTTTCTTATTTTAAACAGCTCTGCCAATTACAATGCCCTGCTTAACGGCAACGGCAGCGGCAATTTTAAAATTTATTCAGCCAACAACCACTCTGTAGGCGCTGATTTTAAACTGACTTTTTTCAAACCCGGCCGCAGCATTACCAAGCTGAACCATATCAAGTTTTTTAAGGATATAACTGCTACCGTAGAAGCTACCTATAACTTTTTTATTTATCCCAACTCCTCGGATATGCAGATACCGGATATTACCACTACCAACACTGCTACCAATACGCTGGATATCAGTGACGGGGTGGACATTGCTGATAACCAAAACTATAACAATCTGCTCATTGGATTCATCTTTAACTATACCCCTATGCCCAATCTCAGTTTTATGCTTGATTACAGGTTTGATTCTGACCTCTATTATGATTTTGTGGACGATTACAACGATATACAAAGCAATGATCAGAATGTACGGGATAAACGCAATATGTTTCTGTTTTCCGGACAGTACAATGCCTTATACCAGGGCCGGGGACGTTATCTATTGGAGTTTTCCCTGACCACTGATCTGCGCGGTAACAACTCTTCCCGGACCAAACTCCAGGGGCCGGTGGTTGAAAGCACTATCAGCAATCTGCCGGCAGACCAGATTATTAAAACCTACAGTGAGATTTACGGGTCCAATACCAACAGCGGCAGCAGTATATCCACCAATACAACCACCAATACCTATGTCCTTTTCCCGGACTATTTTGATTATATCTCTTTTGTAATGGAACCGGTTGTCAGATTGAATCTGACCAGACGGTTTTCCATGTATCTGCAGTACACACTCAGTTACCGGCGCTACAAAGGACGCTATGCCAAGTACAGTGACCAGCATCCGGATTATCCGGCAACCTATAAAAAAAGCAAAGTTAAAGAACTGCGTAATATTATAAATTACGGGCTTGTATTTAAAAACCATTCCGGACACCGGTATATTAAACCTTTTGTTGCTTTTCAGTTTATAAACAGCAATGATGACGCTAAAGAATATGATATATATTATGCGGGGATAAAATCAGTCTATGAATTTTAAAAAATTTAACTGTATTATAAAAACCGCTCTGCTGCTTTTGCTTATTTGCGGCCAGTTTGTCTTCAGTAAAGTCAATGCCCGGGAACTGGTAAAAAATTACCTTGTTTTAACACCGGAACATATTGACAATGAACGCTACCGGGGTGCGGATATTTTTGAAAGACGCAACCGTCTGGATATGGATAACTATATAAATAACCCCCTCAAAGAGAAAGCCGAACAACTGGCGGAAAAAATACAAAACTATGCCCGGAAACAGCAGGTGGAAAAATTTCAAAAAGAGGGTGTGAAACTGATCCGTGATTTTCACATGACCGAGGCTGCGGCAGCTACAGCCCTTAAAATGGCCAAACTGGAATGGCTGATTGGTGATTACCAGCGGGCGGCTGATTTTCTGACCTATATAGTGAACTGTCATTACTACTCCGAACATTTTGACGAGGCAGCCTATCTGTTGGCTGCTTATATGCTGCAGAACTTTCACCGGCGGGAGCTGGAGGACATATACGAGTTTTTTACCGAAGAAAAAAGTCTTTCTCCCTATTATCCGGAAATAGTCAAACTGATGGCTGCCATGTACCGCAATGATCTTGAACAATATCAAAAAGAACAGGATCAACGTAATATAGAAAAAACACGCACCAGGCTCAAAACACTTGCAAAGAAAAAAATGGATATAGATTTTACAGTCAACTGGAAGTTTAACTATGAAGAAAGCAAAGGTCTGCAAACCCCTGATTTCCATTTGATTATTACTACTACACTGAACAAAGGCGAAGAGATCATTAAAAAACATGTCTCTGAGGCAGAAACCACCGTAGCTATACCTGTTCTGGGAGACAGTAAAATTTTATGCAAAGGCCGCAGCGGTTTTCAGGGAGGACAGGGCTTTATTGATAACGAAAGTATCATTACTGAATACCGGAAAAACGCCGGTTACAACCACCAGATCAATATGTATCTGGCCCGGTATGTATCACTAAAATTCAGTGCGCATGATGCGGAGAGTAAAAAACCGGTACCGGCACAATTTATAATCAGTTCCTATATAAACAATAAGCTTGTTTCCGAAGACCACATTGAAAAAACAGCTCCTCACAATTCTATTATGGTTCCGGTTGCAGGAACCAGCTATCTGATAGCCAAAGCTGCAGATCATTTTCCCGGTATGCTGAAAATAACCGCTGACCGGAAAGATGAACATAAAACCAATATTATACATGTTAAAAAACTTACTGCAGCTCAAGAGAATATAGTTCTTATACCCAACATTAATTTTATCAGCAATAATACCTCGCTTACCCGGCCGGCCCAGCTCTTTATGGAAACACTGGGAGAGCTGTTACAAAAAGCCGGTCTGCAAAAGCTTGAATTACGGGGATATTGCAATAAAAGTGAAAACGAAGAATATAACAATCAGATTGCTTTACAAAAAGCTGATACTGTTAAAGCAGTCCTGCAGACAATTATGAAAAACGCTGTCATAGAAACCGACGGTTTCGGCAGCAAGCTGCCGGAGACCAGCCGGGATCAGGATCCGGCTGCGGTTATCGGCATTAAAACTACCACAAAATAAAACAAACGCTTAAAACATTTACTTTTTTTCCGAAAATAAGCATAGATAAGTCTTACCAAGAAAATGAATTATGGAGTCCTCTAAAAAAAATAATTTTTTATTACTAACCAGTCTCCTGGTTGGTGTACTACTGGCAATATCGTTTATCTCCTATAACGAAACCGGTAAAAACCTGTGCGGCCCTGCCGGCAACCGGCTCGGGATCTATTTAATTAAAAATTTTCTCGGTATAAGCGCCTTTTTTATACCTGTAGTCCTGCTCTATTACAGTGCCGCCGGTTTTTTCTCTTTAACCCTTTTTAAAAAACACTTTACTGCCATGCTTGCTCTTTTCAGCTGGTTTTTTACCTTTAATCTGCTTCTGTTAAATACCAGTCTGATAAACAGCGCTTTTGCCGGACTGCTGCCTCTGCTTATACATAAGATTATCCTTAATTATTTCGGCTCCCGGGGCACCAGTAATGCCGGTACCCTGATACTGGAAAGCGGCTTTTTCCTGGTTGGTAATGTCTGGCTTTTTACTTCTTTAAACAGGAAAATTAAACAATTTTTCCGGGAAACTGTTTTGGCCGGAATTATTACAGCTGCTGCTTTTCTAAAAAAAAGAATAAAACATTTTTACAGCAAACTGAAAAATGAGTTAGCCAATACTGTTAATAAAGTAAACCATGAAAACGACACCCGTCCGGAAGAGGATATACAAAATAAAAATTACTTCATTAAACGGATTAAAAAAGATAACAATAAATATTTATCAGCTGACAACAGTAACGGGCAACTGGTTATTCATAAAGGCAAAGAGGGAACGCCTGCTGATGCAGAAAACAGTAAGAACCATACTGCTGCTGCTCCGGCACCTGTTTCCGGGACGGACAATGAAGTTGATTTTGATCTCTCCGTTACCTCAGCCATGGCTGATGCTGAAACCGGTTCCGGCAGCGAAACCGAAACCGGTCATGAGCTTGATAAAAAACCGGCTGTAATAAACAAAATATCAGCTACAACTTTTGCCAGAGAAAAATACTGTATTGCTGACGCAACCAAACTCTCCCTGCCGGGGCAAAACGAAGAAAACTACAGTGACCTGGAAATAAAAGAGACAGCAGCCAAGCTGGAACATACTATCGGCCAGTTCAATATAAATACCAAAGTAGTGGAGGTATACTCCGGTCCGGTTATTACCCGGTTTGAACTTACTATTGAAAAGGGAGTAAAAATATCCAAAATTGCCAATCTTACCGATAATATTGCTCTTTCCCTGGCCGCCTCATCAGTACGTATCGTTGCCCCTATTCCGGGAAAATCAGTAATCGGTATAGAGATCCCCAATAAAAACCGGCAGACTGTCTGTCTGCGGGAACTGGTAGACCACCCTGATTTTCAGAACACCTCTCACAAACTGCCGATGTGCCTGGGAAAATCATTGCTGGGTGAACCTGTTATAACTGATCTGATCCAGATGCCGCACCTGCTGATTGCCGGAGCTACGGGCAGCGGCAAATCAGTGTGTGTAAATTCACTGATATGCTCTCTGCTTTTCAAACTGCCACCGTCGCAGATAAGGCTCCTGCTCATTGATCCCAAAATGGTAGAATTAAATATATATAACGATATTCCCCACCTTTTATCACCTGTGATAACTGACCCCAAAAAAGCTTCCCGTTCTTTAAACTGGGTTATTTCCGAAATGGAAGCGCGTTACTGTCTCCTTGAAAAACTGGGAGTGCGCAGTATCGAATCCTACAACACTCTGGTTAAAAAATTTAAAAAAAATAAATCACAAAATTCAGCTGTTTACGGCTCTCTGCCCTATATTGTAGTAGTTATTGATGAATTTGCTGACCTGATGATGATTGCCCGTAAGGATGTGGAAAATGCTATTATAAGACTGGCTGCTATGAGCCGGGCGGTCGGTATCCACCTTATCCTGGCGACCCAGCGCCCCAGTGTAGATGTTATTACCGGTATCATAAAAGCCAATTTCCCCTCCCGCATAGCATTTCAGGTATCTTCCAAAATAGATGCCCGTACTATTCTTGATACAGGAGGCGCTGATAAATTAATGGGTAAAGGTGATATGCTTTTCCAGCAACCGGAAAGCTCTATACCGGAGCGAATCCAGGGAACTTTTCTCTCCGATAACGAAGTTAAACAAATTGTTAAAAATTTAATAGCCAAAGGCAAAGCAGAATATATCCCGGAAATATGGGAAGATAACGGCCGGAATACTGCTGACCAACAGAATGACAGCGATGACCCTATATTTGATGATGCTGTAAAAATAATTATTCAGGATAAAAAAGCCTCTGCTTCCTATCTTCAAAGGAAACTAAAAATAGGTTATAATAGGGCTGCCAGAATAATTGAAATTATGGAAGAAATGGGTCTTGTTGGCGGAGCAGACGGATCTAAACCCCGTGAAGTTTTAGTCTCCTCCTGGAAAGGCTTTTCCGGATGATATGGGATATATATACAAACTTTTTTTTACTTTACTGCTGTTGCTTGGCTGCTTACTAAACGGACAAAATATAAAAGTCACCAAGGTTCAGGATGTTATCAGACTCCTGACCAATCAATTCAACAGTTACCGTACCTACCGCTGCCGTTTTAAGGAAATTTCGCGCGGCCGTTTTTTAAAGGGTTATTTAAAATATAAAAAACCGCACCACCTTTACCTTAAATATTTTGACGAGAACAGTGTACCTTATACGGAAATCTATGTCTCGCCCAAAAAACTTTATATATATTTTATACAAATGCGTATCGTGTGTGAAGAGAATATAAGCAAGGAAAATCAACAGCACTTTAAGGCAGCTAACACATCATATAAACGCTTGTTAATGCTTTATAATTTTAATTTCCAGGAAGCCAAAACACCTGTGACTGTACTTTCGGAAAATGAAATTAAAAAATTCCGGCTTACCCAAAATAAAAGCCCGCGGGCTTTTCACTTTGCTTTAACACCTAAAGATGTTTCCATAGGGCTTGACTATTATAATCTGTGGATCGATACCCGGGGATTCATCCGGCGGTCCCGTTCCCGGACTATGGACAACCGGATTGTTGATATCTATTTCTATGATATTGAAAAAAACATTGACATTCCGGCCAATGAATTTTTGTTTGAAGTGCCTGCCAAAGCACGCGTCATAAAAAATTCACTGCTGGACAATCAAAAAAAAAACTAACTTAATAAAATGAAAGGAAAAAATAAATGACATCGATAAATAATACCAATAATTCAGATTCAGATTCAGATTCAGTTATTGAAAAAACAGGTGACATTATACGTAAACAAAGGGAAGCTAAAAATATATCTATAGAATACATCTTTGAGAAAACAAAAATATCAAAAAAATTCATCAAAGCTATAGAAGAAAGTAATTATGCTATCTTTCCCGGCGACATCTACCTCTACGGTTTTATTGTTAATATATGTGAACTAATCGACCTGGATCCCAAGGAAATACTGAAAAAATTTGAAGAAGAAAGAAATATCACGCATTATCATACCAAATATTCCCCTTCTTTCTTTAACAAGGACAAACATAATTATGAAAAACTGGAAAATGAAGCCGCGCAAAACAATAATAGAAAAAACAACTCCTACAGAGCCTGGCTTATCCCAGCTGTACTGGCTCTTGTATTTCTTGTTATTTTAATCATAAATCCTTTTTCCGAGCAGAAGACGCAGGCCCGCAACCAAAGTATTGAGGGCGAAACAATACCTCTGGAGATGAATGAAAATAAAAAAAGTTTTGCCAAAATAAAGGAAAATACAATTATTAAAATATATTCTTTCGGCGACTCTCTTTATAAGCTGCAGTTAAAAAAAATTGCCGGGACATCCTGTCTTTTCAGTATTACCGGAGATAATCTTAACAGTGAACACACTCTGAACGAAGGCGACAAGCTGGAACTGGATCTGGATAATGATGAAGTAAAAGATTTCCGCATTAAACTGAAAAAAATCAGCGGCGACCTTACTTTCTTTTATCTGGAAAAGATTAAAAAAAATGAATCAAGTATTACTTACCGGCAGATATGGCAGGATTATGAACACATTATAATTGACGAAGATTATTACAAACTCTTTTCCCAGATTCCGGAAAATACTAAAAATCCGATCAAGGTTTATGTAGAAGCCGGTAATCTTGATAGTCATATTTCCTACACTATTGACGGCAAAAAAGAAAATAAAAGAAATATGAAACCGGGTGAATATACGGAACTGACCGCCAAAAACCAGCTGCAGCTGCAGATAGGAAATTACCGTCATGTTATTCTGATCATTAATGACAAACCTATAAACCTGCAATCAGAAAGCGACAGTCCGGCAATTACCAAAATAGTAAAATGGGATAAAGACCCGGACAATGAAACAATGTATAATCTGATAATAAAAGACGCTAACTAAATGAACAAACTCCTGCCATTACTATTAACATTCCTGAGGGTTTTACTTGTTCCGCTTATCTTGTTTTTTCTTTTTTTCAGTAAATACGAAGAACTTGTCAGAACAGCTATAGTCTGTCTGCTGTTTGTAACAGGCTCTCTCTCTGATTTTTTCGACGGTTACTTTGCCCGGAAATTTAAAGCTGCTACACGTCTGGGAGCATTTGCCGACCCGCTGGCTGACAAGGTTTTTACCCTGAGCATATTTGTCAGTTTTCTGTTTCTGCCGTCTTTAAAAATACCCGGATGGGTTTTTATCTTTGTTTTGCTGATATTTATAAGAGAAACCTTCATCACCATACTGCGTATCTATACCGCGGTAAAAAATATCAAAATGAAAACCGCACGGCACGGTAAAATCAAAACTACTGTACAGCTTACATCGCAATCAGTAATTATGGCGATTCTCCTGTTATATGCCCTCCAGGACAGTTACCCTGAACTGGCTCTGCCTTTTTTACTGAAAAACATATTAAATTTTCTGCCGGCTCTGCTTATAATACTATCAAGTCTGGTTACTCTTTACTCCGGTATAAGTTATCTGCAGACAAACCGGTTTTTAATTAAAATGAACAGATAACTCAAACAGCAGATTATGCACTATGTTTAGGTTGATTACAGTGTTAATTATTTATTCTTTTATTTCTCCGGAAATATTTTTTTTTGAGGGAAAATCATTTAATAAATATTATGTTTATTTCAGCCGTAACTTCCGGCCGCGGCAAAATAAAAAAACATCTGTCTCTATTACCAAACCGCCCTGCTGTGACACAGGTATTTTTAACCATCAGCATATAACCAATTATAAAATCAAATACAATTCCCGGCCGTTAACTGTAACCAATTTCAGAGACAGCTACGGCAATAAAATTGAAAAAACCTTTTTCAAACCGCAAACCTACAGAGGTAAAAATTCCACTATAAGCTATGAGATCTCTTTTGACGCGGTTCTGGATAATCAGGTTTACCAGGTCAATTCTGATTCTGTTTTTCCCATTAGCAATCAAGAAACCGCTCTAACTCCTTTTCTAAAAGAAGTAAGCGGGGCTTTTTTCAGCAATACAGCAGTACAACGGAAAGCGATTGAACTTACTCTTAATTCAAATCTGGCTGCAGATGCTGTTGTTATACTTACTTTATGGGTAAACCGTAAAATCAAAGAGATCAGTTTTAACAATAATACCAAATTACCCTACCCGGTCTATGCTTACCAACAAAGAACAAAAGGCTATTACAAGGCCGGGGAAGTGTTGCAAAAAAAACAGGGTACTTTTGCAGGTAAAATCAATTTGCTGGCGGCAATGATCCGTTCGCTCGGCATACCGGTACGCTATGTACGGGGATTTTCCCTGGAAGAGCATTTTGACCTTACACCAGCCTCTGCAACCAACTGCCCGGTGATTAAAAAATTTGTACCCAAGCATGAAAATATATGGTTGGAGATCTGGCTGGACGATCTTAAATGGCTGCCGGTGTCCATGCGTGAATCAGCCCTGGTTATGTTTCCCGCCTATATTAAAACCCGTATCGGCAATTCAATTAAAGACCTTATCAATAATGATTATAAAAACCTGAAACCTGTTGCAGGCGACCTTTACTTTGAAAAAAAGGAGACTGCTTTAACAACCAACAATTTTAAAATATGTTTTTCTCTCTCCAACTATGCTACACCCTATTTTCTCCCTTTATTAAATACCAACTCTCTTAAAAAAATATTAAAACATTATACTGATCTATTCAAGGCAGCAGCAGCAGAATTCAGCAAAAAAACAAATTCTGTAGTTAAGTGTAATTCCGGACTGCACCAGATAAATGAGATAAAAATAAAACATGGCCCTGCGCAAAACCGCTATGCCCAGCAAATTAATCTGCGGAAAACCTGTGTAATAGAAGAAGTACAATTATTATTATATCAACTGCTGGACAGCGGGGGCAGTATCCGGGTAAAAATCTATGACAAAAAAAACCGTACCTTTGCATATACCAGTGAAAAAAGATCTATAAGCAGTTTAAGATCTCTGGCCCGGAACAAATGGTTTGGTTTTAGCTTTAATCCTGCTGCCCGGCTTGAACCCGGGCAATATCTTTTTATTCCGGAAACCAGCGGCAGTTCCATTTTACACTGGATTTTGATCTCGGAAAATTTTTTTCAAAACAGTTGTGATTCCTTTATAATTAATCAGGATAAAAAAGCAGAAACAGTTCTCAGCGGCGACCTGGGATTAAGACTTATCTTAAAATCATTATAATCATGCCCTCAAAATATCAATACCAAATACTGGATGCTCTAAAATCACCGGCTGCCATTCGCAAAATGTCTTTTAAAAAAATGTATCAACTGGCGGATGACATAAGAAACCGGATTAATGAAGTTGTAACAGAAAGCGGGGGCCATTTGGGTCCTAATCTCGGAGCAGTGGAAACCATAATTGCGCTGCATCATACCTTCAATTTAAAAAAAGACCGCCTTATTTTTGACGTGGGACACCAGGCATACCCGCACAAACTGATTACCGGACGCCATAATCTTTTTACAAAATTACGCAAAAAAAACGGCATAAGCGGCTATCCATGTCAGCATGAAAGCAGTTATGATGTTTTCCGCAGTGGTCACGCCTCTACTTCCATATCGACCGCCCTGGGACTGCTGGAAGGCTATAGGAAAAACCATAAATACAAAAACCGTAAAGTAATTGCTTTTATCGGTGACGGCGCGCTTGGCGGCGGCATGGCTTTTGAGGCGCTCAACCATGCCGGCCATTTGAAAAAAAATTTAATTGTCCTGCTTAATGATAATCATATGTCCATATCTCCCACTGTCGGTGCTCTTTCTGCCAACTTAAACAGAATACTGCATAATAAACTGGTAAAAGGCGCCAGTAAAGAACTTATTGAATTTATAAAAAAAATACCGCGGTTTGGCAATAAACTAACCTACATGCTGGCAGCAGCTGAAAATGAAATCAAACATTTTGTTAATCCGGGCCAGATCTTTACAGACCTGGGCTTTGACTATCTGGGGCCGGTAGACGGGCATAACCTTAAAAAGCTGATCAATACAATGCAGCACACAAAAAAAATTAACAAGCCTTTACTTATACATGTATGCACCATCAAAGGTAAAGGTTACAAACCGCACGGCAGAAACAGTACCGGCATCATAGGACCGCACGCACTTTCCGGAAATAAAAAAAACGATGCATTAATTGCAGCTCATAACCTTCCTTCCTACTCTGAGTATTTTGCCGATACTTTAACCAGACTGGCCCATAAAAACAAAACCATTACGGCTATTACGGCAGCAATGGCAGAAGGAACCAAACTGATCAAATTTAAAAATAAATTTCCCAAACGTTTTTATGACGTTGGTATATGTGAACAACATGGCCTTGGTTTTGCCGCGGGCCTGGCTAAAAGCGGCTTAAAACCGGTCTTTGCCCTTTACTCAACTTTTTTTCAAAGGACCATAGATCAGCTTTTCCACGAGTTTATTCTGCAGGAGGAATTCAGCGCGGTAATATGTCTGGATAGGGCCGGATTAGTAGGGGATGACGGTCCGAGCCACCATGGTATCTATGACATTGCTCTGTTACGGCATTTCCCTGATATTATTCTGGCTGCACCTAAAAACGGGCCGGAGCTAAAGATGATGCTGCAATATGCCTTAAGACAAAGGCAAACGGTTATTATAAGATATCCTAAAGAAAAAATACCAGCGGCAGAGCTTTTACCTGCTTGTGCTCCGGTAAAAACCGGTGCATTCGAATACCTGGTAAAGGGCGGTAAAATATGTCTCTTTGCTTACGGTTCTATGGTTATACGGGCTGTAAAAGCCGCGCAAAAACTTAAACAGAATAACATAAATGTAAGTGTGGTAAATGCCCGCTTTGCCAAACCCCTGGCAAAGCAAAAAATAATCAAACTCGCCCAAAAACACAAGTATATTATTACGCTGGAAGAGGGTACAGTTATCAACGGCCTGGGTACAGGGATTGGGGAAATAATAAATCAAGTTAAAAACACCGGAATTATAAAAATGGGCATTCCTGATCAGCTTATTAAGCAGGCCTCACGCGAGGAACAGCTGGAACAATGCGGTTTAACCGTAAATGCCATAATAAAAACAGTTAAAAACTTGAAAAAATAACCGAATATAAAATATGGCAGAGGACACGTCAGATATCCGTAATGAAATCGAAGAGAATGTCTCCAACCTGGACAGTGAAACAGGTGAACAATCTCAGAGCGCAGCAACCTCCACCGCAAAAAAAAATAAAAAAGTCCGGGTACGTTTCAGTATACAGGCCAAATTCCTGGTTTTTATATTTATACTGGTTATTTCCGTAATAACTGTATTAAGTGTTAAACAACTGCAGAAAAGTAAAACTGAACTGCTTACTGCTGTGGACCGCAATGCCTCTTTGATACTGGAAAATATCAATACTGTTGCTTTTAATGCCATGTTCAATCCTGAAGGCATTGATGACATTATGATTGCCGATCTTATTAATAAGTATATGGACGATGAGGAAAAACACATAGAAGAAATTATCATATATGACGCTGAAGGTATAGTGGTAGGCACTTCGGAAGATCAGGCCCAAAAAGGACAGCGTCTGCAGGATGATCTTACTAAAAAATATATTAATTCAGGATTTATCATAGATAAAAATATCAGTATCACTTATACGGATACTAAAAACAACTACAATTATTATCTTCGTCCCATAACTTCTGATATACTGAATGCACCTATTGGTGTTATCCGTATCATTATTGATACTATGTATGTCCAGAAAGCGATTATGAAATCAACCAAAGAAATAATTATCCTGGCCCTGATCTTTCTGACTGTATCAATAATTTTTACCATAGTTATGACCCGTCTTATTTCCACGCCTATAAAAACTATAACCAGTGATGTGCGGACTGTCGGCGAAGGCAATCTGGATCACCGTATAAAGATCAAAACCAATGATGAGGTGGGTTTTCTGGCCCGGGAATTTAATAAAATGACGGTTAATCTCAAAGAAGCCCAGGATAATCTGGTTAAAGCAGCTGCCACTGAAAAAGAACTGGAAGTAGCCGGGCAGATACAGCAGGGATTACTGCCTGCCGGTCTGATAAAATATGACAAGATTGAAGGGTTTGGCTTATCCAAACCTGCCCGCACAATAGGGGGGGACTATTTTGATTTCTTTCACATTAAGGACAGTCTTTATGCATCAGTAATTAGTGATGTCTCGGGCAAAGGCATACCTGCGGGGCTGATAATGACAATGATCAAAACAATTATCAGGAACGCAGAATATGATCTCAGCGGCAAACCGGTAGCCCATGTAGTAAATAATGCCAATAAATACCTGGTCCACAACTCTGATTTTAATAAATTCGCAACAATAAATTTTACGCTTATGGATATTAATACCGGCAAAATTATCAATGCTGACGGCGGTCATGGCGATTATTATATTTACAGCAGACATAAAAACGAACTGTATAAGCTGGCCCTGCCTGAAGGAAATCCGCCCATAGGCGTGATGGATACAATC
>CAZFAK010000032.1:0-17334 GCA_964517045.1 uncultured Spirochaetia bacterium | reverse complement strand
CGATTCTCAGCGGCTCTCTGTGTAACTTTTACAGGAATGAAAATTCACACCCTTTATTCTTAACATTTGGTAATATCGCTAACATCATAGTAAAATTATAGCTGTTGTTTTGACAGGTTTGCAGAGTAAAATTATGCTTGCGGAAATAAAAAAACTGAAAAAAAAACTTAACGCACTTTTGCTGGTACACAATTATCAGCGCCCGGAGATACAGGATATAGCTGATTTTTGCGGTGATTCGCTGGGGCTTTCGCGTAAGGCAGCCTCTGCCGCATCTGATATGATCGTTTTTTGCGGGGTAAAGTTTATGGCAGAGACTGCTAAAATACTGTCCCCGCAGAAAACAGTTCTGCTGCCGCGCCCGGATGCGGGCTGTCCGATGGCCAATATGGCTGATGCAGCTGCGCTGACTGATTTGAAAAAAAAACATCCACAGGCCAAAGTGGTCACCTATGTGAATTCCACTGCAGAGGTAAAAGCTTTATCTGATGTGTGCTGTACCTCGGCCAATGCTGTTTCCGTAGTAAAAAATATTAAAGCCGATGAGATTATTTTTGCGCCGGACCAAAACCTGGCTACATATTGCCAGCGTTTTACCGAAAAAAAAATTATTCCCTGGAACGGTCATTGTTATGTTCACCGCCGTTTCCGGCCCGAAGAAGTAAAAAAAGCCAGGAGCAAACAGCCGCAGGCTGAACTGCTGGTCCATCCGGAATGCGATCCGGAGGTGATCGATCTGGCGGACAGGGTTTTGTCTACTTCAGGAATGCTGCGCTATGCAAAAGAGAGCACGAAAAAAATATTTTTAATAGGCACTGAAGAAGGTCTTATCTACCGGCTGCAGAAGGAAAATCCGCAGAAAACTTTTTATTCGGCAGGAAGCCCGAAAGTATGTCTTAATATGAAAAAAATAAGTCTGCGTGATCTGTATGATGCGCTTAAGTACCAGCAATATAAAATAACTGTGCCTGAAGCAACAAGAAAGCGGGCAGCAGGCGCGCTGGAGCAGATGCTTAAGTATGGTTGATTGATTATTTAAAATTAGTTGAGTTTTTCAGGTCAATTTTATTTACAAAATAACTGCATAATCTTTGTTGTATCAGGCATTGTCAGCCGAAAGCATAAGGCGTGCAAGACGCAGCGCAGGCAATAGTGCTTGCCGCGGTACTTGGTTATTAGGAGTATCAATTTTTTTCTGTTATCTGTTGGCCGGTTTAAGAGTCAGGGCCAGCCCGGCAGCGGCGAGCACCGCACCGCAGCAAATCGTAAAGGCCAGCGGGAAATTACCCATATCCCCCAGGATGCCGCCCATTTTAGGACCGGCTATACCGCCCAGCCCGTAGGCCAGAAATACCCAGGGGTAATTCTGGCCGACAAATTTCGTGCCGAAGGTATCAGCGGTGGTGGTAGGAAAGAGAGAAAAATTCCCGCCGAAATTAAAACCAATAATCGCCGCTCCCAGATAAAGTAATGTTTCACTGGCCGCCATATAAGGGAAGGCAAGCATAACCACGCCTTGAGTAGCGAGCATGATTATCAGAGAGAGTTTCCTGCCCAGTTTGTCACTCAGCGCTCCCCAGGCGATCCGGCCAATGCCGTTAGCAAGTGAAAAGAATACTGCCATGGCGGTTCCGGCAATAGCACTGGCTTCGAGCGCTTCCATACCATTTGCTTGTAGAGCTTCCATCGGAAAAAGCTTCATAAGTCCGATGCTCATCAGCCCGGCGCCGCCGCTTGCGGCAAAGAGGAAAAATATTATATAAAATTGCGGTGTCTTCAGCATTTGAGAAGCATTCATGTCATTGCCAGTTCCGGGGGCGGTATTTGATTGCTGGGAAGGGTTATACCCCGCCGGCAGCCAGCCATCAGGAGGATTAACCATAAAAATCCCTCCGCTGACAATCATTACCAGGAAGGCAATGCCGTAGATCACAAAGGTCTGCCCCAGGCCCATATTGGCAATAAGATTTCCCCAGGTACCTGCAATTTTTATCCAGCCCATGGCGCCGAAACCAAACCCGGCAACCGCCAAACCGGTTATTAGACCCTTCTTGTCCGGGAACCATTTCATACCGACAGCAATAGGAACCACATAAGCAAGACCGATTCCGATACCACCGAGTATACCAATCAGCAGCAGGTTAGAGAGGTAATCGTTACCTCCGGTCATTCCGGCCAGAATGTATCCGAGTCCCAGCACAATCCCGCCAGCGAAAGTCAGTTTTCTTGGTCCTGTTTTAGGCATTAATTTGCCTGCGAAAACCATTACAATGGCAAAAAAGACAAGACCGGCTGCGAAAACATCCTGCGTCCGGGCTTTTGACCAGCCGGCATCGACCAGCGGTTTGGTGAATACGGACCAGGCATAGATCGCTCCCAGAGCAAGCTGTATCAGGATAGCGCCGATGACCACCAGATAGCGATTCATAACTTTGTTTTTTGACATGGAGAACTCCTTATGCTTATTTAATTAAGTCTTACGTGGCCGGGGGTGCAACAGGGATGTCGGTAAGCTCACATCTTTTTTATTCGGAGTACCCGGACTTGAACCGGGGACCTCGTGGACCCAAACCACGCGCGCTAGCCGACTGCGCTATACTCCGGAAGGGATTATTTTAATATAGCTGTTTGGTTATGTCAACTGAAACTGCTGTTATTTGTTTTGCGAAAATAATAACTTATTCAATCTCATACCAGTTTACAGCTGCTTCTTGGCCGGCAGCACGCACTGTCAGAGTCTGCTTTCCTTTTTCCAGTCTTAGAGAACACTCAGCTGTATCATAACGGCTGCGCAGTCTTTCAACCCTGACCCTGGTTTGCTGCTGATTTTGTTTATTACTTATTTGGAGGGCAACTACATTTTGACCGGTCAGCCTTATACTAATAGTATAAGTACCGCTCCGCGATACCTTGATATTATATTCAGCGCTGTTGTCAGGTGCGGCTTTTTTAAGATCCAGAAAGCCGTCCCGGCGGTCATCTGTCAGCACAGGGGCATAACCATGCGCCTGCTGATATTTTTCCGCCTGTATACGGCCCGGTACTTTGAAATAATGATCCGGATTATGTACCGGCAGTTTAACATATATTTTACCCAGCTCTGTAAGTTCTTCACTCTCTTCCGTAAGCAGGCTCATGCGGTTTCCTTCCCCCATATGCGCTTTAAACCAGGCATATTTTACCACAGCCGGTGAATTTTCGAAGAGATCAACCGCCTGAATCATATACTCTGTCATAGCCCGGCTGTCTTTTGCTCCCCACCAGGCAAACTCACTCACCCAGATAGGTTTATTATACTTTTCAGTCAGCATACCGATCATCCAGCGCAGTTCATTAATATCCCCGTAGCTGTGGACACCGATATATTTAAAGTTTTCCTCTCCGGCATAGTGATAGAAAGCATCAAGATAGGGAACCATATATGTATAAGTAATCTCTTTTTTTTGGAGAGGATCATATGCTGTAATACTGTCTTTTTCAGCAGAACCCAGAGCCATATGCGGGCCGCATACTTCTATATTATAGGCGGAAGCCAAAGCTTTTGTTTCCCGGTAGGACTTTACAGCCTGTTTTGGAGTTATGAATGCCTGGCCTTTAAGATTGGGTTCGTTGCACCACATTATATACGGCGGACGGTAACCCTTTTGCAGTACATTGGACATGCCTGCCAGTTTTTCCGGATCTTCGTTCCACACCATGGGAATAAAGGTCATGGGAGCTTTTGCGGACATATCACTGCCTTTAAAATACCAGTTATACCACCAGGACACTGCCGGACTGAGCAGTTTTTTTTCTTTTAAGGTTAATTTGTTGGCACAAACCCCCCGTTTGCCGTCAGTATTAGTCTGGCTGTAAAGCATAAAAAACATGATAATAAGCAGCAGGCTTGGTTTAATAAAATAATTTTCCATATTATCTCCTGTATGTTTAAAAGGAAGCATCTATATAAGCCTGACCG
Organism: uncultured Spirochaetia bacterium; assembly: GCA_964517045.1. Taxonomy (GTDB): domain Bacteria; phylum Spirochaetota; class UBA12135; order COTS27; family CAZFAK01; genus CAZFAK01. Next base: position 13,376 of record CAZFAK010000032.1, on the reverse strand, counting down.
AGTTCAGTAAGCACTCCGTCAGCAGATTTGAGTAAACTTATATTAGGACCGGATGAAGCGCGGCCGATAAACCAGGCGTATCGGTAAATATCCTCCCTGGCTTCCAGCATAGCAACAGCATTTTCCATATAGTCTATCTGCTCTGCCAAAGTGATGGTCTCATCATGCCAGTTGGCAAACTCTGTCAGCCAGATCGGCTTATTGTAGTTGGTGAACTTGTCCAGATAACTCTCCAGACCGTAGTCATACCAGTGTACCGCAATATAATCTACTTGCGGTTGCTGTCCGTAACTGTTTTGATAAGCAGTGAAAAACATATCCAGCCAGGTGGTGGGATCATTGTCTATGGGACTGCCGTCCACCAGGGTACAGCCGCCGCAGTAATTTACCGCCGGACTAACCAATTTCAGATCAAAATCAGCTGCAATCTCTTCCAGGATCACCCATCTTTGCGCAGCATAGGCTGGTGTCATGTTAGCCTGATCCTGAAAGTTGGGTTCATTAAAACCGAGTAAGAAATTTTCATCAGGGTGATTGCTGTAAAAATTTCTCAGTCTTGTTTCATCAAAGTTGCCGTTCCAGGCCATAGGTGCAAAGGAGAGGTCGTAATTTTGGTAATTGGTAGCTCCGTCAGAATTCGGCCCCCAGTTATACCACCAACTGACCCCCGGACAAAGTGCAGTTAGATCCGCATCAGCCTGGTAATGGTAACAGACTCCCCGTTTGGCACTGCGGTTACCGGCTACAGTGCCTTTCAAACCGCTTAGTGGCAATGATTCCCCATAACTGTTGGAGGCAGTAAGCCAGAAATAATAAAGCAGACCGGGATGCAGACTGTAAATAGTACAGTTTGTAGCATCAGCAGCAGCGCTTGCTGATACAGAGGCCGGCTGCGCAGCAGCCAGGTCATAATAAACGGCAAAACCGGTTTCATTATCAGCTGTATCCTGCCAGGTTAAGGTCATGGCATTATTACTGCTGCTGTAAGTAAAGTTCAGTCCAGACGGCGCAGAGGGCGCACCGGCGGTCAGTTCAAGTTTAACTGCTTCGGAAACAATACCGGTACTGCTGAAAGAAGCGACCCAGATATGATAGGAGGTGCCGGGATTTAAATTTTCCAGTTGCCAGTTATTGGTTTCTGCATAAACTGTAGCTGCTGGTGCAGCCGGTTTAACATTGCCGGTATTAAGATAGATATAATGTCCGTTTACATTATGAAAGCTGCTTTCCCAGCATACTGAAACCGTATCCGGAGTAATGTTACTGTAAGAAAAAGAGCGCGGTACGGCCGGCTGGCTATACTCTGACATGGGCGGACCGCTGGTCTCGCGGGCGCAGTTACCAAAAAGCAACAGCACTAACAAAGCTGTTAAGGCGTTGATAAGAACAACGGTTTTACTCCTGATTTTTTTCATCCGGGATATAAAAATTTCGGGTTACAGGATTATTTTTCCAGTAAAAATTCAAGCTCATCAGCTTTGGCAGCAGCATTTTCAGCCGGATGCCAGAACCAGCCTTTGGGATCCCAGCACTGGCAGTAAGTAAAATCCTGCGCCAGCCGTTTATAGGCAGCAACCGCTTCCGGCAGCATTTCCAGTTTTTCATAAGCATTAGCCATAATAAATAAAGCTGTGCCGCAGTCATTGAGCGCCCAGTAAGCATGAGCTTTCTCTTTGGGGGCAAAATCATCCAGTTCAGCATTCATTTTAACAGCAGTGGCGCCATACATATCCAGACATTTTTCCGTATAAGCAAATACTTCCAGCCAGGCTTTACGGTCCAGTGCTTCCCAGGCCCTGGCTATCAGAGTTGAAGACTTTTGATCACCCATATCCAGGGTTTTCGCTTTGGCCGCAATATTTTCCCCTGTAATTTTCATTGTATTACAGTTAAAAAGAAAAAGAGCGCTCCATGTTAATATAAATATTTTTTGTTGCATATATTATTCCTTGCTTCAAATATATCATAGTTTACAGTGCTAAGCTATACCGAAAACTATACAAACGTTTGTATTATAATATTATACTCTTTTTTAACTGAATATGCAAATTTAAATATTAATTTAGATGATATTAAATATTATTTTAAAAATAAATCCAATTTTTTATGATAAAATATAACTCCGGGACTTTGGTGGAAAGCGGTTTTATCTCAGTATGGAAAGCCTTATCATTTTATTGATACCGTTAACTTTATCCCTTACTTTTATCAGGTAAATACCGGAACTTACCGGTTGATTGTTTTGATTGCATAAGTCCCAGTGGATAATGCCGGGCTGATTACCGGTTTTGAAAAATTCAGTCCGCATATCAGTAAAACTTTTAACAAGAAAACCGTTAACCGTATATATTTTTACCTTACTCTCCCAACCCAGCCCTTTTATTCTTAATTTGTTAAGGCTACTGTCCTTTTTTATAAAAGGATTGGGACCTGCCAGCAGCTGCAGATCAAGGTTGTTGATCATAAAGGTGTTGCTACTGCTACAGGCATACAGGTCTACATCATTTTGCGCAACAGCATAAACACTATAGTTGCTTCCATTGGCATATTGCCGGGTGTTCAGAGTATAACTCCAGTTGGTGCCGTTTAAGGAAGCTGTTGCCGTAAAATTAGTACCGCTAGTCTGATTAGTGAAATAGAGTGTAACCTGGTCAATACTACGTACCGGATCAGTTACAGTACCGGAAAAAGTTACCTCATTATAGAGCAGCTGTTCATTAGCGGGCTGATTTAAGCTAACCCGGGGCGGATCATATATAATATAATAGGTTACACTGTTGGTAGTGCTGTTATTGCCCAGACTGTCCTCACCGTAATAGCGCATGGTAACAGCATTGGAGGCCAGATCGCCGTTGATAAGGGCAGCGGCAGTGCCGGAAAAGCTGTTCCAGCCATTACCGTTAATATCATAATAACCGAAATCTTCATCCGCACTCAGGTTAACAAAAAAGGAGTTGTTGGTTACAATACTGTTGGACAGACCGTTTAAAACAGTTACTGTCGGAGCATTGGTATCAAATGTATAAGTCACACTGTTGGTAGTGCTGTTATTACCCAGGCTGTCCTCTCCGTAATAACTGAGAGAAGTAGTCCCGCTTATGCTGATACTGCCGCTGCTACCGTTGGAAAACTGCACATAGGATGCTCCGTTGGTAGACCAGTAGCCCCAGTCATCCGTGGTCGTAAGCTCGATGTTGAAAGACTGGTTGGTAGTTATGTCACTGGTCGGGCCGCTCGTTATGCTTACAACCGGCGCAGCAGTATTAAATGTATAAGTCACACTGTTGGTAGTGCTGTTATTGCCCAGGCTGTCCTCTCCGTAATAACTGAGAGAAGTAGTCCCGCTTATGTTAATAGTGCCGCTGGTACCGTTGGAAAACTGCACATAGGATGCTCCGTTGGTAGACCAGTAACCCCAGTCATCCGTAGTTGTAAGCTCTATATTAAATGCTTCGTTGGTGGTTATATCACTAGCAGGCCCGGTAGTTATGCTAACGCCGGGAGCGATAGTATCAAACGTATAGGTTACAGTGTTGGTGCCGCTGTTATTAGCCGAGGAATCCTCACCGTAATAACTGAGAGAAGTAGTCCCGCTTATGTTAATAGTGCCGCTGGTACCGTTGGAAAACTGCACATAGGAGGCACCGTTGGTGGACCAGTAGCCCCAGTCATCTGAGGTGGTAAGTTCTACATTGAAACTCTGGTTGGTGGTTAAAGAATTGGTCGGTCCTGTGGAAATATAAACTTCAGGATGAGCACTGCTGAAAGTTACGCTGTTATCAGTCCAGGTACAGGTTTGATTACCTTTTCCGGATGGAGATTGCGCAATATTTTCGTCAAGATAGGGTACAATAGTCCCGTCAACACTGATACCGGTCACATTTAAGGTATAGTCTGCGGCTGTATTGGTAACTATTTCCCAGCTGGTGACTGTTGCCGTACCGATAAATTGAATATCACTTGGTGTAAGGCCGGTTACATTGGTACTGAAAAGTATATCAAAAACAACCGGCACAGCGTTGGTCGGATCAAGCTGGGCGGGGTTCTGGTTAACAGTGACTGTAGGCCGGGAAGGAACAATGCCGGACTCGATATAGCCGATATCCGGACCGCTGTCAGCCCAGGGTTGTGAATATAAAGCCAGATTGGTTGCGTTATCAATAGCCTGGCCGTTTGTCGGCTTATAAAGATCATTCGGATCCAGGAATGAATCACTGTTGTAATCCGTGCCCGAAGCTGTAAAACCGGATACATTGCCGTTATTATTATCGTAAAAAAGATTATATTTCTCATTTAAACTGCCGCCGGCAAGATTTATACCATATTCCGCAGATGGCGCGCCGTCTCCGTTACCGCTGAAAATATTATTAATTACAGTATGACTGCCGCCTGTAACATAAAGTCCGTTACCCGCATTATTGACCGCGGTATTATGATAAACTTCACAACCGGTAACAGCGCTGCCTATCAAAATACCATCGCCGCCGCTGTCTACAATCAGATTCCGCCAGATAAGAGCCTGATCAGCGTTAATGGCTCTGATACCGGACTGCGTACTATTAGAAACAAGGTTGGAATAAAAACTGCAGTGGTCTGCCTCTTCAAAATCAACATCAATACCTATATTACAATTTAAAAAACAGCAGTTAGCCACCACACTGTTGGAATTAATATTTTCATACAGCACGCCATTGGCAGTGGCGTTTTGAATAGTCAATCCGTGCAGTTCAATAGAATGGGTATAATATATATGAAAAGTATTTAAGCCGCCGCTGACAACTGCTGTCCGGTTATTATTACTCAGAATAAATGAAACCGCAATCACCTTAAGTCCGCTGTTGGCCTGGTCAGCCGGACCTGTGCCGTTATAGCTGACCGCATCATAGGTACCCGGATAAACATGCAGGGTGTTGCCCTCATCGGCTCCGTCCATAGCGTTCTGGATGGCGGCAGTGCCGGAATAGGCAGCGCCGGTATCTGTGTTGGAAACGGCCAGGGTAAGATCGTAAAAAATTTGATCCACGGCTGTAAAATTAAATACGTAATTGGACAGCATCTTGGCGCCGTCTGTGCTTTGCGCGTTACTGTTAACAGTTACAGAATAGCTTTCCCCGGCAAACAAGGTTCCGTTAATAGTTAAAGTAATACTGGAAGTACCGCTGCCACCGGCATACGACAATCCGCTGACTCCCAGTCCGCTGATTTGACAGTTGGAAGCCACATTGAGGCCATTCATATTGGTATCAAATGTAATGGTGATGTTAGACTGATCAAGATTAAGATTACCGTTATCCGCCGGTACTGTACTCAGGACGCGTACCGGTGCGAGCGGAATGTTTGTACCGGTAAAGGAAAAAGTATATGGTGCGGCCATATGTAAGCCGGCGTCAGACTGGGCATTGGTAGAGACAGTTACCGTATAGGTTACCACGTCCGCGGGGTTATTATCCAGGTTTAAGGTAATACTGGCGGTGCCGTCTCCGTCAGCTGAAGTAAAAGAGAGGCCATTGTCAATCGAAGCCGCTGTCAATACTGCGGCGCTGTCCATATTTTCACTGAAATTTATAATGACCGCTGAACTGTTGGTATTGATCGTCCCGTTATCTGCCGGAGTCGTACTGTTGACAACCGGCGCGACCGGGCCGCCGGTGCCGCTTACCTTTATCTCACTTATGATTATGCCGTCACAGCCGGAAGTATTCTGCATATCAAGCTGCAGATGGGCCGCGGAACTGAGCGTGGCCCCGAAATCAGCCAGCGGAATAGTAAAATCCTGATCAGAGGTGGTGATCGTGCCGTAAGCGGAAAGATTAACTGTGTTGTCTGAGCCGTCATTTAAGATAAGATCAATGTCTGCTGCATCAGCCGGAAGCCCGCCGCGCCTTATAGTCAGCACCAAATCGCCGAAGCTGCTGATATTTGTATTTAGTTCAGTACGGAAGTAGCAGGCATTACCATCACAGTAATCAAAATAAAGGTTACCGGCCCCCGTATGATTCATATTGCCATTGGCAGACTTGGAAATACTTTCACCAAGATCATTGATCAGCAATGATCTGTCACCGAGTCCGGTTGTATCATTAAAATCATCAATTAAAAGCTGCGGCCAAAGATTTGCAAATAGAATAAAAATGATGGGAATAACTTGTTTCATAGTAAAGATCTCCTTGAGAAATTATACTTTAACATTAATTAATATAAAATAAATTATAGTAGTATTTCATAATTCCAGTGCAAACGTTTGTACTTTATATTATACACTTTTTGAATTAAATATGCAAATTTAACTTGAAATTTTTCAATTTTTCTTCTTTACTGACTGTTATTATTATAATTCCGGTAATCCATTAATAATTATTAAAATAATATTGCTTTATTATAGAAAAACTTTTGCTCTTTAATTATGATTTACAGTATAATTTATCAGTAAACGTTTATATATGCAAATTACCGGAAATAACATTTAACCGCAGTATTTTAAGGGATTTAATAAATGTTTAATAAAAATATTATTAGTACAAGGGTAAAAGCCATAACTGTTCAGCTGTCTCTACTGTTGCTGGTACTGCTTTTTTTATTATCAGATCCGGTTTTTGCCCGGGCGGGAAATCCCTTTATCCGGCATATTTTTACAGCGGATCCCTCAGTGCATGTATGGGCCGACGGCCGTCTTTATGTCTATCCTTCGCATGATGTAGCGCCGCCGCAGGGGTGTGATTTGATGGATGGATATCATGTTTTTTCCACTACTGATATGGAGGAATGGACTGATCACGGCCAAATACTGCATTCCAGTAATGTGGACTGGGGATTGCCTCAGGGCGGCTTTATGTGGGCGCCGGACTGTGCGTACCGCGCCGGTACTTATTACTTTTATTTTCCTCATCCCAGTGACAGCAACTGGAACTCTTCCTGGAAAATAGGTGTTGCGACCAGTAGCAATCCTGCCTCAGGATTTACAGATCAGGGGTATATTCCCGGACTGGAGTCTTTAATTGATCCGTGTGTTTTTATTGATGATGACAATCAGGCTTATTTATACTACGGCGGCGGCGGAGTCTGTAAAGGGGGAATGTTAAAGACCAATATGATGGAAGTAGACGGTTCCATGCAAGATATGAACGGATTGGTTGATTTTCATGAAGCAGCATGGGTGTTTAAACGCACAAATAACGGTAGCAACATTTACTACCTTATGTATGCTGACAACCATGATGACGGCAGCAATCATAACCGCATGCGCTATGCTACCGCTTCTGCTCCGCTTGGCCCCTGGCATTATCAGAATATATTTGTTCCCTCAACAGGCAGTTTTACTATGCATGGCTCTGTTGTAAAATATCAGAGTAAGTGGTGGCTTTTCTACCATGACAGTTCTCTTTCCGGCGGACATGACTGGCTGCGTTCCTGCTGTTTTGACCCTGTATATTTTAATGCTGACGGTACGGTTCAGACTGTCAATCTTACTGCCAGTTCTATTCCCATAGGGGTTAACTGGCCGGTTTTATATACTGATACCAATTTTGGCGGTACGTCAGCTTTTTTTACAGAGGGAGCCTTCACTACTGCTGATCTGACTGCTGCCGGTATAGCTGATAACAGTGTGTCTTCAGTGAAAGTACCGGAAGGTTATCTCCTGGAGATATTTGACGGAGATAATCAAACCGGCAGTAAATGGAATATGTACGCTGAATCAGCTGATCTTGCTGTAAGCGGTTGTAATGATAAACTATCATCACTGCGTATAACAACCAATACAAATTTTACCAAATATGAAGCGGAAACCGGTACGGTTGGCAACGGAGCTACTATTGAGGGCGATCATATAGGTAATCTGCATATGACTGATGCCTATTTTGAGCTTTCCGGGATTGACGGTCACAGCGGCGGGCAACATTATCTTGATCTTTTTTATGCATCTGATGAAGCTTCGGTAATTACTGTTTATGTCAACGGTGCGGAAGCCGGTATGCTCAGTTGTCCGGAAACCGGGGGCTGGAACTCCTACAGCGGCAATACTCGCATACCGGTAATTCTTGATGCAGGCAGCAATAATGTCATCAGGTTGGCTGGCGGATCCGGAGGCAATAATGCTGATTACATCGGTATAATAGCTCCTGTTAATAATAACGATACTCTGCCTCCGGTGGTTAATATTACTTCCGGTCCTGTAAGCAGTATTATAACCAACCAGCCGTTTATTATTAATCTCAGTGTAAGTGAATCCTGCGGCTTTTGGCGCACCAATTACTCCGCCTGGCAGCAGTTCAGTAATACAACTGTGATATATATAACAGCTGATACCCGGCTGGAGTATTACGGCCGTGACATAGCTGATAACACCAGTTTAACCAATATCAGAAACTATACCTTTGACTTGTCAGCACCGTCAATTGAGATTCTTTACGGGCCTGCCAATGATCTGGTAACCAATGCTCCTTTTGATATCTGTTTTCATCTTAGTGAAGGGACAGGTATGCTTTCCCTGGATAACACTGTTTATTATTCTTTTACATGGGTAAGCAATATACATATACATGAAGGTACTCCCGGCATATGGTTTTACAGCTATGACCAGCTGGGTAACAGGTCAGCTACCAATCATTTTACCTTTAGCTGGATAACCAATACCAACAGCCCGCCCCGGGACAACAGACTGAAAATATATCCGGCAGCCATACCTTCCCGTATTACCTCTGCGCTTATCGAGGGAATTCCTGTAACAGCAAAAGTTAAAATATATAATCTGCAGGGAGAGATGGTAGCCGGTCTGGAGCCGGACCGGGAATATACAGCTGCTGATAATAAGCGCTATGGCTGCGTTTTACAGTGGAATTTGACTGACTTTAACAAACAATCTCTGCCGGCCGGGGTTTACATACTTCGCGCCGGGAAAAAATTTATCTATTTTACGCTTACGCGATAAACTATATACTGTTATCCGGTTTATAATATTAGGATTACAGCACCTATAGATAAAGCTGCTGCAGTGCTTTAAACACCAGCATAGCAGGCCAAACCAGGGCTTTTAGAAATCCGAGTACACCGCTCCAGAAAGTAGCGGCCTGGCCAATATAAAAGACAGCAGCGCCGATCAGCCCCAGTCCGTAAACAGCACCGGCAGCCGGGGAGCCTTTATGTGATGATTTGTTTTCCATAAGTCATATTTCCTTAAATATTTTTTACTATAATATCATTTTTATTATGAAAAAGCAATTTTATTTTATTAAGATCAGTTAAACAAATTGGAAACCTATCAAGGTTTAACAAAAAACAGAAAGTATAGTAATATTATACCTATTGAAAATATTATATTATTTGATTTAGCATGACCCTGAGTACCCCCAAAACTTTTAATTATAAAAAACTGTTGTTTTTGAGTCTGGCTTTTAATCTTTTACTGACAGTAATACTGTTAAGCAGAACCTGTTCCCGCAGGCCGGAGACGGAAAAAGTCTACAGCCAGGATCTTTATAAAGGCGGTTCCAATACTTTTACTAATACTGTAAGTAACAAACATACCGCTGCAGCTGCCGGTAATAAACTTACAGCATATCTTCGCCGTCATGGCAGCGCTCCGGCTCTGATTAAAAAACTGGCTACTGATAACCAGCTGCAACTTTATAAATATAACTCTGCTCATTTCCAGAATTCCCGGCTTTTTGCCATGCTTGAGGGAGCGCCCAAAATGGATGTTTATCTTATCCTGGAATATAACGCTTCTCTTAATTATAAAGAGTTAAGCCTGTTGAACAAGCGTAATCTTGATTCCAAACTTCAGGCCAAAACCGAATATCTGCATAAGCGGTGGGGAATATATTATTGCCGCTATGAGGCTCTGGCTGATATAAAAGATCTGACTTTTTTGAAGAATATTTATATTATAAACCGTTTTACAGCCCGCGGTTATTACAACATTGCTTTCCGTCCGGAACAGGCTTCGGAAAATTTTCATGTCAGTCTTATGCTTCCCTATTCCAAACCGGGCAAGGAGCTTGTCAGCATGCAGCCCCATATACGGGGAATATTTAAATTGATCGCCAAAGAATATAATGGTAATAAGCTTAAGCTTGAATTGCGCACCAAAGGGTATCCGATCGTACTTTTTTGTGAACTTGCCTATCATGTTGATTTATATAAAACTATTTCCATGACAGTATATGCTGAAGAGAATTTCAGTATACAGCGTTATAAAAAACTTATGCAGCAGCCGCGTTACCGGAAACTTTACAGAATTTTTACTTCTGAATCTGAAAAGATATTTTTTACTCCTTTTGTTAAAAAATTAAGCCGTAAGATAGCTTATGATAAAACGCTGGGGGGACGTTATATAAAATTGTGGCGTTTGATACAGGAGTATATCCCTTATGATCAGCGTAAAAAAGAGTATTTTTTTTCCGGAAATATCAGTTATACGGATATACGGGATATGTACCGCAATATGCAGCAGCTTGAAGCAGACGGAATAGGCGCTTGTACCGAGCGCCGGCCTCTGGAGACAGCAGTTTTACGTTACAGCGGTATAGCAGCCAGGGTAGCGACAAGGGCTTCCCATATTTTTACAGAGATTTTTATACCGGACAAGGGATGGGTTTCCACTGCGCCTTTATTAAACGAGGTTCCCTTATGCGCTGCTGATAATGAAAAAATAAAATATTTTATGAACTGGTCACCTGAGCTACCGGTAAAGATACTGCGCTGGAAATCATTGCTTTATCCGGTGGTTAATAAATTTTAATTTTGTAAAAGCTCCTGTTCGGAAAAAGCTTCGGCATTGTATCGGGAGACAACCGCTTCCGGGCTTTGCCAGGCGTTTTTATCAGCTCTCTGTTTAAGGCATAACTGCTGCATGAAAGCGGTTTTATCAGGTATTTTTTCCCAGACCTGGGGCAGAAAAGTGGATTTACGGCTGCCGAGTTCCAGGATAATTCCGTCTTTCCCCCTGGTTATTTTTTTAAGGAGCTGCTGCGGACCGGTGTGTTCTATGACTTCAGGTATAGAAAGAATACTGATCTCAATATCGCATCTTTTTAACTCTGCCAAAGATAAGAGAGGGAAGCGGGGGTCCTGACAGGCAGCGCTGACAGCATTGTCTATAACTGCCTGGTACAGAGGCTGCTGCGGCATTATATTGCCGATGCAGCCCCGCAGTTTGGAGTTAATATTAAGCGTGACAAAACAGCCCTGTTTTTTTTTGAAATTTTCATTCAGTGACTTGACATCAGGTACTGCCTTGTTTTTATTTTCCAGGTAATATTTAATGCTGCCGCGCGCCAGCTGCAGTAATTTTATTTTTTCTTTATCCTCCATAGGCTGATACAGGTCAGGGGTGTATAACCACGACCATAAGATAGGAACCGCGCTGTATGTGAAATACTATCTTGTCATCATTCTCCACATCATCAATTATCTCATTAAAGTGTTCCGTATTTTTTATTTCGATATAATTGATCATACGGATAATGTCGCCGCTGCGTATACCTTTTTCGGCAAAAGGTGAATCCGGCTCAACCGACTCAATCATTACGCCAAACTGTTCGTCACTGTCGAATTTTTGCAGCAGTTTGGGCGGAATGGGAGCAACGGTTATTCCCAGCTTGCGGTTTTCCGCCGGTTTACCGGCAGCAGCCTGGCGGCTTTCTCTGGCCTCAATTTCAACTTCAACCTCTTTTTTCTCTCCTTTACGCAGCAGGACGATTTTTACTTCATCACCTGGTGTGGTGGCAGCTACCATGCTCTGCAGTTCGTGCTGGTTGTCAACGGCCTTGTCATCGTATCTAAGAATGATATCCCCGGCTTCAATACCGGCCTCATCTGCGGGTGAATTATCAACTACCTCCGGAATATAAACTCCGTTTTTTTCAATATCCAGTCCCTCCGCCATCTCGTCATTAACATTCATGATACTAACGCCCAGCCAGCCGCGTACAACCTTACCGTTTTCTTTGAGCTGAGTGATAATGTTTTTTACCATATTTATGGGAATAGCAAATCCGATACCTATATTGCCGCCGGTGCGGGAAAATATCATGGAATTGACACCGATAACCTTGCCTTTAATATTTATCAGGGGCCCGCCGGAATTGCCGGGGTTGATAGCCACATCTGTCTGCAGAAAATCTTCATACTGGGTTTTCCCCAGGCCGCGTCTTCCTTTGGCGGATATAACACCGGTAGTAAAAGTGGAACGCAGGCCGAAAGGGTTGCCGATGGCTACGGCCAGGTCACCTACCTTTACTGATTCGGAATCACCAAGGGTCACATGGGGAAAATTATCTCCTTCGGTAATTTTTAGAAGAGCTACATCCGAATCCGGATCTGTACCGACAATCTCCGCTTCATACTCTTTATCACTGTCTTTAAAGATGATAATAATTTTTTCAGCATTTTTAACTACATGGAAATTGGAAATGAGATAACCGTCAGCCGAGATAACAAAACCGGAACCGAATGATTGCCCTTTGCGTTTGCGCTGTTTGGGCGCACCGAAAAATTTGCGCAGAAACTCGTCATTTCCGAAAAAATCAAAAAAAGGACTGCGTTCCATGGTTTGTACTGTGGTTACCTGAATGCTGACTACTGCAGGCATGTTTATTTCCGCAATTTTATTGTAGGTTTCCTGCAGAGTTAAGCCGGAAAGTATCTCATCATTCAGAGACGGTGCTGATTCGTTTTTACTGCTGCAGACCATAGTGGTTAAAAACAGTATCAAGAAAGGCAACAGCCATTTCAGTTTGTTTTTCATTTTGTACCTCCTTTCAGGTAATACTAATATAATAATAAAATTTTTAAAAAAGTAAAGTACTAAAATGATCTTATATATTTAAAAATTTACACCTTTTCTGCTGTTCGTTTTGACAATTAGCGTCTTTTATTATATATTAATAAACCATGATAAAAACTAAACGCAATCTGGTAGCTTTGGAAGGCAAGCTTTCCATAGTTTTAAATACTGTACTTGCCGCAGCTAAATTCTGGGCTGCTTCGGTTTCCGGCTCCCTGGCTCTGTTTGCTGATGCCTGGCATACTTTTTCCGATTCTTTTTCTTCTCTGGCAGTGCTGCTGGCTCATTCTCTGGCCCAAAAACCGGCGGATAAGGAACATCCTTTCGGGCATGGCCGTTTTGAACTGCTGGGAACAATTGTGATCGGTTTAATGTTGGCTGCTGTCTCCTGGCATTTTTTTTCAGGCAGTGTGGCCAGACTTTTAAACGAACAATCTGCGCATTATACGCGGACCGCACTGTTTGTAATAGCCGGCAGTATGATTGCCAAGGAGATTATGGCCAGATTCAGTTTTCGCCTGGCCCGCAAGGCAGCCGCCTTCGGGGCTCTGCTAAAGGCTGATGCCTGGCATCACCGCAGTGACGCGCTCTC
>CAZFAK010000031.1:0-17637 GCA_964517045.1 uncultured Spirochaetia bacterium | reverse complement strand
GCTCAAAAGGCCCCTTCAAAAGCGGCTATCTCCCTGCTCCGTCCTCAATAGTTTTTTCCTGCTCGGCCCTTTGCCTAAAGCAGTGTCAGGAAGAGCTTCTGTGCCGCGCCGGTAGTATAATTAGATAAAAATAAACAAACTGTAAGCCTTGCCTTAAGGCGGAAGTTGACCAGCGGCAATATGCAGGAGTGGGTCTACAGTGGCTATGCTATATTCTCGGTGCCGCTCTGGTTTAAAGCAGATTTGGCAATTTCAGACGGCAATGTACCATTTTTCAAATTATGATATAATTTAGGTCTTTTCAGCAGGATGATAAGTTATGAAAGAGATAAAAATAGGTCTTATAGGGTGCGGTATTGTTGGCAGCGGCGTTACCAGCCTTTTACAGAAAAATGCCGGCTTGATCCGTAAACGCTCAGGTATCAAATTCAGGATAAAAACTATCTGTGCCTTGAATATGCAGGAGGTAAAGTCAAAATTCAAATCCTATCATTTTACCAAAAATTACCATGATGTTTTAGATGACCCGGAAATTGATATCGTGGTAGAGTTAATAGGAGGGACAACTACAGCCTATACTGTTATTAAAGAGGCTTTAAACAATAAAAAACATGTAGTAACAGCTAACAAAGCTGTTGTTTCCAAATACGCGGATAAACTGTTTCTGCTGGCTGTTAAAAATCAAGTAGAATTATTTTACGAGGCTGCTATCGGCGGCGGGATCCCGGTTATAAAAGTATTGCGGGAAGGCCTTATAGGTAACCGTATTAAAGAGATTTACTGTATTATCAACGGAACTTCCAATTTTATTTTATCACAAATGGCCAATCATGGTCTTAGTTTTGCCTCTGCCCTGGCCCTGGCGCAAAAAAAGGGTTTTGCTGAAGCAGATCCTGCGCTTGATATTAACGGCGGCGATGCTATGCATAAAACTGTGCTGCTTAGCATGCTGGCTTTTAAAATAAAACCCCCGGCCCGCATTTTACAGGAGGGTATAGAGAGTATTACAGCTGAGGATGTTGCTTATGCTGCTGAACTGGGGTATAAATTCAAACTGCTGGGAATTATTAAAGACGCGGGCAAGGGCTATATTGAGAACCGTGTTCATCCGGCCCTGGTTCCGGAAGATACAGAGCTGGCAGCTGTGGAAAATGAATATAACGCGGTGCTGATCAAAAGTGATTTTTTAGGATCCAGTTTATATTACGGCCGGGGAGCCGGTTCTTATCCTACAGCCAGTGCTGTAGTAAGTGATATTTGTGATATAGGTAATATGATAAATTCCGGACATGCATATAATCAGGGGCGTTATACGTTAAACGGGCGTCAGCAATTAATGCCTTTGAAACATACCAGCACCAGGTATTATGTTAAAATTTGTACTTCGGAAAAACCAGGTATTCTGGGTAAAATAACTTCGGTATTCGGACGTTATCAAATTTCTATAAAATCTGTAATTCAGAAAGAGACGTTTAATAAAAAAAAGATACCTATTATATTTATAACCCACCAGGCGCGTGAAGAGCACCTTTTAAAATCTTTGCATGAGATTAAAAAGTTTTCTTTTTGTAAAAGTAAACCGGTCTTTTACCGTATTGAGGATCTCAGTGATTGATTATGCAGCTTAACTTTTACAATTCTCTTGGCAACAGACTTATTCCTTTTAAACCGCTTGGTGAAACTGTGGGAGTTTATTCCTGCGGCCCTACAGTTTACGATTATCCCCATATAGGCAATTTCCGTTCTTTTATTTTTTCTGATCTTCTGCACCGGGTTTTACGTTTTTTCGGTTACAAAGTTAAACTTGTCATGAATATTACAGATGTTGATGATAAAACTATTACTAATTCCCGTAAAAAGGGTCAGTCGCTGCAGGAATATACAGCTGTTTATAGCAGGATCTTTTTTGATGCTTTACGTGAGCTGAATATACAGCCGGCAGTAGTTTACCCCAGAGCTACCGAACATATCCAGGAAATGATTGATCTTATAAAAATTCTGGAGAGTAAGGGCTGCACTTATAAAGCAGAGGGTTCGGTCTACTTTAAACTCAGTGCTTTTAAAGATTACGGTTTGCTGGCCAATATCTCACCGGCTGAGCTTAGAGCCGGAGCCGGAGAACGGGTAGCGTCAGATGAATATGAAAAAGAGAATGTCAGTGATTTTGTACTGTGGAAAGCATATCAGCCGGAAGATGGTGATGTCGGTTGGGAATCTCCTTTTGGCCGCGGCCGCCCCGGCTGGCATATAGAATGCAGTGCTATGAGTGCAAAATATCTTGGTAAACATTTTGATATTCATACCGGGGGTATAGATAATAAATTTCCCCATCATGAAAACGAGATTGCCCAGTCAGAAGCTGCTTATAACTGCCGCTTTGTTAACTACTGGCTGCATTGTGAGCATTTACTGGTAAATAATAAAAAGATGAGCAAATCCGAGGGTAATTTTTATACACTGCAGGATCTTTTTGATCGGGGCTGTGACCCGCTGGCTGTAAGGTATTTGCTTCTTTCAACGCATTACCGCAAACAGCTTAATTTTACCCTGGACGGGGTAAGCGCAGCTGCCAGTTCCATTAAGCGGGTTAATAATTTTATCAATGAAATAGAAACTGTTCCTGCGGAGAAGCGGGCGAAAGCAGAAGAGACAGAATATTCTGCTGTGCTGACTGCGCAGAAAGAACATTTTAAAAACGCTCTGGCTGATGATCTTAATGTCTCTGCTGCTTTGGCTGCATTGTTTGAGTTAATGCATTTTTATTTTAAAAAAAATCCGGCTGTTTCTGCGTCTGATGTGAAAAACACCCTTGCTTTTATCAGTTCTGTAAACACTGTTTTTGCCGTTTTCCGGGAGCCGTATCACTCTCCTGGCCGGGAAGACGAAAAACTGCAGAAACTTATAGCAGAGCGGGAAAAGGCCCGGGCAGAAAAAAATTACAGTAGAGCAGATGAGCTGCGGGATATTATAAAGCAAAAAGGTTATCAGATTAAAGACACACCATCAGGACCCAAGCTGACAGCTGATGGATAATATTATTTTCGGTCTTAATACAGTTTACGAAGCTCTGGCCCGGGGGCATTCTTTTACTGAAATAATAATACGCAAAGGCCGCAGCGGAGCTAAAATAGAAAAACTTATAGAGCTGGCAAAAAAACGTAACATACAATTTCATTTTTGGGCAGCTGCCCGCTTTAAAGAGCTAGCCGGCGGTTTTAACGCTCAGGGTGTAGCTGCTATTTTAAAAAAGGGCGCACGCCTGATCAGTGACCTGGATCAATTTGTCGAAAGATCTAAACCTGAATTTGTTGTTATGCTGGATCAGCTTACAGATCAGCATAATCTCGGCGCTATAGCCAGGTCAGCCTATTTTTTCGGTGTTGACCTGATCCTGACTGGGAGTAAGGGCAGCGCGCCGGTTGATGCTACTGTGCATAAAATATCATCCGGCGCCTCTTTGCTGCTGCCGTTTTGTAATAATCTGAAATTAAGCCGCGCTTTTGAAATATTAAAAAACAGAGGGTATAATTTTTACTGTGCTGCTGCTGCCGGCGGGAGACCCATACATAAATGTACATTTCAAAAACCTTTGGTGCTTCTAATAGGTTCGGAAGCAAAAGGAGTAAGACCCCATCTCAGCAGGCAGTGTACTGAAAAAGTTTATATTGAAGGAGGTAATGACTTTGATTCACTCAATGCAGCAGCCGCAGCTACAGTTTTTTTTTATGAATTATATCAGCAGCAATTAAAATGCTGAACAAGGGCAGGTATCTGTAATGGGTTTTGATCAGGATTTTATAGAACAGGTTAGAAACAGTATCAGTATAGTAGATGTTATTTCCGAGAAAATAAATGTTCAGAAAAAAGGTCATAATTTTATAGCTCTGTGCCCTTTTCATAATGATACCAATCCCTCTATGCATATATCTGAGGAGAAACAGATATTTAAATGTTTTTCCTGTCAGGAAGGGGGAGATTGTTTTAAATTTCTGCAAAAATATGAAAATATAAGTTTTCCGGAAGCTGTGCGGGAGCTGGCCCGTAAGGCCAATATCTCTTTGCCGGATAAAGCTGTAGTCTCAGGCCCGTCCCATGATGACAGCCAGGCTATTAAGGCAGTAAATGAAAAAGCTATGCATCTTTTTCACAAGTATCTTTGTAAGCATAAAAATGCGGATCCGGGACGTGCCTATTTACGTAAGCGCGGCGTAAAGAGAGAAATGCTGCGGCTTTATAAAATAGGATATGCGCCTGATTCTTTTGACTTTTTGAAAATTTATTTAAAGCAGCATTTCTCCGTGTCTGTATTAAAAAAGTCAGGTTTATTTTTTCAGAGCAGGAAAAACGGCCGTTACTATGATTTTTTCCGTAACCGTATTATCTTTCCGATTATTACAGAACGTAATGAGGTGGTTGGTTTCGGGGGCAGGGCAGTAGGGCCTGCAGGAGCCAAGTATATAAATACGCGGGAAACTGCTGTATATAAAAAAAACTATCTTTTATACGGCCTTAACCGTATATACCATAAGATCAATAAAGAAAAAACAGTCTACATAACCGAAGGTTATCTGGATGTGATCGCCTGTCAGATGAATAACGTCGCTGCTGTTGCGCCTCTCGGTACTGCTTTGACATCAGCTCAGATTATCAAATTAAAAAGATATGCCCGTAAAATGATCTGTCTTTTTGACAGTGATCAGGCAGGTTATAAAGCCGCCTTAAGAGCTTCTGAATTGCTGGTGGAAAACGGTTGTGACGGCGAGGTGGTTATGCTGCCCCAGGATACTGATCCTTATGATTATTTCCGGTATAACAATTATCAGGATTTCCAGGATTATGCTGAGGCTCATAAGGATGATATTTATGAATTTATATTAAAAAATTATATTCCGGCCCGGGAACTCTCACCTGCTAAAAAAAGCAGTGTGGTTAATGATTTTCAGCATCTGTTAAGACGTATAAAGGATACGGTAGTAAAAAATGATTTTGTTAAAATGGCGGCAAAACGGCTGCAGGTTGACAAACAGCTGCTGCTGGAGGGAGCAGTCAAGCCTGCACGCGCGCCAAGAAAAAAGAACACTGTTTCCATTACTGCCAAAATAGAAAAAGAATTTATACTGCTTTTATGCGAGAATCCGGTTTTTATTCCCAAAGCCTTAGCTGTCTTCAGTCCTGATGATATTAAAAATAAAACTTTAAGATATATATACAATAAGCTTATAAACCTGCGCCAGGAAGGAAAGGTTACGATTAACAAGATACTGGATCAGTTCAGTGATGAGAAAATAAAAGATTTTATAACCAATAGTCTTTTACGTACGGAAAAATATAAAATAAATTCGGAAAGCCAGTTTCACGAATATATTTGTAAACTGAAGCTGAATACCACGGAGCAGCAGCTGCAGGAAGTAAATAATGAATTAAAAAATATTGACGCCTCTCAACAAAAGGAACGGCTTCATTATTTATATGAAAAAAAAACCAGGCTTAACCTGGAAAAAGAC
Organism: uncultured Spirochaetia bacterium; assembly: GCA_964517045.1. Taxonomy (GTDB): domain Bacteria; phylum Spirochaetota; class UBA12135; order COTS27; family CAZFAK01; genus CAZFAK01. The sequence continues at coordinate 12,133 of CAZFAK010000031.1, read as the reverse complement.
AATCTTAATAATTTTTTTAAGAAATAATAATTATTTCTGCAGTTTTTAAAAATCATACGCTTTCCCAGCATTTTCTGGACAAAATTTTGATAATATTGTACAATAATACATCTATGATTGATGTCGACTATTATTTTTTAAACAATCACAGCCTTCTCGCCGGTGAACTCGGCCTGAGTGTAGTCAGTATCGGGCATTCCAGACCCAAGATACCGATCAATTATGAACCCAAAAAAAGGGTAAATTATTATACTATCTCCTATCTGCGCAAGGGAGAGGGCTATTTTGAAAGCGATTCCTGTGAACTTACCAAAGTAAAAGCCGGTGACCTTCTGCTTGCTTTTCCCGGCCAACAGTACAAATACGGTCCTGAGGAAGATAGTGAATGGGATGAATACTGGGTGGAACTGCGCGGTTTTATCATCGATATATTCAGAGAAAAGCTGCTGCTGACTCCCAAAGCTCCTATCATTAATATAGGAAGGAAACTGGATCTGGTCAAGGAATGGGGGGAAGCTATTTATACTGTACAGCAGAAAGATAAAAATTACAAAGAATTTATGACAGGGAAGATGCTTAAAATTTTATGCACCATTCTTGTTTACTGTTTTAATAAAAAAGAGAAGGAATATACACCTAACGAACTGTTGGTAAGACAGGTTATTAATCTTTTAAAAAAAAACATAGCTAAACCGGATAAAGTACAGTCACTCTGCAAGTCTTTCGAGGCTGATTATTTTCATATAAAAAAAATTTTTAAAAAGCACATGGACACTTCACCGGAACAGTATTTTAATATGCTGCGTATGGATGAAGCTAAGGAAAATTTATTATACAGCAATGAATCTATCAGAAAAGTGGGTGAGATCGTAGGGATTAATGATCCGGCTTATTTTTCCAGAGTTTTTAAAAAATATGCCGGTTACTCACCCATGCAGTTCAGGAAATTTTTTAAAAAGCCTTATTAGTTTTTTCCAGTGCCAGCAGTTTTTCTTTACGTTTCCGGCCGGCGCTATAGCCTCCTGTCCGGCCGTTGCTTTTTATTACCCTGTGACAGGGAATGATTACGGCAAAACGGTTAGCTTTACAGGCAGCAGCCGCAGCCCGGTAAGCGCGGGGATAACCTGCAGCTGCAGCCAGATTGCGGTAGGAAACTGTAGTACCATAAGGTATGTTTTTTATAGTCTGCCATATTTTTGTTTGAAAAGCAGTACCTTTTAATTTAAGGGTAAGGGAAAAAGAGGTTATTTTACCGCTGAAAAAATGATTAAGCTGGGAGACTGTTTTTTTTATATGGGGATTTGGAGGAATTTTAACGCTATTGCCGTTTTTGAATCTTACTGTAACAAGACCGTTTTTATCAGCGCATATCTCTAATTTTCCAGCCGGCGTCTTATGATAAAAACAGTCCACTCACAGAATCAGGCCGCTGATATCTCAGCGTGACTTACCATTTTGTTGGGTACACGCTGGTTATTGGCCAGAAAATAGTTATTTTTAAGTTCTATTTGGTCAAGGGTATATGTACTTCCGTTTTTACAAAAGATTTCAACTTTAACATCTTTGCTGTTTTGGTAAAATTTTATGATATCAAATAATTTTTTTTTCATAGTAACAAACCTCCGTGATTTACTTCTATGCAATTATCGTTCGAAGCAATAATTTGCTGTATTATTTTATGAAATTTTGTTTTTAAAAAAAAATGCTAATGTATTTTTGCTGCCCTGCCGCTGACGCTTAGTCAATAAGCAGATAAAAATTACCGTTACAGATACTGTATACGGTTTTTTGATTGGCAGTTAACAGTGATTTATAACGTTTGGAGATAACAATACTGCTTTTATTTTCAGCTGATATATCAAAAGCCTTTATATAGAGAATATTATTATTGGTTTCTTTTGTGTAGTTAGTGGCATTATAGCGCAGGTAGCGGGCAAACATTACGTTATAATTAGTATAAAAAGCAGTAGAGATAATGACTTCGCCTTTTTCATCAACGATACGGGGATAGAGATAGGGTGAAAAATGATAATTACGTACATCCAGTACTAATCCTTTAAAAAAGGAATGGTAAACTGTTTTTATTTTATTGGTTTTTATGGTTTCCTTTATATGTAAAAGCCGGGGCAGGCCCTGGTCCTGGTCCGGATAGAGAAAGGGGAGCTCGCCTTTGACATAAACAGTTTCTTTATCAATATATTTTAACTCCTGCAGTTTGAGATTAAAAATATATTTGGAAAACAGAGTGCTGCTTTGCTGTTTTTTTATGTAATCCTGTATTGTATAGAAACTGTTCAGAGGCAGACTTTTAAGAATATCATAGCAGTATTCATAAAGAAGGTTTTCGGCTTTTTCCTGAGCGTTATTGATAGTATAGCGGTTGTTGCCCGAGCGTTTTTTCGCGGCTGTGGCTTCGATAACAATACTGCCTTCTGTCCAGTCAATATAGCCGTTTCGGTATTTATCCAGTTTTTTATAAGGAGCAGTTTTTTTAAAAGTATAGGATACCATAGGAGAAATTTCATTACGGTTATTGTTATTATTTTTTCTTTTAAAAACAGCATAAACCGTTATGAGTTTTTTTTCAGAATCCAGGCGCCAATTTTTTTTTTCTTTATATTTAAGCCATTTGGCCTGGGGGAAGTCCGGATCATTACTGATCTTCATGGCGTCTGCACCGGGGCAGGACAATATAAGGGTAATTATATCCGGTACTACAGTTTTAAAGGATAAATTAACTGCAATGTAGGGCTCAGCTTCCTGCCATAGTCTGTACCCGGTAAACTGGCGAGCAGTCGGTAGATATTGTTTGCCGGTAAGAATAAAAAAAAGTAATGCAATTGTAAGAAGTAATTTATTTTTATTCAATGTACATTAATACCTGATCAGACTGAACAGCATCTCCGTCTTTTACCAGTATTTCCACAATTTTACCTGAAACCCCGGCCTCGATTTCGTTCATGTTTTTCATTGCTTCTATAATACATACTTTAGAGTCAGGAGAGACGGAATCGCCAGTATGAACATAAGGGGGTTTGTCAGGGGCAGGTGAGGCATAATAGGTTCCTACTATGGGAGAAATGACAGTTTTATATTTTTTTCTTTTTTCCCCTTCTTTATCCGCAGGCGCAGTAGCGCTTTGGTCTTTAGCAGCAGCTGCGGTCTGTTCCATATCACTTTCCTGTACCGGCGCCGGCGCTGCTTTGCCGGCCGGTGCCGGAGCTGTCTCCGGACTGTCCTTACTGAGACAAATTTTCAGCCCTTTTTCCTGCAGTGAAAATTTATCAAGTTTGTTTTTTTTAAAAAAATCAGCATAATTTTTTAGTTGTTTTTCCGTTAAGGTGCCGATAAGCTGTATCTCACGGTTTTTTTTTGTTCTGGCCATAATTTCCTCTTTTGTTTTTTTTATTTTTTCGTATTTTTTTATTGATAGCATTCAGATATGCTTTGGCAGAGGCTTCTATGATATCAAGAGAGTAGCCATGTCCTACATACTCTATATTATTTTTGGTTTTTAAAGTAACTTTTACATCACCTACTGCATCTTTACCGCCGGTTACAGCAGAGATATCATATTCACCCAGGGTAAGCTTGTTGCCGGTTATGCTGTCAATAGCCTGATAAACCGCATCCACCGGTCCGCTGCCGCAGGCAGCTTCACGTAATACTTTATTTTTAAATTTTAATACTACTGTTGCTGTAGGAATCAATCCTGTTCCGGAGTTTACCGATACATAATTCAGCTCATAACCGTCATGTTTTATATTTAAAATATCAGCAGCCAAAGCAAATATATCTTCTTCGTATATCTGTTTCTTTTTATCAGCCAGAATATTAAACCTTTTGAATATTTGTTCAAAGTCATTTTTGGTGTAGGAAATATTCATTTTTTTTAAGATGGCTGTGATGCCATGCCGGCCGGAATGACGTCCCAGTACCAGATGTGATTCTTTACGGCCTATGCTTTTGGGGGACATTATTTCATAAGTACGTTTATTTTTCAGTACACCATGCTGATGAATGCCGGCCTCATGAGAGAAAGCGTTTTTGCCTACAATAGCTTTATTGGGCTGGATAAGGATACCGGTCAGGTAACTGAGCAGCCGTGATGTTTTATATATTTGTTTAGTATTAATACCGGTAGTTAAATTAAAAAATTTTTTTCTGGTTTTAAGGTTCATTACCACCTCTTCCAGGGAAGCGTTTCCGGCCCGTTCCCCGATGCCGTTTACAGTGCATTCTATCTGGCGTGCGCCTGCTTTTAAGGCGGAAAGGGAATTGGCAACGCCCAGGCCAAGGTCATTATGACAATGTACTGACAGTACGGCATTGCTTATATTGGGTACACTTTCCCTTACATAGCGTATGACCTGAAAATATTCCTCGGGAATAGTGTAACCTACAGTGTCCGGCAGGTTGATGGTAGTGGCGCCTGCTTCAATAGCAGCTTCTACGATCTCTGCCAGAAAGGAGTGGTCGCTGCGGGTAGCGTCTTCAGCAGAAAATTCGATATCATTGGTAAATCCGGCTGCAAAATTAATGGCTCTTTCCGCCTGTTTTAAAACTTCAGATGGTTTTTTGTTTAACTTATAACGCATATGGATATCAGAGGTGGCGATAAAAGTATGTATCCGTTTTTTGGGTGCTTTTTTCAAAGCCTGGTAGACAGCTTCGATATCACTTTTAACAGCGCGGCATAACCCGGCAATAACCGGTCCTTTTACCTGCTTTGCGATAAGGGAACAGGCCTCAAACTGGGCACCTGAGGAAGCCGGAAAACCGGCTTCTATAATATCAACTTTTAAACGGGCCAGCTGCTTGGCTATCTGCAGCTTTTGGCTTATACTCATGCTGGCGCCCGGAGACTGCTCTCCGTCTCTCAGAGTAGTATCAAATATAAGAACTTTTTCCATAAGTAGTCAAAAAATTATATAATAACTCATTTTTATTATCAAATTAAAGTTATATTTCCAAGATTCAATTTCATAATTTAATAAAATTTATTTTATTTAAAGTTATTGTTTTGGTCTGTAACGGTTATTTTGCGGGGTTGTATTTTGTCTGTTTCCGTGCTGTCAGCCAGACAATAAGCAGCAATAATCAGTATATCACCTTTGCTGGCCAAATGAGCAGCAGCGCCGTTAATAATAATCTCTTTGCCTTCAGGTTTGCCTTTGATAACATAAGTGCTGAAGCGGTTACCGTTAGTGACATTGTATATCTCTACCTTTTCCAGGGGTTTGATACCGGTGGCCTGGAGCAGCTCTTGTCCGATAGTAATACTGCCTTCATAGTCAAGATGGTCTTCAGTCACATAACAGCGGTGTATTTTAGCTTTTAAGATAAATTCCAGCATAATAATCCTTTTTCTTTATATATTTCGGCTGTAATTATAAGATAAAACCCAGAATTTTGTAATGCTTATTTTCTTTAATAATATCAATCTCGGCATTATATGTCTGCGTTTCGTTTTTACTGCTGCCCCCGCTGCTGAATCTTGTTTCTTTTATCTGCAGTTTAATTTTAATAAAATTGTAGGTTTTTATTTTAACCTGTTCATTGGCTGTGGGTAAAGAGAAGCGGTCCTGATAAATGTTATTTTTATTCCATTTTGCGGAAACAATTGTCCATTTTTTGTGCTTAAATTTGTTGATACATTTGTATATGTTTATACCGGTAATAAAATGAAGATATTGCAGCGCGTTTATTTTATTAGCAATCAGTAAATCGATATGTTGTTGTACCTGTGCCGGAGTATAATACTTAATGTCTATATCATCTGCAGTCAGTTTCCGGATAGAATTTACATTGGAACTGGTCAGAGCTTTAAGAAAGTTTTCCGTAACCTTGATTATAAGTTTTTTCTCGTTTAAACTGATAGAACTGCTGAAGGAAAAAGAAAGAGAAATCAGGACAAAAAGAAAAATATATTTCATAAGCAGCATCCTTACCAATGTTTTATTATCGGTTTATTATTAAGAATAGCAAATTTTTTTTCATTTTTCAAGGTAAATATTGAATTAATTTTTTAGTCAAATCTTATAAATTATAAGTTTTATAGTAAAAATTATAGCTTGTTTTATCGATATTTAATAGTAGTATATTATATTATATATTTTTATTAAAATAAATGGCATGGATATGTTTTTAAAAGCAAAGCAAAAGGTTCTTCTGATTATATCGCTTTTTATATTATTAAGTTGCGCTTCCAGAGATACTGTATATTTTATAAAACCGCTGCAACTGGTTTTTTTAAAAGGGAATTTTGTAAACCGTAACGGGGAAACAGCCGGGATTATAAAAAAGACAGAACAAAAGTTAGCTGCTGCTTCTGTCAGCGGCTATCCTTTTTATCTAAAAGCCCGGCCCCAGGCCATAGCGGATTTTAAATTTGCCGGTTCTGTTTTATTACGCATCAGAGACAAAGCCGAGATCAAAATCAGAAAAGCTGTTACGGATAAACATAATTATTACAGCCGGATATTAATGGATCTTTATTACGGTAAGCTGCTGCTTACAGAGTTAAAACCTGCTGAGAACATATTAAAAATAGACGTACTGGGCTGCCGGCTGCATACCTGTAATTTTAACGGTATTATTAACAAAAAAAGAAACCGGCTTTTCATTATCTGCACCAAAGGATCCTTGAAACTCGCTTATGAAAAAAAGGGACATAAATATTACCAGTATCTGCAGAGCGGGGAAAAACTGGTTATTGATCACAAAATAATTCCGGGGCGGATATATAAACTGACCGCATCTGATCTTTTTGCTGTTAAAGAACTGACCGCTTTAAAAAAAACAGCCGCTTTAAACAGTATACCTTCCAAGGTTAAAAATAAAAAATATCTGCTGGCAGCGCGCCAGGCTTATCTTGCTCATAACAGAGACAAAGCTTATGATTTATATACAGGCGCATTGGGCAGTATTATATATAAAGATAATTTTCCGGAAAGATATTATAATTACGCTAAATTACTGGAGGATTATAATAAAAACCGCGAGGCAGAGTATTTTTATCTTTTGTCTGTTTTTGCTGACCGCGAGCCCTATGCAGCGGAAAGCTGTCTGGCGCTTATAAAACTGTATCAGAAGGCGTACCGGAAGAGAGAGGGGACTGCCGCCTTTGCCTATTTACAAAAATATTTTCCGGGTACAACTGCTTTAAAGAAGGCTTTAAGTTTTAAGAGCAAATATTAATTATGTATAAATTTATTCTGGTTATTTTATTTTTCGCGGAGATTATTTTTACGCTGCAGGCCGGCCGTGTAACAGCTCTCAGCGGCAACAGGTGCCGGGTGTATCTGTCAGTTGATGAAAATATTTTATATCCGGGACAATATCTTTATGTGATCAAAAAGGCGGATACTGCTGCCCGCATTAAAATTATGGAAATCTTTGACAGCTATTTAAAAGCGGAGCTGGTTTACGGTAAACTGAAAAAAGGTGATATTGTTAATACATCGGAAAAAGGTTCCTACCGTTTTTACATAAATAATACTAAAATAAAAAGTATTTTGGAATTTTACCGCGGGCTGGTGTATGAAAACCGCACCCGTCTTTTTTATGAGGAAATAGATAAAATAGCTCATTTATTTAAAATACCTGCCAATTATGATTTTAATAAAGAGGAGGAGCTCAGACTGTTTTTACAACGGGTTTACCATGAAATTTTAAAAAGAGATGTTAAACAACAGCAGGCTTTTATAAAGTATTTTAATATTGTTTACCGTTATTTTGTAGAGCATAAAAATGTCAAACACCTGATACAGGATTTTTTGAAAAAATATAAAAATTCTGAAATAACCGATGATGTTTTATATTTAAAAGCACTTTTTTTTCAAAAAGCCGGTTCCTACTTTCATTGTATTCTTACCTGCCGGACCATTATAGAAAAATATTTAGACAGTGATCATCTTTTTAAAACAGGTTTACTGCTGGCCCGGGCGCATTATTATAAAAAAGAGTATGAGCCGGCTTTGAAATATCTTGAGCCGCTGCTTGAAAGTGAAAAAAAAAGTTATTACCGCGACTATGCCCGTTTTCTTTATTTTAAGATATTACTTGCCCGGGGTGAAATAAACCGCGGACTGGATATTCTTGATAAAATACAAAATGATTCCCGTACCGTAACCCTGTTAAAAGAGTCATTATATCTGGAGTTTTCCCTGCTTCTGTTCAGACTTGACGACCGCCGGCGGGCTGTACAGGTTCTTACTTATTTTAAAAAATATTATCCGGATTCAAAATATATACCGGCAATGAAATACCTTAATGCAATTTATAATAAAAAATACAATGATGTGCGGCAGAATATTTCCGCCTTAAAAGAGGTGATCAGAAAGTATCCGGCTAACCCGGCAGCGTTTAAAGCATATAAAGAGGTAGTTGCCATTTTGGCTTCATTAAACCGTATAAGTGAGGTTTATGAAGTGTTTAATACTTTTAAACGCCTGTATCCGGAAAAATATTTTCGTTATGCAGTAAGTCATCTTGTGGCGGAAAAATTAATCGACAATCTTTTAAAACTGCAGGCAGCCGGTATGGATCCGGAGGACGGGGACAAACCGGGTTATAATCTTTTACTGCCATACTATAAAAAGAATGATATATTTTCCAATGCTCTGATAACCAATAAAATGTACAGACAAATGCTGGATAAAGCAAGACGTTTTTTTCACATCTCCAATTTTCACCTGACTAATAAATACAGTATTATCCTGCAAACCCTGGCTGCTGCCAATTATTTTCCGGAAATTATTTTTCACAAGCCGCAGCTGTATGAATATGCAGTTATAAAAAAAAATCTGGTGCAAATTTTCCGTCTTTATTATAATTTTTCCGTTGACAGAAAAAAAAATATTTCCCGGCTGGAGCGCAGTCTGGTTACTGTGCTGCCGGCAGAGACTATGGAGGTATTTTATTACGAGATTTTTAAACATTTCCGGAAAAGTGATGAGCAGTATGCCCGCCGGGCAGCTTTTAAGATATTAAATACTGCTGAAGATGATCTTATAACGGAAAAAATCTTTTTATATTTTCAGGGATGTTTGCAGCAGGAAAAAGAGATGGGTTATAAACTGGCTCTCTACGACAGAATAAAAAACAGTTACCGTAAAAGCGATGCTTATATGGACCGTTTAAAGATGTCAATTAACGGCCGTAAACTGGTCTTTTATGAACCGGAGAGTATAAAAAAAATAAAAGGAGAAATGATCATCCCTGATAACGCTCTTATCTATAATAAAGCCAACCATTTTTCCCAGTTTGACCTTTTAAAAGATTTTGCCGCCCATGGTTACAGGGGGGCTTATTATTATTTACGGGTCAACGGCCCCCGCCCCCGCATCGAGTCCCGGCTGCTGCACCTTAAAGCTTATAAATACAATGTTATTGCTATCTCCCTTAATTTGCCGCGTGGTCACAGTTTCTCGCATGGTCATATATACTGGCAGAACTGGGATGAGTTCGGCTGGGATCTCTCCCGCCGGATTCCTTTTGCCATAAATGACAGCGGTGATATAACTGTCAGTATTCCGCTTAAAAGCAGTAAATGGCAGGGTGAGATTAAAAGGCTGCGGCTGGATTTTTTTGATAATAACCAAAATAAAAATCAGAATGAATTATTTTTAAAAAATATTATTATTTATTAAGCAGGTATACCATGAAAAAAACTTTTTATATTTTAATCTTTTTTAATATGCTGCTCCGGGCTGACTGGTGGGTTGAGGAGCACGATGTGGAAGAGGTCGAGTTAGGCACCCGTATATTCAAACAGAATATTGTCTGTTCCCTTTATCTGCCTGAACATATAACGGGAAAGTTATTTCTTTTTTATTCTCTGAACAAGCCGCTTAGAGCTGCGTCAGATCTTACGCACGCACGCCTTTTTATGACCACCAATGCTCTCTCGGGTTATTATAAACTTAAACCGGTAAAAAACGGCAATTATTATACCGCTGCTCTTATTTTGCAGGCGCAAAATGGAAGACGTCAGCTTTATCTATTTACTTCTTCATCCAATAAAGTAACTGTTAATCACCTGGCTGCAGCAACAAATACCAATCAGAGTAACCGGAACAAACCTGAGGGTACTGTTTTACTGAACAAGAAGGCTGCAGGAAAAAAAGTAGAACTTACCAATACTGTCAGTGATGAAGACCTGGAAATGCTGGAAAATTTTATTAATGAGATCAGAGCTTTTCGTCTGGAACTGCGCGAAGAATATTTTTCCAGGCGTTATTACGATAATACTGATATTTACAGCTTTCTGGTCCGGTATACTGCTATTACAGGTAAACTTGATAATATCTATCTGATGTTTATTACCAAACAGTATAACTGGGAGTATATACCTAAAATCAACCGGGAATATAACAAGCTCAGCAAGGCAGTACTGGCTGTCTATAAAAAAATTACCTCTTCTTTAAAAAAGGAACTTCATTATAAATAACCGAACAGGTTGTTTTTAAAAAAGGAACTTGCGCCATAAATAATAGCTTATAGCGGAGAATATACTGTGGCCGAAAAAACCGGCCATAATCGGAGGCAGGATACCGCTGTTGCCGAGGGATTCTCCTACCCAGTTAAAGCACAAAAAGGTAAAAACAGTAAACAATACAATACCAAGGGAAAATATTAAATTCATTCTTTTGGCTATGACGGCAATAGGTATACTCAGAAAAATAATAATAAAAGTAATAAAGGGAGTGCTGATTTTGAAATAGAAAGAGGTCATATACTTTTGCCAGTTACCGCCGGTAGTTTTCAGTTTTTCAGCCAGTTGTTTGCATTCGCCGGCAGACATATATTCCTTGTTTCTTTCATGGGTTTTAAAAAAAGCCGGTGTTTCCTGCAGATTTAACTTCATATAGTTTTTTTTAGTTACTTTTTCCTTGTCCCCGTGCCATTTCCTGATAACCAGATTGGTTCCTTCCCAGATGTTCAGGTTGGTATTGTACTGAATACGCCTGGCACTGACAAGTTTTTTAAAAATAAACTTTTCATCAAGGTAAAGTATGTGTACATAATCCATCAGCTGCAGCAGAGGTATATACCTTTTGATAAAATAAACTTTTTTGCCGGAGCCGAAAGTGGTAACATTTTTACGGATACGTGTTTTGCTGCGGTTGAATCTTTTTTTTATTACCTGCTTTGCTTCTCTGGACTTCCGGTGGCTTTCGAAAAATATTTCTTTATTAAATACGGAAAATATACTGGATAAAATAAAGATAAAAATAATAAAAGGAAAAATCAGCTTGTATATGGAGATACCGGTATTATACATGGTTATGAGTTCATTTTGTTCGTTAAGCTTGCCAATAACATATACCAGGGAAAACATAACACTGATGGGATAAATATACTGAAAAGTGAAGGGAATATCATAGAGAAAATAGAGTATAAAGGTAAAAAGAGAAGTATCTTCCGCTCGCAGGAAATCATCAAGATTGTCAAATAAAGTAGTTATAATAAAAATACCGATACAGAGTATAGTAATACCTATAAAACTGAGTAACAGTTTTTTAAAAAGATATCGTTGCAGTATATTAAACATCAGAGGGTATTATAAAATTAAAAGAGCGGATATACAAGTAGGCGCTGCTGACGGTAAAATTCCGGTTTACAGAGAGCGTTGTCTATTTAAAGCAGGTATATTATAATTATGCATTATGCCGCTTAGATTTTTTGTGGTTCTTCTTATTGCAGCCGTTTTTTTAAGAGCTGGTGATGATTTTACACGGAAACAGTATATTAGTAAAAAGATAAATAAAAAAAAAACCTCTTTGAATATTTTGGCCCTTGCCGGAGTTTCTCTTGTACCGGCGTTTTTATTTGCGGCCGGCAGTAAAAACAAAAATTTTAAAAATGAAGCTTATACTTCGGGAGTGGTTGTCTCTATCCCTGTAGCTTTGGGATGGACACTTTTTTTCCGGGAGATGCATACTTTTCACCAGCGAAAAGCGGCAGCGGTTTCTGCGGTTCAGTCTGAGGAAGTCCGTTTGAAAATCAAAGGAAAAGTTAATGATGAACTGAGCAATGCAGTAATATGCCGGGCTGTTTTTAAAGCATTTCCAGTAGAGGATTTGTCGCAAAGCGTAATTACTGATCCGCGGGACGGCTCTTTCTATAC
>CAZFAK010000030.1:0-17769 GCA_964517045.1 uncultured Spirochaetia bacterium | reverse complement strand
TATCTTATAGAAAAAAAATAAAAATTTGCAGTAGTTTAAGACACTATGCTGTAAAAATTGTTTTAAGAAAAAGCGGAAAATAACATATTGTCTTAAAAAAAATCCGGAATTTTGCCGGATATAACTGTTTTCTTTTAAAAAAAGGGGGATTTCTATGGAAATCCCCTGAAAAATTAAGGTGCTGCTTTAACCTGAACTACGGTTTGCGCACTGGCTTCATTCTGCTCAGCAGTAATATAAGCCATGCCCGGCGCCACACCGGTCAGTGTAACTTCTGCCCCCTTATTTTTATTAAGACGGGCAATGTTAGTATCACTAACACTCCATGCCGGGTTTGCTTTAATAGAAGTTGTATCAGCCTTATAAGCAGACGCTGTTAAAGTGACTGTAGCATTTACTTTTACTTCACTCGCCGCCTGAATAGTAAGGTTCGCAGCCTGACCCTCAGGCAGCTTTTCGGTCTCGTTTTTCTTTACTTTATCTTTAACCATCTCTTTGGCAGAAGCACATCCGGTTATAAGAAACATCAAATGTGATACTGTTAGTATTATTATTGCAGCTTTTTTAAGCATTTATTCTCCTTTGTTTTTAAATTACTATAAGTTTAAAAATATAGTAATTTTACCCTAACATTATCATACTAAAAATTCAAACCAAAGCAATACGGGTTGACGTTTTATTTTAAAAAACACTTACTGAAAATATGTTAAAATATACCTTCTTTAAAGGTAAATTATGAAAACAAATATCATATTCCCGCTGTTTTTTTTTCTGCTTTTAGGTAATTGCGGACGGCAAGCCATGCGCCAGACTGTAAAAGGCCGTACTATGGGCACCTATTATACCGTAACCTTTTATGCTTCTGACAGTAAAACAGACCGTATACACACCCTTATTAAAGAAAAGCTGCAGGAAATTAATAAAAAAATGTCCCTCTTTGACCCAAACTCGGAAATCAGCCGCTTTAATAAACTGACAACTACCAACTGGTTTGCTATCAGCCGCAAAACAGCCCTGGTAATCAAGACAGCCCTGACTGTCTGCCGGCAGACAAAGGGCAAATATGATATTACCATAGCCCCCCTGGTAGAACTGTGGGGGTTCGGCCCTGAGAATACCGGGCAGCAGATACCGCAGCCGGCAGCTATAAAAAGCAACCTGGCCAGATGCGGTTACCAAAAATTACGCCTGCGCCTTAAAGAGCCGGCAGTCCGTAAGACCGTTCCCGGACTGGCTCTGGATCTGGCTTCCATTGCCAAAGGTTACGGTGTTGATAAAACAGCCAGTCTCCTGCAGGAGCAAGGTCTGTCAAATTTCCTGATCGATATAGGGGGTGAGGTTAAAGCCGGCGGCAGTAAAAAAGGGGGAATACCCTGGAAAATCGGTATCAGTAAAGCTCTCCGTTTTAGTGCAGACCAGGACGATCTTTCACCTGCAGCAGACAGACTGCAGTGTATTATTGAACTGACCAATAAAGCGGTAGCCACCTCCGGTGATTACCAAAATTTTTTTAAAAAAAACGGGCAGGCTTACACCCACATCATTGATCCCCGTACCGGTACACCGGTAAAACACCGGCTTGCTGCTGTAAGTGTAATGTCGCGCTCTTGTATGACTGCTGACTGCTGGGCTACCGCGCTTTTATCTCTGGGACCGAAGGCCGGGCCTGCCATGGCAGACCGCGCTCAGCTTTCCGCTTTTTTTATCATACGCAGTAATAAAACATTTATTCCGCGGTACAGCGGTAACTTTACCAATTTCCTTTCCCAGCCGCCTAAACAATAAATACAGTTACAACTTATACAAACAATCTATATTGCCCCGGACCGAAGCACAGCTTGCAAATACGCGGAAGTCAACTTCGGCGTTATGTGCAGCGGTATAATATGTTTTAATTTTAGCTCTAAAATTTTTTTTTTAGCCACGGTATGCCTGCGTCTGCATATTGCCGCTGGTCAACTCCAACGCTAACTGCAGGGAGACAGTATGTTTTTTTCTTAGCTTAAATAAAATTTCCTTATAAAGCTGACAGGGAGGTCTGCTTTTTTATTCAGCCACGGAAGGCTGCTTAATTTTTGTTTACAGCCACTGTATGCCTGCAGTTGCATATTACCGTTAGTCAACTTCAGCGCTAACTACCGGGGTTACAGTATGTTTTATTCTTAACTTAAATAAAGTTTCCTTATAAAGCCGGCCAGGAACCGCAAAAAATCAGTCAATTTCACTGTCTGTCCTAAATAATATTTTATCCAACTGTCCGCGAAAGAAAAAAAATGCGTTTTAGTAAAAAAACTCTTGCGGATATGCACGGTTGCTGTCAGGTCGCTTCAGTTGCAAGTGATTTACTTTTAGTGTATAAAAACTCTGGATCTATATCAATCCCATTTTCCCATTCGATAGTATCAAAAGATATTTTTGCGGTTTTAAAGACATTGATGTCGGTCAGTTGTTTATATAAACCAATTTTTAAAAAAGGCTTCATATCAAAAACTCTTTTTTCTTTTCCGTATTTTAACGTTAGTGTGTAATCACAATTTGGCGTAATTGAAGTGATTTTTGGTGATAATTTAGAATTTTTCATTTTAACGGTTCAATATTAAAGGGTAATTGACCTTCAGAAGCCAGTTTCCAGTCTGCTAGTAAATCTTCTTTATGAATTTCGGCCCACGCAAGTACTAATTTAGTTTGTCGAGGAGGCAAATTCCCACCAGTGATCTCACACTTATTTATATTGATTATTGCCTTATATTTTTGATAATATGCATGAAAATGGGGTGGATTATGCTCCCCTGGAGAGCAATACATTCGTATAATGATGCCGTAAAATATAGATATAGTAGGCATACTTAATTATATACTAAAAACTTAGCAACTGCAATGTCGGCAACTACAGCATATCGGAAATAAAAAATTTATACATCAAACAATTATAAATTATAATAAAGGAAAAAATATTTACGCGAATTCATAAGCGCCCCACGGCCGCATCTTATCGTCTCCGCCTGAGACTAAGGCAGCAGTACAACATCGTGTTGAGAATGTTGCGCCATTTATATAACCACGGACGGCTGCTTATTTTATTTTTAGCCACAGTATGCCTGCGTCTGCATATTACCGTTGGTCAACCTCTGTCCGGGAGTACAGGGCTAAAGACAGGTATCTGCTTTGAATATTATTAAAAAATATTAGCACACTTTAAAAAACAGTTAAAAATATTATTGCGATTATACCAAATTAATAATATAATTTACTATAAAAAACAATTACAAAAAATGGAGTTATTTATGTCCTTTTCTTTTATAACCAACGGCGGTATAATGATGTACCTTATTATTGCCGCCTCCATTACTGGTCTCTATATTATACTGGAACGTTTTTTTTACTTCCGCCGTATCAGAATCAACGCCGGAGACCTGCTGCATAAAGTAAAACAAACGCTTGGTTCGCATCCGACAACTGCCCAGGCCCAGTCTGCTTTGAATATAGTTAAAAATATTAATTCCCCCCTGGCAGTCATGTTTACCGTTATTATCAATAATCATTCCCGGTCAAAAGAGGAGATAGAAGCGGAACTGGAGATTGCTGCCAAAAAAGAAGTGCCCAAACTGGAACAACTATTATCCGGACTTAATACTGTAGGGACTATTACACCCTTAATGGGCCTTTTAGGTACAGTCATTGGTATGATATCCTCATTCAGCGTTATTGCCAGTATAAGCAATCCGGAAGCGGCCGCAGCCAATGTATCAAGCGCTTCGGTTGCCAACGGTATCTCCACTGCTTTATACACAACTGCGGCCGGACTTTTCGTGGCTCTGCCGTGTATGATTTTTTATAACTACTTCAATAAAAAAAAAGAAACTATCATCAATGAGATGGAACAGTGTTCAGCTGAACTTATCTCCCATTTAAAATCCAATGAGTTTTAGTGGGTAAAAAAAAACTGGAAACAACCTTTTTCCAGCGGAAGCCGGTAACCTGCCCGGTTTGCGGTAATGAGTTTAAAAAAGAGATCCTGCGTACCGGACGGGGGCGTTTGATAGCCGGCAACCTCATGCCTGATCTCAGGCGCCAGTATAAACCCTCTCCCAAATACGGTATTATCTATCCCATGATATACAAGGTACTGGTTTGCCCTGCCTGCTGGTATGCAGCTTTTGAAGAGGATTTCTCCAAAATCAAGAACGAAAGCATAGGGCCGCTTAAACAGGCGGAAAACAACCGCAAAAATTTCGGCAAAACCGTTTACGGTTATATTGATTTTGAGGAAAAACGCACCCTGAAAGCCGGCGCGCTCTCTTATCTGCTGGCTATATCTTCCTACTCCCACCTTACTAAACAACTGGCTCCCACTACCAAAAAAGCTATCAGCGCTATCCGGTCTTCCTGGCTGTGTCAGGATCTTAAGGAGACAGATAATGATTCGGATACTGATTACGAACGCTTATACGAATATTTCCGCATTCTGGCTTTTGCCTGCTATGAGAAAGCGCTGGAAACAGCTACCACCGGAGCAGAAGATTTCGGCGGTGTTAAATTTCTGGGACCTGATACGGATACCAATTTCGGCTATGAAGGCGTACTCTACCTGAGCTGTTATCTCGGTATTGAACAGAGCATTTATTGGGAAGAACCGGTTATATATGAAAAATTTAAAAAATTCAGAACCACCCTGGCCAAGGTTTTCGGATTTGGCAAAACATCTAAAAGCAAACCCGGTCCCCTGCTGGATACTGCCAAAGAGTTACACGAGACACTTGGAAAAACCATTAATAAACTGCGGGATAAATACGAAACTGACAAAAGAGCGAAATTTTTCGATTCCTGAAAGTAATGATAATTAAACTTAATTTGCTTTATGAAGGAACCAACTACGCCGGCTGGCAGCGCCAGAAAAACGCGGTTGCCGTGCAGAATGTACTGGAAAATGTTTTAAGCGGACTTTACCGGGAGCAAGTCTTAACTGTCGGCTCAGGCCGGACTGACAGCGGGGTGCATGCTGCGGAACAAATTGCTGTCTTTAATATAAAAAAAAACAAAATCCCGACAGCCAAGCTGCCGGCAGTATTAAACCGGCAGCTGCCGTCTGATATCAGGATCAAAAAAGCTGAAACCGTTACCGGCGCCAATTTTCATCCCCGCTACAGCGCCCGGGTAAGACAGTACCGTTATATACTGCTTAAGCATCTTAAAAACAGGTATAATGCCGACCTTTTTTTAAACCGTTTCTCATGGCATCCCGGTATTGAATTGGATAAAAAAACTGTTACCCAACTTCTCCGTCCCCTGACCGGCATCCATGATTTTACCACCTTTTGCGCTGCTGATGACAGCTCTGCTGTTAAATTACGGGAAATTTTTAAAATAGAGGTAAAGCAAAAACCCGGCGCTCTTTTTATTGATATTTACGGCAATGCTTTTCTAAAAGCCATGGTCCGTTCCATTATCGGCAACATGATCCATACCATAAAAAACAATAAACCCGGTACTTACCTTAAACATATACTGCTTAAACAGGACCGCCGGCTGGCCAAACAGAGAGCCCCGGCCTGCGGCCTTACTCTCATGCGTGTTTACTACCGGAAAATATTCGGAGAGCGGGATTACTATAAAAGAACCTGATTATGTATAAAAAAAGATTTATTTTTATTTTTATAATATTCTCATATACTGCAGCAGCGGAAAAGTTCGCTTTACTGCCTACCATATCCGGGCCAGGCCTGCGGCGGCAGCGGATAGAATTCCGTACTTACCTTAAAAAAATTATCAATGACAATGCACAGTTTACAACAGTTGATGATAAACAGATGGCACAGCTTTTTGCATCATTTAAAATAAAAGAGCCGCAGCATAATAATATATATATGCTGCGGTGCGGTTTGATTGCCGGTGCAGCCAAGATATGCTATACGGAGATCCTGAAAAAAAATAAACATGTCTCTCTGTATATAAAAATATACGACTGTCAGCTTAATGATCTGGTCCTTATTGAAAAATTTACAGTTAATAATAATCTCCAGGTAATTGTAAACCGCATTTATCAGCGTATAAAAGAAAATTATCTGACCAAAAAACAATACCTGGCGCTGCTTAAAAAATTACGTATCCAGCCGGTGCAAATGAAAACCATAGAGGAAAACGGCGGCACCCTGAAAGGCTATGATCTGCTCGCCGGACATGAGATCAGCATTCCCGTCTATATCCGTATTTTATTAATGGCCGGGTCAGCTGCTGAATTTGCTGATTTTATGGAGTCAGGTTATACTTCTGCCTATTATATTAAATATCTCTCCTATGTTTACAATAAACCGCTTTTTTAATTATGGCTACTATACTTATTGTTGATGACGAAAAAAATATACGTGAAGGCCTGAAACGGGCGCTTAAACCGTCAGGGTATAATATCATACTGGCAGGTGACGGCAAAAAAGGTTATGAAATATTCAGCAGCCAGCATATCGATCTGGCTCTGCTGGATATAAAAATGCCGGGCATGTCCGGTATGGACCTGCTAAAAAAGATGAACGAAGCGGAAAACACGCCGCCGGTTATTTTTATTACCGGACATGGCTCTGTGGAAACAGCTGTGGAAGCCATGCATCTTGGTGCTTATGATTTTATGGTCAAGCCTCTTAATCTTGACAAACTGGAAATGATCATCAATCGTGCTTTAAACCATAAAGCACTGGAAAATACCAACCGTTCTCTGGTGGTTCAACTCAAAGAGTTTGAGATCAACAAACTGATCATCGGCCGTTCTCCGGCTATTAAAGAACTAATTGAAAAAATAAAACTGATCGCTCCCTCCCGCGGTAATGTTTATATCTCCGGCGAAAGCGGTACGGGTAAAGAGCTGGTTTGTGATGCAATTCACCACTATTCAATGGAAGACAAACCGCTCATTAAAGTAAACTGCGCTGCCCTGGCCCCTACTTTAATGGAGAGCGAACTTTTCGGACATGAAAAGGGAGCTTTTACCGGGGCTGTCAAACAAAAAACCGGACGTTTTGAAGCAGCTAACCAGGGAACTATTTTTCTGGATGAAATAAGCGAAATACCGCAGAATATACAGGTAAAGCTCCTGCGGGTATTGCAGGATAAAAAAATAGAACGGGTAGGCAGCACCCGGCCGCTAAATGTTGATATACGCATAATATGCGCATCCAACAAAGACCTGCAGGACGAGATAAAAAAAGGTAATTTCAGGGAAGACCTTTTTTACCGCCTGAATGTACTGGATATTCACATTCCTCCTTTACGGGAACGTAAGATGGATATCGAAATTTTAGCCCGTTATTTTCTGGAACAATTCACAGAAGAAAATAAAAAATATAATTTAAACCTTACCTCTGCCGCCTATACTGCTTTAAGCAGTTATGACTGGCCCGGTAATGTCCGTGAACTGCGTAACGTTATTGAAAAACTGGTCATAATGAATAAAAAAGATAAAATAACCGTTAATGACCTGCCTGACCATATTCGCCAGGTTGATATTTCCACTAAAGGCATCTATATACCCTATGGCATCTCCCTTGACGAAGCTGACAGCCGTATTATTATGGAAACTATCCGCTACTGCAAGGGAAACAAATCCGATGCTGCCAAAGTACTGGGTATCGGACGTAAAACCCTGCACCGTAAACTGGATGAATTTAAAAAAGGGTGAGTTGTCTCAGGCTGCAGCCCTGAAAGCATTAGCTGCCAAAGTCCCAACGCCTTTCCCCTTTAAAGCCAGTCCCGCCTTTATTAACAAAGCCCGGACGCTTGACCCTGATGATCCGGTTCTGGCTCAGGTAATCCCCACGGCTGCAGAACAGCAGCAAAAGCCCGGATTTTGTGAAGATCCACTTGCGGAAAAAAATTACACCCCTCTACCCGGATTGATCTGCAAATATAACAGCCGTGCGCTTATCTATACTACTTCCGCATGTTTTTTAAATTGCCGTTTTTGTTTCCGCCGCTATTTTAAAAACAACTCTTTTGATCCTGACCGGCAGGATCTGGACCGGATCATTACTTTTCTGACCAGGGAAAATATCAGCGAGGTGATCCTCAGCGGCGGAGATCCTTTTAAAATGAAACGGGAACTGCTGGCATATCTTCTCCAAAAACTGAAAAAAACAAGTACTATCAAGCGGCTCCGTTTACATACCCGTATGCCGGTTAGTGCCCCTCACATGGCACGGCCGGAAATCCTTTCCCTGTTTGACGGTTTTACTAAAATACTGGTGCTCCACTCCAACCATCCGCAGGAAATAGATGCAGAGACGGTGCAGGCCCTGGACACCTGCCGAACCCACGGTTTTACCCTCTTTAACCAGTCCGTACTGCTGAAAAATATCAATGACCGCGTGGAAATACTGGCAGAACTGTCGGAAAAACTTTTCGCCGCCAATGTTCTCCCCTATTACCTGCACCAGCTCGACCCGGCCCGGGGCACAGCCCATTTTCAGGTAGCGCTGTCCCGGGGTAAAGACCTGATCAAAAAACTGGCCGCACGCCTGCCCGGCTATATGCTTCCCCGTTACGTAAGAGAACTGCCGGGCCGGCCTTATAAAAAACTGCTTTGAATTAGTAATATTCAATACCATTCTCAGCAAACAGCAAATATTGCAGAGCCCTTATATAATGAGCCGGGGCGCTTGTATCTATTCCTTAGCCCGTTCACAATAAGCACCGGTATCCACGTTTACAAGGACTTTATCACCCTCTTTGATAAATAGAGGCACCTGCAGCTCAGCTCCGGTTTCCAGTTTAACCGCCTTGGTGGTATTAGTGGCTGTATCACCTTTAATACCGGGAGCTGCCTCTGTTACCGTATAAATATTCTTCGCAGATTTAAACTCAATATCCATGATCTCACCGGCTGCATAAAGCAGGATCATGCGGTCGTTTTCCTTCATAAATTTACAGACATTGTCGGAAGCTATATTTTCATCAATGCTGTATTGTTCATAATTTTCTTCATCCATAAAAATAAAATGACCTTTATCTTTATAGAGAAACTGAACATTTTTACGTTCAGTATCTATAAGCTCTATTGGTTCGCCTGATTTAAAAGTTTTCTCTACAACTTTACCAGTACCTATCTCTTTTAACCTGGTCCGGAAAAAAGCTGCTCCCTTGCCCGGACTGACAAAAAAAACATCTATTACAAACCAGATTTTATTTTCATTTTTAATCGCAACACCTTTTTTCAGGCTTGATGTATCTGCCATATTTACCTCACTTGTTAATTATATTTTTATTGCGTAATTTTCAGCGGTTCTATTATCTGTTTTTTTATAAAAGCAAATAACCTTTTTTCCCTGCCGCCTTCAGTTTCGTGCTGCAGTAATGCCGTAACCTGTTTCAGTTTTTGTCCGGCATGGGCGCTCTTTTTTTTATTTAAATAAAATCTTACAGCAGCAGCTAAAGCAAAAACCTTTCCGTAAAGATTGCGCTTGGATAAATCTATAGCTTCTATATGCAGATATAATAACAGCGGCAGGCGGAAGAGGGCGCCGGCTTTAATCATATCTGCCTGCGCCGGCTGTCGTACATCTGCCAGAAGCTGTATACGGCCATAGATCGCGGCAGCGCTTTGAGTTGAAAAAAGATCTGTAAAACGGTCATCCTTGTGACGATAGATAATTTTCCAGGCCTGACTAAGCATCATATCTGCGGCCAGTATCCTGACAGCATCAGGACCATGAGTGTGTTTAATAGAGGCGTGTTGCTGTATGCCGGCAGCCAGCAGTTCCCCGGCCCAAAAATACTGCTTCGGCAAACTCTTTTTACAATTCAAGACCGTCTTTAAATTAATTCCCAGCCATGTAAAAAAACCGCATTCTGCAGGAATAGAGAGCCCGGCAAACTCTTTATACGGCCGTAAAAAAGTCCTGATTTTTTTCCGTACTGCTCCGGCATACTTCTGATACATTCACGGCCTTTCGAAAAAAATATAACTTATACTAATACTATGCTGTAGATAGGACAAAGTGCTGGCGCTGAAACCATACTCTGCTCTGAGATAACGGAGCGGGGTACCAAACTCTGCCCAAACCGATCCCCCGCCGCCATGATTTTGCTCCATATCAGTCTGAATATGATAACGCACGCCGGCCCTGCTTAAAAACAAAGCTGAAACCGGTTTTTTTTGACGGGCTATAATATGATAAACCGGTACAATAAAACTTCCCCCTAAATATAAAGTATTGTCATCACCGTTTATCTGATAACTGTTAAGCGAGGAGGTTATATTATACCCGGCCGCTGCCACAGTATACAGTTTATCGCTGCGGCCGGCCCAGGTCAATCCAAAAGCAAAATTATACGGGATATAGAGGGTAATTCCATTATAGCTGCGCTTGTGATTGATATGAAAATTATTTAAATAAGTTGTTATGGTAAGCTGATCAGCCAGCTTGAGACTGCCCCCGGCGTTTAACAGCATACCGTGATAGGAACTCCCGGTTTTATAGGAAGAAATCGTACTTTGAAAATTGTAATAAAGATAATCAATTCCGGCTCCCAGAGAAAAAGGAATACCAAAAGCTTTACGTTTAATCTCCGCGTTTTGCGTATAGCGCTCCGGTAATTTTTTCTGCTTAAGTTCAACCAGCAGTTCTTTAAGCTTGTCACCCCGGGGACGTTTAGGATAACTGTTAAAAGCAAAAGCAAAGTGGCCTGCCAGCTCAATATTTTTTTGTTGACCGCCCATCTCTCCGGGCAGTATCGGCGCGCCGCTGTAGTTATAATTGTCTGCGGAAAAAACAGAATAAGTATATCCCAGACCCATAGCACAGTAATTAAACAGGGGAAACTCGGCTGTCAAGGTACCCAGGGCATGCCTGCCGGGTAATTCATACAGTGTATCGCCCGGAAAATGCTGGCTGTAGCTGAAAGCTGCAAAACCGTTATAAGCAATTGCAGCCGGATTTTTTTTAAAAACCGTATAAACATAAGGCGTAACCGTACTTAAAAGCGGACCGGTGCCCAAAGCAGAGGCTGAACGGCAAAAATGCAGCAGGTCTCCGACAGCAGTATAGCTGAAACTCAAGAGCACACAAAGGGGTATTATTATCAGTTTAAAAGCCATACTCAACTGTAAACCTCCCGGCGAGCTCCCTGCTGCTTCCGATAATAACTTTATAATAGTACAATCCAGGCCGGACCGGCTTGCCTTCCTTGTCCGTACCGTCCCAGCTGAAAATCAGATGCCCTTTATTAGCACTTGCTGCTGTATATAGATCGATTTTATTAATAATTTTAACCGGGCGGCCGCTGTATGCAGCTATAATAACCTTACACCTTTTGCCCGCAGGTTTCACTCCGGCAGTATTTACAGAAACCGTAAGTTCATTGTGCAAACCGGGAATAAAGGGATTGGGTACAGCTAAAGTAGTTGTATGGAAAAAATCAAGATTGGTAAAAGTAAAAGTCATACTGCTGCCGGCCGCTGAAATACCCCGGACAGCAAGTTTGGACTGCGGTGCATGGTCGTATCCGGTATTCGGCAGGGTTGCAGATCCAAAACCGGCAGAATTATCAGCCCAGAAATTAGCCGGCACAAGGCTGTAGGGCGTAACCGTCAGATTACTGCTGCTGAAATTATCAGCCGGTTCCAGAGCCAGAGCGTGCAGTCCATTATTAAAATCATGTTTTAGTAAAAGAGTGCCGCTGGTGTGATAAGCAGTATTTACATGCCAGATTAAAAGGCCCCGGCCGTTAAGGGAACTGTCCCAGCTCTGCCGGTTGTGGTTTTCCGCCAGCCAGTACTGCTGCGCATGATAACCCTTAAGCTGATAAAGATTGGAGATGGAGTTGGTAGCAAAATAATGATAAACAGTAACCGTGCTTCCGGCTGTTGCACTGTCCAGCTTCCGGGGCTTTTGCCAGCCAAGCAAACTTCGGTAAAAACCATTGACCGGGGAGGGACGATAACCGTAAGCCGGGTTAGTGCCGCTGTAGGTATCATTTGTTCCGTAATTATAACAACCCCTGTCCATTAAAACCGCGCTGCCCAGCTGGGGCTGGCCGGTTACTGTATGATACAGATCAGGCAGCCCCAGTAAAGAGCCCAGTTCATGGCAGACAGGGCCGATAGTGGTTTGATTGGACCAGGCAGAGGCATTACTGTTGACAATCTCCGGCACAATGATATAGCGGCCGAGGTAAAGAGTATCGTAAATATATACAGCCTGGTATTTAAAAAAAGTATAACAATGGGAAAGAATCTCGTTGGAGGCGCCGGATACCTCCCTGCCCGTACCGGCATGCATAAACACCACAGCATCAATAAAACGGTCATTATTTTTGTCAAATCTCTCGGCAAACACACCCGCATTGGTAGTTACATTACTCACAATATAGTTGCTTAAATAAACCGCTGCCTCTGCCGGCAGGTTTATATAGTTTTGCGCACTGTCAGCATAGAAGGCCTTGTTGGAAGCCAGGGTATAGGGCGGTAAAATAAGGCCGGAAACATGCAGGCTGCCGACCGAGTTATCGTAAAAATAATTGGATACGGAAACTGCAGCGTCAAAAAAAAACTGCTGCAACTGGTTATTACTAAGAGTCAGACTTTGATCCTGAAAGGACAGCGGTACGATAAACAGGTTTAAGGTGGTATTGGAGGTCAATACCTTTTTCTCGGTAAATGTTAAAAAATTGGACACCGGTACTGTTTCCCGGTACAGATAGGGCAGATTGCTGTATGGGGAAATGTGGGCGGCAGGGTCCAGATAGGGCATAACAGCTGCTGCAGAGCCGCATAATAGAATAAATATCAGAATAAGAGTTCTCATGTATACAGGGTATTTTAAAATAATACGGTTTTTTAGTCAATTTTGAAAAAACTGTGTCCGTGAACCCGGAAGCCAAAGCCGGCCGGCACAAAAGCCGCGCAACGTGTGCACGGCGCCGTCCCCGGTTCTTTTTGCAAAGAGCCGGGTAAAAATAGTAAGCACGGAACAGAAAACAGGAATACCTGCTGCTGCTAACAATAAAAATGTAATTTTTTTTATATATAAATTTGGTTTATAAAAAAAAATCACTGTAAAAGGTTGACATTCTCATAAAAATCACTACTTTATAAAAACTGTGGCATTATGGCAATTACTGTACAATTTTTTAAAGCAACCCATAAAAGCCATATCAAACCTTGTTAAACCAAGCCCTCTTGCAAATGCAGATATACATTTAACAACCAACATAATAAAACGCTTATTTTTTAGAACCAAACATTTTTTAAACCCCGGGAAAAAATCATAAACATGTAAAATAAACTTAAAGAAGAAAAATAAAAAAAATTATAAAAAGGAAAAAATAGTATGCAACCAAAACATAACCTCAATATATTATTAATAGAACCGTCATCAAATATAAGTTTTACAGGCGGATCACCGACACCTCCCCAGTGGCCGGCAGTTTTATCAGCACTCACACCTGAAAACCATTCTCTTGACTATATTCACACAGCTTTTGAAGAAGTTGATGCAGAAAAAATTAAATCATATGATTTAATCGGAATTTCAGTCCGGACAGATACTGCTATGCAGGCATACTCTATTGGAGACATGTGCAAAATAAATAATATTCCATCCATTATGGGCGGTGTTCATGCTTTTATTCAACCGGATGATGTTAAAAAACATTGTGACAGTATAGTATTCGGGGAAGCTGAATATTTGTGGCAGAAAATTTTGAAAGATGTTGCCAAAGGAAAATTAAAAAAAATATACCAGGCCGAAAAATATACAGAATCCGAAGATTATGTTACGCCTGCTCTGAATATTTTTAACAAATATAACTATAAACTTCCAAATGTACTTGAAACAGGCAGAGGCTGCCCTAACAATTGTGATTTCTGCATATCAACTATATACTGCGGAAAAAAAATAAGATTTAAACCAATTAACTCCATAATAAAAGAAATCAATTCCTGGAAAGACAAAAAATCACTGACAATTCTTGCTGATCTAAACATTTCTTCCAATCTTAAAAAGTCAAAAGAATTATTCAGACGTCTCATACCTTACAACCTCTCATGGTGGGGATATGCATCGGTAAGGGTAGCAGAAGATGAAGAACTCCTTAAACTTATGTCAGATTCAGGATGTATGTATTTAGGCATTGGTTTTGAATCAATCAGTCAGCAAGCTTTAAAAGATATGAATAAAAAAAAAAATTATCATGTGGACTATAAGAAACTTATTAAAAAAATTCATTCCTATAATATTGATATTTTTGGTAATTTTATATTTGGCCTTGATAGTGACACTTCACAAGTTTTTAAAAATACAGTTAATTTTGTTCTTGAAACCGGAATTGATTTTCCGGTTTTTCAAATTCTTGTACCCTATCCCGGAACAAAATTATTTGACAGGCTGGACAAACAAAACCGTATTCTTACAAAAGACTGGTCACAGTACTGCAGGTGCAATGTTGTGTTTGAACCGAAAAATATGACCGTAAAAGAACTTATGGACGGCACTATTGAAGCATATGAAACCTCATATTCTCTTAAAAACAGAGCTCTGCGCAGGATATCAAGATGGCGTGGTATTAAGAAACAAATATATAATTCTGTTCTGCTTTCCCATTTTATAAAAAATTTTGCTTCAGTAAAAAATTTTTACAATAAAAAATATACTTCTTCTGTTTAATATATAAGCAACCGCTTTTACTGTGAAAACAATCATATTTGTTCATGAAACCTGACAGGGGCTGCTGTTGATACCTAATATAAAAATAATCTCTTCCTTTAGTTATTTCCGGCTTTTCAGATATCACATTACTCCAGCTCAATACTGTCAAGAGCGTAACCGGTATGCACATCAAGTTTTTTCCTGGTCATGGCAATGATATCCTCATAATCCCGCTGCAGTTTACGCAGATGCTTTTTTACCTTGGGTATTAAAAGAAAGTAATTATCTCTGCCTGATTGTTTGTTTTTAAATTCATAGTTTTCCAAAACAGAATTTAATTCCTTAGTCTGACGCCTGAAAACAATTTTCAGTTTATTAATTTCATCATCAACCAGTTTCCGGTTTTTATTAATAATATTTTTTTTTATTTTTTCTATCTCATACTGCAGTTTAGCCAGCGCTCTCTTATAGACAGCCGGCATACTCTCTTTATAAGCGGTAGTAATCTCTATATAGCGCTTCTCTTTAATATAATAATTGAATGATACCAGAAAAGCAAAAACCGCCCGCTCAGGGGCGGGGTTCTTAACCCTTACCGCATCAGTTACAGCATTAATATTGATTTTATGTATCATAAATTTTATAAGGGGATGATCAAGGTGCAGATATTCCACCGTTTTTTTTTCATCGTTGTCAGAATAAATAAAATCATTACCGGCGGCGCGGTGATCAAAAGTAACATACCCGCTTTTTAAATAGGAAGTAGCGCCCCTTACTTTGTAAAAATTTATATTTTTTCTGTACAGCCTGTCTGTTACAGCAAAATCTTCCGGATAATAATCAGCGTACATTTTAAAAAAAGTTTCCAGACGCTGTGCGGCTTTTTTTAGCTCCTCCTCTACCGCAGCAGTATCTATATGCTGGTCTTTAAAAAAATGATCGGCAATAGCCAGTTTATTATACCTGGCAGCCGTTAAATTTAATGCCCGCGCCGGCTTTTCCCCCCGGTTACTATTTATATACATAGCAGTAACCATACGGTTAAAATACTTACCGCTGTCATCCGTATTACCGAGCAGCACACCGGTCTTGCCAAAAGCCTCTTCAAAAAGATTTATTTTTTCTGTTAAAAGTTCAATAAGCCGCTCACCGATAGAAGCTTCCACGGCAAAATTATATATATAAACATCCGACTTCTGACCGAGACGGTGAATACGGCCGATACGCTGTTCGATTTTGAAAGGGTTCCAGGGCAGGTCATAATTTATCATAATCCGCGCGCACTGCAGGTTACGGCCCTCCCCGCCGGCTTCAGTGGAAATAAGAATAGTGCGCCCATCCTGAAAAGCAGTGACCGCCTCGTCTTTGGCCCGGCGGCTTAACGAACCGTGGAACAGTACGGGACTGAGTTTTTGCAAAGCAGCTGCCAGGGCAAACATGGTTGCCTTAAACTGTGTAAAAATAATTATTTTTTCCTCCTTGTTTTTTTTTCTGACATCCTCTATAAAAGAAACCAGCCTGGCCTGTTTGGAGCTGTTTGCCGCTTTTTTGCCCAAACTGTGTATATAGGCCAGCGCTTTTTCTTCCTCCTGCATTTGCTTAAACGTCAGTTTATCGGTATTGGTAATAGCATTCCAAGCCTGATAATCCTCCTCTTCGGCAGCAGCATAATCTGTTGGCTGGTCCTGTTTGTTATTTTTTTGTAAAGCAGTCGTTTTATCTTTTAATATAGCAATCCGGGCTGCCAAAGACTGCTGAATAGCTGCCATGGAAGAATCAAGCATTTTTAAAAAACAGGACAACATTAAAGCGCGCACACCTGGCTGCTGCTGCCGCGATTTATTGTATTCATGGCGCACATAGTCAACCAAAGCATCATAGTATATTTTCTCAGCACTGGTAAGTTTATACTTGACCGTAACCGCATGCCTTTTGGTAAATCCGCCTACATCTCTTTTAGTGCGGCGGATGACCATATCTTTTAAAAGATTATTAAGATAAGCTGCTCCTTTGTTATAGTATTCATTCAAAAAAAGATTTAAAGAACCGGTTTTATCTTTATCCAACAGATGTATTAAAAAATACAATTCCTCCAGTTTACCCGCAAAAGGAGTAGCGGAAAGCATAAAAAAGGATTTGGTTTTATAGGCAATAGCTTCAGCGAATTTATAGATAGCGGTGGTATGGTTGCGGCTTTTTTTCAGACGGTGCGCTTCATCAAAAACAACCATATCCCAGATACCGTTTGTAAGTACAGCGGCGATATGTTCCTGTTTGGCAAAATCCAGGGAAACAATAAGGCGCCGGTTATTTTTTAAAAAAGAAATGAGTTCCTGCTGATCTTTTTTTTTAAGTTGATCACTGCTGAGGATAGTAAAATTTTCCCTGAATTTTTCCCATAATTCATGCTGCCACTGCAGCTGCAGGGAAGCCGGTACAATAATGATAATTTTTTTATAACCATAGCGCATGCGAAATTCTTTTAAAAGTAGGCCCGCTTCAATAGTCTTGCCCAGACCAACCTCATCAGCTATCAGGAAACGGTGTTTAATATTATCCAGAACCTGAGCCACGGTGTTAAGCTGATGCGGCATAAGTTTAACCTGGGAGCCCTTAAACGCAGCAAAGTGCCGGCTGTCTTTGTACTGTAGAGAACGGCAAAGCTTTCTCAACTCAAACGAACGGTCGCCGTATACCTTTCCGGATGAAAGCAACTGCCCGGCTTTAATCACTATCCGGTTTTTAGTCATCTTTTTCAGTTCCGGGTGGTGTTTATGCTTAAATAAAATACTCTCTTTATTTTTTAAAAGCAAATTATCACGGTTAATCTCCTCCACCCAATATTCCTGCTCCCTGAACCGGACATAATCACCAAGATTAAATACTGCTGCCGGCCGGGACGGAGCAAGGGAATCAAGCAGAGAACGCTGATCAGATATTTTAAGCGAATGGATCTGATGTTCGAGAAATAATGAATTTATAGCATTTATATCATTAAGCTGTTCTGATGCGGACATGCTCCCTCCCAAGAGACAAGCAGCATTTTACCATTTTTTCAGGATAGTGACAAGGATTTATTTATTTAGGGTGTGATTTTTAATACCTGTAAAATTGCTTAACATGTTATATTTTGGACACT
>CAZFAK010000029.1:11283-17876 GCA_964517045.1 uncultured Spirochaetia bacterium | reverse complement strand
ATTTTTGTAAAAGAATCGATATTTTAAAGAAAAACTGCAATATACAGTTATAAAATAAATTTTCTCGGTGAGGAAAATGGAAAAACTTAAAGAAATTTTTCAGAAATTCGCAGGAGTTTTAAAGAAACTCAGCACTGTTCAAAAAATCATTATAAGCGCAGTGGCTGTAATTTTACTGGCAGCTGTTATTGTTACCTTAAGTTTTTCCGGTAAAGCTCCGGGTACGCCTTTATTTCAAAGCCCCATAAGTGAGGATGAGTATAAAGAGGTTACCAAAGAACTTGATATTATGGGTGTGCCTTATTCCAGGGGAGATAAGCGCAAGATCTATCTTACAGATCCGGATGACCGCGAGCGGGTGGTAATGCGTTTATCCCAGAAAGGAGTTATCCCTGACAATATAAAAGGCTGGGAGCTTTTTGATATGGAAAGCTGGACCACTACGAAATTCGACCGTGATGTCAAACTGCGCCGGGCTATTGAAGGTGAATTGAAAAGACATATAGAATCTCTTTCCTGGATAGAGTTTGCCAAAATTTCAATGTCCAAACCGGAAGATACTATCTATACCGATAAGAAACGTGATGTAGCCGTATCTGTTTCTCTCCGTCCTTCTCCCGGACATTTTGCAGACCTGGAAAATAAAGATTACATTAAAGGTATTCAGAATATTATTCTGCATGGGGTTGATGGTGTAATAGCGGAAAATATTACTATTACAGATGACCGCGGGGAAAAGCTGAATGATTTCAGTGCTGAAGATGATGAGCTGCATTATAAAAACGCTAAAACCGAGAGGCGCATTATTGATGAGGAGAGAGAAAAAATACAACAAAGAATAGAAAATGCTTTTAAAGGTGTTTTGCCCAGAGACCGTTACCAGGTGGATGTTGATCTTAAATTATCATTTCACCGTGTTTCCTATGAAAAAAAAGATTTACTGCCCATGGTGGTAAAGGAAGACAATCCTGATACGCCTTATGATGACAGTGAAGTTATAAAAGAGATGCCTATAAGCAAAAAAAATGTGGAAGAAAAATTCAAGGGCCAGTCATTTGTTCCGGAAGGACCGCCGGGGCAGGAACCTAATCTGCCGCCCGGATATAAGGAACATATTGACCGCTGGAATGTTTACAATAAGGATGAAGATATAGTAAATTATGAATATGGAGAGAAACGTTCCAAATATAAAAAGATGCATCATGATATAGAATATGTCTCCGTAGCTGTGGATATTGACGGGGTGTGGGAAAAACAACGTGATGCCGAAGGCGAATATCTCTTTGTCAGTAATCAATTTGTGCGTGAATATCAGCCTGTGCCGGATGTCAGATTGAAAAAATTTTCCGAACTGGTAAAAGCCAGTATCAGTTACAATACCAAGCGCGGCGACTCGGTAGTGGTGCGCAATATTCAGTTTGACCGCAGGGATCAGTTCCGCAGGGAAGATGAACAGCATTTGAAGGAATTGCGTACCAAACGTTTTCTACTTATAATACTTTTTTCCATTTTAGCGATTTTCATTATAACTATTGCTTACAAACTGGTTAAAAAAGAGATGCTGCGGCGTAAAAGGATGCGGGAACGGGAACTTGCCCGGCAGCGACAGCAGCAGCGGGATGAAGCTTTGCGTGCTCTCGAGGCTGAAGCTCCGGCTGAAACCATGTCAGAAGCTGACCGCCACCGTCAGGAACTGCAGGAAAAAGCCGAGCAACTGGCTCAGGAACGACCGGCTGAAGTTGCCAAATTATTAAAAACCTGGATACAGGAAGATAGTTAATAGATTTTAAACAGGGGTTTAAAAAATGAGTGAAGATGTAGCAACTGATATTTCCAAGTTAACAGGCAGACAAAAAGCAGCTATATTTCTCATAGCCCTGGGACCGGAGCGGTCTTCAGAGGTCATGAAACATCTTAAAGACGAAGAGGTAGAGGCTTTAACCTTTGAGATCGCCCGTATTGATAATGTGGACAGTGCCCAGAAAACTGCTGTACTGAAAGAATTTCATGAATTAATGACTGCTCAGGAATTTATAACCAGCGGCGGTATTGATTATGCCAGGGAGGTACTGGAACGTTCCCTCGGTTCCCAGAAAGCTATGGATATAGTTAACCGGCTTACCTCTTCATTGCAGGTCAAGCCGTTTGACTTTGTGCGCCGGACAGATCCGCAGCATCTGGTAAACTTTCTCCAGTCAGAGCATCCGCAAACCATAGCCCTGGTGCTTGCATATCTGGAATCAAAAAAAGCTTCGGAAGTTTTGTCCCAGCTGCCGGTTGAGATACAGGCTGATGTAGCCAAACGTATTGCCCAGATGGACCGTACCACTCCGGAAGTATTACGCGAGGTGGAAAGGGTGCTGGAACGTAAATTGTCCACTCTGGCATCAGAGGATTTCAGCAGTGCCGGCGGTATCGATGCTATTGTGGAAGTGCTTAATCTGGCTGACCGTTCTACGGAAAAAACTATCATTGAAACCCTGGAAGAGGAAGATCCGGAACTTGCTGAAGAGATCAAAAAACGTATGTTTGTTTTCGAGGATATTGTATTGCTGGATGATAAATCTATTCAAAAGGTTTTAAGGGAAGTCGACAGTAATGATCTGACCAAAGCTCTTAAATCTGTGGATGATGAAGTACAGGAGAAGATATTCCGCAATATGAGTAAACGGCAGGCTTCAATGCTAAAAGAAGATATGGAATATATGGGGCCCATCCGTTTGCATGATGTTGAGGAAGCGCAGCAGAAAGTAGTTAATATTATACGTAAACTTGAAGAGGACGGCGAAATTGTTATTGCCCGGGCCGGCGAGGATGAAATGGTAGTATAAGGGGAGTATGAATGGCAAATAAATTATTTAAAGGTGTACCTGTTGGTAAGAAACCGAAAAATTTTGTTATAAAACCGCCTGAGTTTGTTTCCAAAGAGGAGATAAAAGCCCAGGAGGAAGCTGATGAAGAATATAAAGGGCCTACCCTTGAGGAGATACAGGCTGAAATAAAATCGCGTCAGGAAGCTGCGGAACAAAAACTGCGGGAGACCAGGCGCAAGGCTGAAGAAGAAGCTAATAAAATACTGGAACAGGCTGAAACCGGAGCTTTCCAGCGTATAAAGAGTGCTAATGATGAATACAAAAAGATAATTGATTCTGCCAACCGGGAATCGGAAGAGATAACGCATAAAGCGCATGCTGAGGCGGATAAGATCGTCAAGGAAGCAGATGAGAAAAAAAATACTATTGATAAACAGGCTTATGAAGCCGGTTATAAAGAGGGTATGGAAAAGGCCTATACTGACGGCAAGGATCAGCTTAACGGGATGATCTCGCGCCTGGAAAAAATACTGGGAGAGACTATTAACAAGCGTAATGAGATTATAGAATCCAGTGAAAAACAGCTTACCAATATTGCTATTGTAATAACCAGAAAAGTTGTAAAAGCCATAACTGAAAGTGATCAGGCGGTTATTTTACGTAATGTAAGTGAGGCGCTGCGCAAGATCAAAGGAAGGGCTCAGGTAACTATCAGGGTGAATATTTCCGACCTGGAGCTTACGACAAGACATAAAGATGATTTTTACAGGATGCTTGATAATATTGAAAACGTTAAT
Organism: uncultured Spirochaetia bacterium; assembly: GCA_964517045.1. Classification (GTDB taxonomy): domain Bacteria; phylum Spirochaetota; class UBA12135; order COTS27; family CAZFAK01; genus CAZFAK01. Next base: position 14,266 of record CAZFAK010000029.1, on the reverse strand, counting down.
GTACTGGAAGATCCTAATATCGAAAGAGGCGGTTGTATCATAGAAACCGATTTTGGCGATGTTGATGCCCGTATTTCAGCACAGCTTGATGAAATAGAAACAGCTATTAAAAATATTCAGCCCATAAAGGATTTATGATACTATTTTTTTATGGCAACAGTTAATGATAACTCACGTTTTACCAAATATTCTACTCTACTTGACCAGACTGAAACAATACGCAGCCAGGGTATAGTTAAAGCAATCAAAGGCCTTATTATAGAAAGTCAGGGGCCTATTTGTCAAATCGGCGAAGTATGCGAACTTTTTTTACCTGACAGGAAAACTGTCCGGCTGGAGGTTATTGGTTTTTCCGAAAACAGAGTTCAGTTAACCCCTCTGGAAAATGCGGCAGGTATTACCCCGGGCTGTAAAATATTTTCTACAGGCCGGCCTTTGGAAATTATGGTAGGAGATGAGCTTAAAGGCCGTATTCTTAACGGTATAGGCAAACCGCTGGATCATGCCAGTTTAAATTTTTTTAAACAAAAGCTTTCCGTTTTTAATCTCTCTCCGGATTTACTGCGAAGAAAACAGATCACGGAAAAAATGGTTCTGGGTATCAAGGCAATTGACGGCCCGTTGACAGTAGCCAAAGGTCAGCGTCTGGGTATTTTTTCCGGTTCCGGAGTGGGTAAATCCACCTTACTGAGTATGATTGCCCGCAACTCGGAAGCGGGTATAAATGTTATAGCACTGGTAGGGGAACGGGGAAGGGAGGTCCGTGATTTTATTGAGAAAACACTGGGTCCGGAAGGTATGAAGAGATCGATTATAGTAGTAGCTACTTCTGACCAGCCGCCGATGGCGCGCATCCGCTGTGCTTATACTGCCATAAGTATAGCTGAATACTTCCGGGACAAGGGCAATGATGTTATTTTTATGATGGATTCAATTACCCGTCTGGCCATGGCGCAGAGAGAGATAAGCATATCTCTGGGTGAGACTCCTACGGCGCGCGGTTATTCACCTTCTGTTTTTGATCTGCTTCCCAAAATACTGGAAAGAGCCGGTACCTCAGCTGCAGGTACTATAACCGGTTTTTTTAATGTACTGGTTGAAGGAGATGATATGGATGAACCTATCTCCGATGCTGTGCGCGGTATTCTGGACGGTCATATTGTCCTCTCCCGTAAGATGGCTGCCAGAAATTATTACCCGGCTATTGATATTTGTCAATCCATAAGCCGTTTGATGACTGATGTTTGTGAACAGGAACATTTAAATATAGCAGCAAAACTCAAGGAATTGATATCCTCCTATCAGGAGATGGAGGATCTGATAAACATTGGCGCTTATATATCAGGCAGTAACAACAGGGTGGACGAGGCTATAAAAAAAATGCCCCGGATTGAATCATTTTTACAGCAGAAAATAGATGAAAAAATCCCCCTGGCGGAAACTATGAAAATGATGCAGAACCTGTTTCCGGCGGAAAAACAGGCCGGCCGTTTAAACACAAACATGGCTGCTTCCGCTTCCGGTGAGGAACAGGGAAAACTTAAAAGTTTGCAAACACAGACACCTGGCTAAAATGAAAAAAAATACTACTTACCGTGAGATTAATCCTATCAGACGCAGCGATGCTGTTAAAAGAGGAAAAAGCTTTCTGGATATATGTATTTTTAATTTTTATAATCATTTTACAGATGAGGGTATTGAAAGTGTCTGTAACGTTATGGAAAAGACTGATCTTGACTACAGTATTTCTCTGATTGATATCCGCGGCACTTTTAATGACGGCGCGGAAGTCAGAAGTATTTTAAAAAAATTTCCCTATGTACGCATTTTTTTTTCTTCCCGCCCGGATTCCTTTTTTGACTCACTCAATCTGTATTTTAAAGAATCAAAAGCTAATTTTATTTTAACTGTTTCCGCTGATCTGCTGCTTACCGGGTTTGATATAGGTGCTGTTATAAGAAAATATTATCAGGATAACTCTTTGTTCGGTGTGCTGCCGGCTGTTTATCAGCATGATGAGATCCAAAACACTTTTTATAAATATATTTCCAATAGAAATAATATTTTTTTAAGTATAGAAAAATTTAAAAGTAATATGTATAATATTGTTCCCTATAAGTTTACCGGTTTTTTTGATAAAGAGAAATTTCTGGCGGTGGGCGGATTTGATACAAGCTATAAAAATGATTTTATTACCCTGCTGGATCTTGGCTATATGATCTACAGTTTTAACAGTAATCTTATCGGGGTTGATAATTTCAGTGTTAAATTGTCAGAATACAATCAGAAAACAGCCCGTATTTTTGAAAATTTTAATAAAGACTATTTTTTTGATCTTAAATTATTTGTAATAAAAAATTTTGTAAAGGTAAACAGAATAATTTTTACTTTAGTTAATATCATAAAACAGCTTTTAATTATCAGACCGGGAAATATATTAAGAATATTTGTTTTCTGCAGAAAACATTCCTATATTAAAAACAGAATAGTACGTAATGAAAAACAGATAGAGGAATTATTCAGATAAGCGTTATGGCATCAGAAAATACAGATAAAATAGGTGCGGCTATAACCAACATGCGGGATAATGATTTCCCGGAGCAGGTTACACCGGAACTGCTCGAAGAATTTAAAAAAAATGTTCCGCCGGATAAACTGCAGCAAAAACTTGAACAAAACCGCAGCCGCCGGGAGGAATTAAAAAGCAGAGATGCGGAAAGTGATGCCCGGGCCCGTCGCGGCGGGCTGGGGACCCTGGATAAAACTACCAAAGCAGAGGGAGAGGCGCCGGCAGCTGCTGCTGATGCAACTGACGGAGATGATACGCTTGATTTTCTGGATGAAACCGGTGCAGAAGAAAAAAGCGCAGCTGCTGACAGCAAAGAGGGCGATGATACTGACCTTTCCTTTCTGGATGAGCTGGAAGCACCTGCGGCAGAGGAAGCACCTGCGGCAGAGGAAGCACCTGCGGCAGAGGAAGCAC
>CAZFAK010000029.1:0-11183 GCA_964517045.1 uncultured Spirochaetia bacterium | reverse complement strand
AGCACCTGCGGCAGAGGAAACACCTGCGGCAGAGGAAGCGCCTGCGGCAGAGGAAGCGCCTGCGGCAGAGGAAGCACCTGCGGCAGAGGAAGCACCTGCGGCAGAGGAAGCACCTGCGGCAGAGGAAACACCTGCGGCAGAGGAAGCGCCTGCGGCAGAGGAAAGACCTGCGGCTAAACCGGTACATGATTTACAAGCGCTGGGTCTGGAGGGAGAGTCTCCGGATTACAGCAGTCTTGATGATATTTTCGGTGATCTTTCAGCTGCGCAGCAGCAAACAGAGCAGCCGGATATAAGTGCGGATACAGATCTGGGGGAGCTGGACAGTATTTTCGGCAGCGAGCCGTTACCGGCTGAAGAGGTGGAACCGGCCCGGGATACTGCAGCCGGTGAAGAAGAAAAAACTCGTACAGAAGCGGCTGCGCCGGACGCTGGTCCGGAAAGTGCAGAACAGGCAGAACCGGAAAAAGGAGAGGAGGAAAAAGCTGCAGCTGAGGAAGAAACCGCAGCCCCGGCAGCTGCGCCGGACGCCGATGAACTGGAAATACCTGATCTCCCTCCGGAAGATGAGGAGCCGGCTGCGCAGTCGCCTGCTGCAGAACCGGAACCGGACGAAGCGGCAAAAGCGCCCGCAGCAGAACCTGCGGCAGCAGCAGAAAAGGAAGAGGAAGCTGCGCAGGATAAGGAGCAGGAAGATAGATATCAGAAAGCTTTTTCCTATCTTAAGCATTTTAAAAAATTAAACAGGCAGATAATTTACCAGGCTTTAACTTCCGGCCTGCTGAAACAGCAAGCTTCGGAGCGTGTATTTAATGATCTTCTCGCTGAACAGTCTGAGGAAGATATTGTCAGATTTGTTTATAATGAACTGAAAAAAAAGAAAACAATTGCAGTTAAACCAGGCGCTGCTGCAGCCCCGGCAGAGGGTTTAAAACTGCAGGATATATTACGGCGTAATTTTATTCCCATAATCTCTGTTATAGGGATTGGTTTTCTTGCTGTATTACTGATCTATTATTTGGTTACCTGGACCGGAAGGTATATGAATGCAGCGGATCTTTACAGTATGGGTCTGCGGGAAATAGATAAGCATAACTATGACCAGTCCGAGAAATATTTTCAGCGGGCAATGGATCTCTCTCCGAGTATAGTAAAGTGTAATGAATATGCGGATAAGTATATAAAACATAGATTGTATTTTTATGCGGAAAAAAAATATAAACAGGCGCTTGTTTTAGACAAAAAAGATTTTACTACTCTATTAAATCATGCCAAGTTATATGTATACTGGGATAAATTCAAGCAGGCAGAGCAAAAGTTCAGTCATCTTACCAATGTTTATCCCAAAAAAAATAATAACCTGATAAAGGACAACATGGGAGTTATGTATCTGCACTGGGGCAGAACTGATACGGAACGGTTAGAAAAGGCTCTGGATATCTATGACAAGCTTTTATCCCGGGAGGAAGAAAACCTTCGTTATATGGCTAAAAAAATGGAGGTTAAGGTTTTACAGAATAAATTTTATGATACAAAAAAGCTGCAGCAGCAGATAGAGGCATATGATCCGCGTTATGTCGAAAAAACAGCTTTTAGTGAACTGCTCCATTTTTATATTGATCTGTATAAAGAGGCTTATAAAAATGAGATAAAATTTGAACAGTATAAGGATAAAAAAGTTAATCTTAACGACAACGAACAACTTTATATGGTAAGGACAATTGACAGTGTTATTGCTAATCTTTTTGCCAAAGACTCCAACTATATCTGGAACTATTATGAAAGCGCCCGCTGGTATGATTTACTGGGAGAGAAAAAAAGAGCTTTATACTATGCTAATCAGGGCATTAAAAAATTTGAAAAAACATTTCAGGTTAATAAATTATTTAACCATGGCCGGTTATATGACATACAGGGTAAACTGCATCTGGAACAGGATAATATCCAGAAAGCTATAGAAGCCTTTAAAGAATCCATTGAAATCGATTCCTATAATCCCATGCCCTATTATTATCTGGGTAAGATCAATCTGGAAGAAATAGGTAATATCAGCAAAGCCAAGGAGAATTTTAATAATGCCATACTTAACTGGCGGGGCCGGAAAACAGCGGAATATCTAAGCCTGCTGCATCAGACTGCTTATACATATTATTACCACAGTTTAAATAATGATAACGATGTAAAAGCTGATTTAAGAAAAAGCCTTAATTACTGGAAAGAACTGCAGGATATAACCGGCGGTAACTACTTTCTGGATTATTTAATAGGTAACACCTACCTGCGTCTTAATGATTATCATCTTGCTGAATCCAAATACCGCGGCTGTATGGGGCAGCTTAAAAAGTATATGGCAGTTTATGAATATAACCGGGGGAATGTTGATAAATATATCACAGACCGCATTGAAGTTCTCTCTGATCTTTATAACAATATTGCTGTTGCCCGTATGGGGCAGGCTTTTTCCAGGGATAAACCCTATCAAAACCGTAAACTCGCTCTTAAATATCTGGCGGATTCCATTAATATGAAAGATAAACTTTCCGGTATCAGAAAAAGTATTCCCCAGGTAAACTTTGCCCGTTTACATAACCAGCAGCTGCAGAATACTGATAAGCTCAAGATAGCTGATGATTTCATGCTGCGTTCTAAAAAATTTGTTTACTTTTAAGTAAATAGATGATATAAATAGAGAACAGTTTTTATGGAAGAGATACCGGTAGCAAATATAAACAGAAGTTTTTCCGCCCGTCTGAAAAAAACTATAGCCAAAGCCTTTTCCGAAATTAAACCTGTGTTTTTCTATACCAAAAAATCTTTCTGCGAATATATGAGTTATGAGACCCCGGAACTGGTCATTATTAATTTCAGCGATAAACCTAAAATCAAATACGAGATTTTAAATGAAATCTATAAAGATAAATGGCTTAACAGTGCCGGTATTATTGCCATTCATGATTATGATAAAGAAGAGGATTTCATAAATAAAGTAAAACATACCAATATAATTGCTGCTGTAAATATACGTTATCTTGAAGAAAACCTGGTCCGTATTCTTAAAATACTGCGGCAGCACCGTAATATTTTATTTCAGCGGGCATTTCAGGCAATGTTTATTGGAAAAACTTCCGGCAGTTTTTTAATCAGTAATGATCTGCTTTACATACAGGTGTATGCCAATTTACTTGTAAATTTTATTTACAATTGTAACTACATAGATGAAGAAGGCAAAATGTCTTTAAAACTTATTTTGAATGAACTTCTGATTAATGCATGTGAGCATGGCAACTGCAATATCTCATTTGAAGAAAAAAGCAAAATTATGAACGAGGGCCGCAGTCTTGCTGATATTATTGCTGAAAAGGTGCAAAATGATCCGGCTATTGCTAAAAAAAAGATAAAACTTGATTACAATATAAACAATAAACGGAGCTGGATCCGTATTACAGATCAGGGCACGGGATTTGACTGGCGTAAGCAGTTACAGGAAAATGCCCAAAAGAGCCCGGAAGAGCTGCTTTTACACGGACGGGGTATTCATATGTCGCAGGGGCTGTGTAAAAATTTCAAATATAATGATAAAGGCAATTCAGTCCGTTTTGAATTTATGCATACCAATACAAATTATATAGTACCCGGCTTTTTTGAAAAGGATTCGGAAACCAGATTTAAAAAGGGCGAGACTGTATTTACCCGGGGTGAAACCTCCAATTATTTATATTATATTGCTTCGGGCGAGTATGATGTACTTGACCAAAACAATAATATATTATCAACTTTAAGTTCCAATGATATTTTTCTGGGAGAGATGTCTTTTTTGCTGTATAATGTACGTACTGCTACTGTAAAAGTGCGCAAAGACGGTACGCTTTACCGGCTGACCAAAAAAAACTTTATCTCAGCTATTAAAAAACAGCCCTATTACTCCATACTTTTATGCAAAATACTGGCCAGACGTATTGAACTCACCAATGCCCGGGTAAGCCGGAAAAACTAATTTTATAACAAGCTGCATTGGCACCCTTACGTCTACGTCGGTTTAATTTTACTTTTTACGATATCTATATTATAATTTGCCAATTACCGGAAAGTATACGGTATCAATAAACTAAGGATAAAATATGAACAACTTAAAAAGTGTGGATCCGGAAGTATATGAAGCAGTTAGACGCGAAGAGGAGCGCCAGGAAAACACTATTGAGCTTATAGCCTCGGAAAACGCCACCTCCAAAGCCGTAATTGAGGCCTGCGGTACGGTTTTAACCAATAAATATGCTGAAGGTTATCCTGGCAAAAGGTATTACGGCGGTTGTGAATACGTGGATGAAGTGGAAAAACTGGCTATTGACAGAGCCAAAGAGCTGTTTAAGGCAGAACACGCCAATGTACAGCCCCATTCAGGCTCCCAGGCTAATATGGCCGTATATATGGCTGAACTGCAGCCCGGTGATAAGGTAATGGGTATGAATCTGGCTGAAGGCGGTCACCTGACCCATGGCGCATCGGTAAATTTCAGCGGTAAATTATATGATGTTTCTTTCTACGGTATTGATGCAGATACCGGGCTTATAGATTATGATAAACTTATAGAGCAGGCAGCAGAGGAAAAACCGAAAATGATTGTTGCCGGTGCCAGTGCTTACCCCCGGATCCTTAATTTTAAAAAGTTCAGGGAGGCTGCTGATGCCTGCGGGGCGGTTTTACTGGTAGATATGGCGCACATTGCCGGCTTGGTAGCTGCCGGTGTTCACCCCTCTCCTGTCCCCTATGCTGACTATGTAACAACTACTACGCATAAAACCCTGCGCGGGCCCAGAGGCGGTTTAATATTATGCGGTGCTGCTAAAGCCAAACGGCTTAATTCGCTGATTTTTCCCGGTATACAGGGCGGACCCCTCATGCATATTATAGCAGGAAAAGCGGTATCTCTGCAGGAAGCTTTAAAACCTGAATATAAAGAGTATCAGCAGCAGGTTGTGGATAATGCGCAAATTTTAGCTTCGGAATTGAAAAAAAATGATTTTAACTTAATAAGCGGCGGTACCGATAATCATCTTATGTTGGTAAATTTACTTAATAAAAAGGTTACCGGTAAACTCATGCAAAATACACTGGATAAGGCTAATATAACGCTTAATAAAAACGCGGTGCCCAATGATCCGGCTTCTCCTTTTGTAACCAGTGGCGTACGTATAGGCACTCCAACGGTTACTACCAGAAAAATGGGAGCTGAGCAGATGAAAGAGATTGCCCGGTGGATTACCAGAGTTACTGCTGCGCCTGAAGATGAAACTGTTTTAGCTGAAGTAAAACAGGAAGTAATTGACTTATGCGCTCAATATCCCCTTTATAAAGGCTGACAATATGCCGGAAGCTGTAGCGCAATTATCTGTAGCCAATTTCAGACCCGGCGCTTATATAATAATAGAAAACAAAAAAGACCATAATTATTTTTTTATAATACGCAAAGGCAATGTGCAGGTTAAGAAAAGTGTGGCCACCCTGACCAATGAGGGAGCCAAAACCCTGGGGCCGGGAGATTTTTTCGGGGTTATCGGTGCTATGACCAACCAGGCCCGTATAGAAACCGCTATAGGTGTAAGTGACGTTTCTCTGATAGCTGTGGCAAAAAGTCAGTTTGGTTTTCTTATTCAGAAAAATTCTCCTCTTGCTTTAAAGATCATCCGCAGTTTCTCCCATGAGCTGCGCTATCTGAATAAAGAGCTTACCAACCGTTCAGCCAAGAGTACGGATGAAAATGAAGAGGGTCCGGCACTCTTGTTTAATAATGCCGAGTATTATTATAAACAGGGGGATCAGACTACGGCAGCTTATCTGTATACCCGTTATCTTCAGTATTGTCCTAACGGAGACAAAGTTACGGAAGCAAAAGCTAAAATTCAAAATTTAAAAAATGCCGGAGCTACGCCGCCGCAGCCTCAAACAGAAATGAACCGTACTTATCAGGACGGTCAAATGATTTTCAGTGAACACGAACCTGGTGATGAACTTTTTATTATACAGAGTGGTAAAGTAAAGATCACCAAAATTATTAACGGTAAAGAAATACTTATTGCTGTTTTAAATCCGGGAGATATAGTGGGGGAAATGGCTTTGCTGGAAAACAAACCCCGTACTGCCAGTATAGTAGCTTATGGCAATACCAATCTGCTCGCTGTTAATAAAGAAAACTTTGATAAAATAGTTATTCAGAATACCAATATGGCTACCAAACTTATAACTCTTTTAAGTCAGCGTATATGGACTATTTATAAGCAGCTTTCCAATCTGCTGCTTAAAAATCCCGCCTCCAGGTTAATGGATACGCTGTTAACTCAGATTTTAAAACAGAATATTCAGATAAGTAAAAAAAGGCCTTACAAATTCAATTTCGGCGGTGATGAGCTTTTAAAAATGGTAGGACTTGAGGGATCTGAAGGCAAGCAAGCTCTTAACGAAATGTTAAATAAGAAATTTCTGCAGATACAAAACAATAAAATTTATTGTGAAGATATAGCTGAATTACAAAAAGAAGTTACCATAGCCTATAATATGCAGCAACGGGAGATGAAACTGGCTGCATCCAAAAGATCTCGTTCCTTTTGATACGGTTGATCAAGTCTTTTTTTAAATTTCTTTTCAAAATCACTCTCTTTTTTTTTATATTATTTATTATTACAGCAGTAATTTTATATTTTTTCGGTAATAAAATTTTACCGGAAAAAAAAATCTATAATTTTATTAACCATAAACTGGAAACTAAAACCGGTCTTCAGTTCAAGTATAAGGATTTCAGGGTTTCTTTAACTGAAGGTATTGTCTTTAAAAAAGTAAAGGTTTTTGATAATAATATAAATATTGATGCGGAATATATCACACTTTATCTTTCCTTAGCCGGGGAAAATCCCTATTTGTTTAACAATATTACCATTAAGGGATCATCTTTCCGTTATGATAAAAATTTTTTAAATTTTTTAAAAAAGATAACAGCTGCCCAACCTGAAATGCAAACCGGCAGCGCCGCCGGCTGGTTATTTAAAGTATTACAGAATAATCTGATCTCTCTGAAAGATATGACAGTTTTTTACGGCCGGGAGAAAATAAATATTAATGCTTCTGTTTATAATTTTACTGTTATAAAAGCTGAGCTTATGCTGGACCGGCACCGTGCTGAACTGCAGTATGACCTTGATCTGGAAAAGGGGCTTGTATCTGTAGAGTATTTTTTGCCGGAGAATCAGTATTTGGGAAAGGTTAATTTAAATTTACCGGTAGTAAAAAAAGGTGATAATTTTATTTTATTGCTGCAAAATCAGAGAGTTAAACTGCAAAGCAATCCTTATCTGGCAAAGGGATATTACCGTTTTGACGGCAGGCTGGTATACAGGGACAATATTTTCCTTAAAGCTGCTTTCAGAGGTCTGGACAGCCAGGGAATAAGAGGAGCTTTCAGTCTGAACTACTATTTTAAATCCGGACGCTACAAAGTTGACCTGCGGAATCTTATACTTTCCTCGCTGCAGTATGAACCGTTAACGTTTTCCAATGTTTCTGCGGCCGGAACGCTTACATCAGCAAAAGAAAATATTAAGTTAAACGCGCAGGAAGCAACTGTTGAACTTGATCTTTTTACCGAACCCGTTCGTCTGCAGCAAACCAGGTTATCTTACCGGAACGATACTTTAACCATAGCACCGGCAACAGCTTTTTTAAAAAAGCACAAGTATACTCTCTCTGGACATGCTGCTTCCCCCTTTACTAATTTAAATCTTAAAATTAGCGGTTCCTATTTCAGTGATTCACTCCTGGCGGCCGGGGAAAATTCTCTGGCTGGAGAGGAAGAGAGTGCCGGAGCTGATAACATCAGTCTGCATATTCCGCTGCAATTTAAACATATTAAACTCAGCGACTATGCTTTCAGCGATTTCAGGGGTGTATTGTGTTTTAATAAGGAATTGGTTACTGTTACCAATCTGTTTTGCCGCTACCGTGGTAATGAACTTAACGGTTCTGTTAATTATTTTTCTGACAGCGGAAAAAGTAAAATCAGGCTCTACTCATCACTGTTCAGTCTTAAGGACGGCACTGCTCTGTTAGACAAGGATATTGATATCAGCGGCAAGGTAAGGCACCGTTTGCAGCTGCTTATGCAGCAAGATAAGATTATTGCTTATAATCTTTATTTTTCCAATATTGATAATATTTTTCTCAAGGATACAAGCCTGCAGCAGTCAGTATGGGGGTTGCCTATATTTACCTCGCTGAAATCCACAGAGGATATTTTTTACAGCTTCCGGGGCAGAATCAGGTATACCAACGGCAGCAGAGCAGTATACAGCCTTAAACGGTGTTATCTGGAGGCTGGTGAATATGAATTGATCCTAAACGGGGATATTAGTGTGGCGGCTGATACTTTTGCTTATAAACTGGATATGATTTTTTATTACAGTGATACATTTAAAAACCGGTATATATCCCTGGGACACAGTTATATCAAGTCCAAATCAACCCGGAAACCGGCTACTGCTTATTACCGGAAGAAGGGCTGGCAGGAAGTAAATAAAATCAAGTTTGCCATTCCTTTTAATAAATGAGAAAGAAAATATTTATTTTAACTGCAGCAGGCGGCAGGTACGGCAGCGGTCATGCTATAAGGAGTCAGAAACTGAAAAAATTATATAAAGACAATGAGGCTGTCTTATATTACCTTAAGCCGGGGAAGCTGTTTTTTTTTAAAAAGAGAAAGTTAATAAAAAAAATAAGAGAAAGCAAAAGTTCGCTGGTGATAATTGACAAACGGGAAAATCCGGTCAGTTTTTTAAAGCAGTTAAGGCATTACAATATTAAAACCATTGTTTTGGACAGTAATGGCTCTGATCAGTACTATGCTGATTATGTGGTGCGAACCCTGCCTGTTTTAAAAACGGTAACCGGCAGTGCTAATCTCGATTCCACTGTCTATTTACCCCCACCTCCTTATCTAAAGCAAAAAAAGCAGCATAAACGCTATTTGAATGTGAATGTTTTTTTCGGCGGAGAAGATAAAAAAAACATTACAGCTTATTTTTTAAATCATTTTTTGGCCGTATTTTTGTCTTTTTTCCGTAAAAAAAAGATAAGAATTAATATTTTGACAGGTTATTTAAATAAACGTAATTATCAGAGCAAAGCTTATGACTGTGTTTTTTTTAAAAAACTTTCCTTTCACTCTTCTTCTGCCGAACTCTTTCGAAACGCTGATCTGGTTATTACTCATTTTGGTCTTACCCTGTTTGAAGCTATTGCCAACAAAGTTCCTTTTTTAATTTTAAATCCGGGCCGTTATCATAACAGGCTTGCTGCTTTATATTTTGCGGACAGAAATCTGGGAAAGATCAATCATTCTTTAAATACTGCAGTACTAAACAAGGCTTTTAAAAGACCTCTTTTTTATTATAAAAAATATCAGCCCGGTAAAAAATTCCGGCAGCTGAAAACCATTTCCCGCAGCCTGCTTGCTTTTAGATTTACCGGAAACTGTTTTATATGTTGCGGGTCCAAAGTCAGGACAGTTTTCCGCAAGCAGAATACCAATATAAAATTTTGTGCCGGCTGCGGCAGTTATTTTATAGAAAAACTGCCTCTGAAAGGATTCGGCCCGCATTCAGGTATGAACTATAACGCAACCTACTTTTTAAATGAGTATTGTCAAACTTACGGCAGGACTTATTTTGAGGATAAAGAAAAAATTTACAACTTAAGTTTACAAAGACTTGCAGTTATTACAGGTTACAAAAAAAGCGGTACTCTGCTTGATATAGGGGCGGCAGCCGGGTTTTTTCTGGATAAAGCTTTTAGTAAGGGTTATCGTACTTACGGAGTGGAGATAAGCCGCTATGCAGCTGCAAAAATAAAAAAGCAGCATAAAGTATTTTGCCGGAGTTTTTTAAATTTTCGTACCAGGCTTAATTTTGACGTTATTACCATGTGGTATGTAATTGAGCACATACCTGATATAAACCGGACAGTGGAACGTATTGATGCTCTGCTGGCAGATAATGGTATTTTGGCTTTAGCAACTCCTGCTGCAGGCGGTATATCCGCTAAAATAAACAGACGTAATTTTTTAGAGCAGTCTCCGCCTGATCACTATTATATATTCAGCATTAAAGCACTTAAGCGGCTTTTTAAAAAACGCGGCTATAAACATCTGCAAACAGTAAGCACAGGTATCCATTTCAGCAGATTTAAAAAGGAGTTTCCTTTACTCGCCTGTGTGATACCGGAAAAGCTGTATATTTTTCTTATAAGGTTATTTAAACTGGGTGATACTTTTACAGTCTATTTTAAAAAGTGTAAGTAAAAGATTTATTCAATTACAGGGGGGACTATGAAATGACCTTGCCGGAACTCGGGCGCATTTTTAATTGTTTCCTCTAAAGGCAGGGAAGGAGAGGGCTTATCCTCTCTGTAGATATCTTTTTGTTCGATAACATTAGCCAGGGGCTGGGTCTTTGCTGTATCCAGTTCGTTTATCTCCTCTACAAACCGGAGTATATTTTGCAGATCACGAGTAAGCTCATCCAGCTGGTCCGGGTCAATAGCAAGCTTGGCCAGTTTGGCTAAATGTTCTATAGAATCTTTGGTAATTTTTTGCATTTACACTTAATTTTGCAATGAACAGAAAAAAAATGCAATACAAAGGCCTGGTTTAAGCCCGCCTAAAAGGGTACGTCGCCTTAAAACCAACGGAAATGATTATCTCTTTACTTGTAATATCGATAGTTTTAATTTTTTTTAATTCCGGGAACGCGACAGGGTTACGGAAACAGCATCAGCATAGCGGAGGGCATGCGGTTTGTCCACCTCAACTACTACATTTTCCACCCGGGGCTCCTGCAGGATAATCTCTGCAATATATCCGGCCAGTTTTTCCAGGAGAAAAAACTTTGTTTTTGCCACACTCTTTACAATTTTTTGTGTCAGTTTTTCATAGTCAATGCTGTCTGTCAGCCTGTCTGAGCTGACCGCTGTTTCATCTTCTGTGAACAGGATAATATTTATCCGAATATTCTGTTTTTTTTTACGCTCCCGCTCCTGGCAACCGACAATCAAGCGTATGTGTAAATTTTTTATTTTAATTTCCATTATTTATTTCAATTTCATCAAGTATTTCGGACAGATCAGCGTTGATGGTTTCATCCATT
>CAZFAK010000028.1:0-18107 GCA_964517045.1 uncultured Spirochaetia bacterium | reverse complement strand
ATTAAAAATTTAAAAGACCAGGGCCTGTCCCCCTGTTTAAAAAACCGGGCCCTGACAAGGACAGTGCTTACGCGGCTTTTGCCTCTCCGGATCAGAAGCTTTTTTATATTTTCAGGCGCGGGCAGGGGAAAGACGGGAAATAAGCTCCGGTTCTCAGCAGTTCCGGCCAAGACCGGATTTTTTTATTCAGGAACGGCCTGGATTAAATCATCGCAGGACCAGATTTTGGGATTCAGGGAAAAGAGGAGGCTTATAAATTCTTCAAAATCCTTTAATCCCGTCCTGCTGGACTAATTAACTTGCTGTTGTATTTAATAGCGGCCCGATTTAGTTAGCGCAGATCGGAATTTTTGCAATAAAGGATCAGGGGTGAGGGGGATTTTTTAAAATCACTGAATCCCCGGCCTGCATAGGTATTATACCGGCTGATTTATTTTCCAATACTCTTTTCTATTTTGAGAGCTATTTCAGAAGCTGTTTTGCGAAGCCGGCTCAGCAGTTTTTCCCGGTCATGCTGTTCCAGTCTAAAACTGGGAAAATAAGTACCAATAGTCATCACCAGTTTGTTTTTGGCATTCAGAACCGGAACAGCGAAACTGTAAATATCATCAGGAGTTAAGATCACACAGCAGGCCTGGTCGCGGATTTGCTGCAGTTCAGGCTGCAGATCAGTCAGTTTCTGTTTGTTTGTAATAATTCTTTTAATCACATCCGCATTTTGGTAGGCTAGCAGCACTTTGCCTGTGGCTGTACTTAGCAGCCGTCCTTCGTTAATGTACCGCTTGTTAACCGTGATGCTGTTTTCAAACTCTGCTTCCGCCAGTTTATAGCGTTCATTTCGGTGAAAGGCAACAGCGACACATGTTTCTTTAATGGTTCGGCATAAAGCTTCGATTGGCTGCCGGGTAATCTCGGAGAGGAGCCTGATTTTTTTAAAACCTTCGGTTATTTCAAAAAAATCATCAGACAGGAGGTAGTTACCGGACTGGTCTTTCTGTACATAACCCAGATCAGACAGGCTCTTGAGGATGCTGCAGAGGGTTGATTTGTTCAGTTTGGTTAAATCAGCCAGCTGCTGCAGGGGCTGCTTTTTATACTCTGCCAAAATCTCAATAATGTTAAATGCTCTCTGGATAACCTGTATCAATCTTGACTCCTGCCGGTCTGGCAAGCTGATTACCAGACCGGTATTATTTTAAAATGTGTTTTGGATAATATATAGCACTCCTGTGTGTATCCAGCGGCTATGCAGCCATTTAAGCTGACGTATTAAAGTAGGGGCAGACCAGCTGGCATGGTTCGGCAACTACCGGCCTCGCTTTTTTAATCGGGTCATGCTTTTTCAGGGCAGCCGTCAGTTTTTTTTCTGTAACCGCTGATCCTGGATCCTCATTTACATCCGAGCCAAGGTATTTAAAACCGCTGTTTCCGCTCAGCGCATACTTTTTACTCCAGTCGCAAAGGTTCTGGTCGGTTTTCGCAAAATTGATTTGCCGGTCTTCACATGTAAAAGTAACTCTTTCCCCGAAAAATGCTTTTGTCGGACAAATATTCAGACACATTTTTGCACAATCTTTACATTTGTTTCCGCTCTGTTTGTCAGTCAACAGGGGGGCAGTGTTTAGATCAGCATCTGTAATGACCGCGAAAAAGCGCTGGCGCAGACCAAATTCCGGAGTGGCTATCCTCCCGGTTTCCGTAAAGGTCCCGAGTCCGGCCGCATAGGCGGCAAACCGGTTACAGAAGGTATCTTCAAGCAGTCCGCGTGGGGAAGCGATGCGCGAGCCGGTATTCAGGAGGTCAGCGCTGGCGACAGCCTGATACCCGAAATGCTCCAGTTCCTGGATTATGCGGGCCGTGATCACCGCTCCGTACCATTCGGTAACGTAAGTCTGGAAAGAATACGGGCCGACTGCTTCGGCCGGCGGTTTGGTTACCTGCCGCAGTACTTCGCCATGATAGCGCAGGCTGAAAACAATGACAGATTTGGCATTTTTCAGATAATCACCGGGTTTACGGACAGTGCTGGTTTCGGTTTTCACAGCGGGTTCCCATTTTTCAAATTTATGGGAGTTATCTTCTGCATAGATTATTTCTTCTTTAAAAGTACTGCTGATTTGCGCCGCAATCTTGTCAAGCCTGTCTGCTGAGCTGGTTCCGACCAGATCCGCGCCAAAACGCCGGGCAGCATTTTTAATGTTTTTTGTCAAGGAAGCGGTTTCATTATTGACCGCGATTTTTCCGGGAGTGTTGTTGAACCCCCTTTTTTCAGGTTTTAATTTTTTTGCGGTCAGCACTGTGTTGGCAATAAATTTCTGTCCAGCCAGTTCTTTGGTGTTTGCCGTGATTGTCCCGGTGATCGGGTTGGGCCACTTGCAGGTCATGACCGATGAAAATCCAAGTTCCTCAAGTTTTCTGGTAAGATCCAGCCCGGCAAAATCGATTTGATAGTCAAGACCGAACTTTTGAATTCTTTCAGAATCAGCCTGATCGATATTTTCCGGATGTTCACGCATCGTAGAGACCAGCGTAATCGCTGTTTGGCCATGGGGCAGTTCAGAGGTGATATCCAGACCCATCTCCGTAAGCATTGGCTGATCATTTACCAGAATATACTCTACCCCTTTCCGGCTGCATTCAGTCAGAAGACGATCAGTTACCGCTCTGGACTCCAGTTCTTCATTATAGCTGATATGGTATTTTCTTAGCGGGGCACTGGATACTGTTTGGTCAAAATAGCGCTTTTTTTTAGGCAGGCAGTATTTCAGACACTGGCCCATTTCGCCGTTTCGTAATCCGTATTTATGCGCCGTTTCCAGGATTACTTTTTCATTAACTACGTCCGGTATCTCCAGGTCCAGGTCAAGGTCAAAGTGTTCTCCCCAGGCGCAGCGCCAGAGGTTTTTTTTGGGAAATGTATAACGGTAGTTTTCAATTTCCAGGACATTTTTCCCGTCAATCTCTTTGAAAAGGGCCTGGGCCGGACAGTTTTTACGGCAGAGCATACAGTTATCACAGTTTGTGCCCGGAGGGATCAGCGGGTCAGGCTCAATGACCGCATTTGTGATCACAGTCACAAAACGGTTACGGGCCCCGTACTCCGGGGTCAGGGCCAGTCCGTTAAAACCCATATCTGCCAGCCCGGCAACCACCGGCATGTAGATATTGCTGACATCCGGGGCAAAAATGGCGTTCAGGTCTTTGTACTTGTTATAGCGCCAGATATTGGAGGAGCAGATCGGAATTGCGTTATAACCAAGGTCTTCTAAAAAGGTTCCCATCTGGTAGGACATTTCATCCAGTCTGGCGTTCATTACATACTGAATATAGTAAGGTCCGAGTTCCTGGGGATGTTCTTCTCCTCCCTGCTCAATCGCCGCGTCCGGGTGGTGTACGGCCATGACAATGACGGTTTTGGCCGAGGGCATCAGCCCTTGAGGGCTCATCATTAAGGGTGCGTTTTTACACCGTTCAATGTTTCCGAATCCAACAAGGTCAGCGCCTGTTTTGTAAGCGTAACTTTTAACTGCTTCTTTAATATTCATTATTAGCACCGTTTTATAATATCAAATAAATTTGATATTATAAAATATTATATATTGTTTGCGAAGGGATGTCAAGTATTTTTTCAAGAACTGCCCGGATTAAATCAACGCAGGTCGAGATTTTGGGATTAAGGGATTAGGGGGTAAGGTAGCTTATAAAAAATATTTTCGGACTGCGTTTACAGTTTTAATTTTTTTTTAAATCATTAATCAGGTTGTTTATACTGGCAACTATTTTTTTAATAATACTGTCCTGCCGCAGAACTTTGATACTTTGTCGGCGTATTGCCGTAAAGAAAATACCGCAGGCTAAAATCAACAGTGATATTAAAAATATAATTACTTTAACAATATTTAAAACGGTGAAAATATTGTTAGACTGATTAAAACTGATTTCATTTCCATTTATGAATGGTATAAGTTCAATTACTTTTGCCCTGGAAACAAAAAAAGAGCTGATCAGGGAGACAATAACGGCAGTAAAAACAAGATAGGTGATGATCTCCAGAGTAATAAAGATACCGGTGCTGATTATGGTTATCAGCCGGTTTACTTTAATGCTTGTAATATCATTTTTGATATGGAGCAGTTCATTTTCCATCTTGCCTGCCAGCAGCATAGAAGCAGAATCATTATTTTGATTTTTGTCATTATCAGGTTTTTCTTCAGTGATGATTTCTGCCGTACTTGAACCACAATACTCACAAAACTTGCTGTCATCAGTAATTGTTTTTTGACAATTTTGACAAATCATAAATGCTCCTTTTGTTTACCATATTTAAATTTACGGTAAATATAATACTCTGTATAAATGGTCAGCGGGGTAGTTATAATAAAACCTAAAATACCAATTATTTTTATAATTATCAAGGTTGCCACCCACTTAAGTAATTGTATTTCCTGTTTTTTGGTCCTTTTCCAGCTTAACTGGATTGCTTTAAAAGGGGGACATTTTTCTTCGATTATCAGATAGTTCCAGAAAATCACTCTTATATATAAATAGATTCCGGGTATAATAAACAAAAATAATCCGGCCAGCATAATAATCATAATCATACAGTAGGTCGCGAAAAAATTAAGCATGGTTTTCTTTTGTAAAAAGAAAAGTTTTTTATTTATTTTAAAATTACCTTCAGGTATGGCTACAGAAATTCTTGTCAGGATAAATTTAATATAGATGCTGATTAAAAAAGATAAAAAGGCAGCAAATCCTTTGTTAGGAATAAGGAAAACACATAATATTACGGAGGAGATAATTAGGGAATAGGCCAGATTATTTTTTAGGATTTCCCAACCGTAAAAGAGTGCCTCTTTGATGCTTAGTTTTTTGTAAATTTGAAGCTGCTTTTTATCAATCTCTCCGCCGCAGGCTGAACAGTAGTTTGCTTCCGGATTAATGGTGTTGCCGCAGTATTTACAAAACAGATTGTTTTCCTGATAATTGTTAGTTTAAGTATAAGGGATTATAGTTAAAAAGTCAAATTTATTTAATTTTAAAAGTATCACGATTTTAAACAGCCCGCTAACCGCAGCACCGGATAAGGTGTGGGCTTGTTTAGTCAGGAGCGGCACCACTTAAATAAACGCAAGACGAGATTCGGGGATTTCAGAATTAAGGGAGAGCTGCGGTTTTCCCAGGTGTTGTCCGCTAAATCAGATTCGTATCCGCTGCTCTGCTGCAAGACATTTTCATATACGAATTCTCCTATTCAAAGCTCCCAAAATTCCAGTTGGTACGTTTTTTTAAACATATTCATACTATATAAAATCTGAATAACCAATAAATTTGCAGATAATACAGATTTTGATGGTTTTTAACTTGCTGACAGTATTTTTAAATAAAACCGGTTTTTTAATAAAAAAAAATTGACAAAATATGCGTGTATTAGTATAATGCCTTTGCTGTATTTAAAAAGAAAGTTCTTATACTTTTATAGCCACCGCATGCCTGTAGTTGCATATAACCGCTGGTCAACTTCAGCTCTAAGTGCGTGGGTTACAGTATGTTTTAAGTTCAGCTTAAATAGATTTTTTTAGAGGTGACAGGGACACCGGCAGCGGTTGGACTCAGAGCAAGACGGACGTACTTTATGTCGCTGATGCCTTCGATGTGATGGAGGAACTGAATAAATTAATTTAAGGAATAGAGAATCAAAAGATTATTTTTATCATTAGTATATCTCCTACCTTTTATAATCTCTCTAAGTACTTGTAATGATAATAAAGGGCTGGAGCCATCTGACAGTTCCAGCTTTTCGATATTAGCTTCTTCCTCAATCTCATCTTCCCTTTCATCTGCCTCCTCCAGTACAGGGAGTTTTGAAGTCCTTTATAATGGTTCCTTCGACACCGGCTCCAACGGCTGGGACTTCTGGGTTGATCCGACTGCATCGGGAGCTATGACATGGTCCGCCGGTGAAGTTAACTGCTTTATTACCAATGCCGATGCCGACTGGAAGGTTCAGCTTGCCCATAACGATCTGCTACTCCAAAATGGTAAAATATATAATCTTTCCTTTACGGGCAGGACAACCGGACCGGCGAAAAGCGTAACCCTTATCCTGCGCCACCAGGGACCGCCTTACAACCAGTATTTCAGTCAGACCTTTAACCTGAGTGCTTCCATGACCTCCTATTCCAACAGCTTCACTATGACCGAAGCGAGTGATGCCAATACACAGCTACTGGTGTTTCTCGGCAATGATACCACTACCGTTACCCTGGATGATTTTTCCCTCGGCTTCGAGGTCACCACCGGACCGTTCTGGCCTTCATATAATTATACAGCCGCAGTCAACCAGTCCTCCCGCTATGCCATTGCCGATAATGCGGGAGTCCCTGTTTATCCCTGGTTTCCCGATGGTCACATCAGCGTGATTCCCGAGGGCACAAACTGGATGATGTTCTGGGCTGAATACGAGAGCTACCGGACCCTTGGACCGAGCCAGTACCCACAGGAGCATTTTAGCCTTTCACCAGATACCCCCGTCATCGGCTACCGCAACCGGGACAGCAATACCTTTAACAACGGAGGCAGCTGGCTGATGTCGGTACACCGCCAGTCGGGCAATGATCTCATCGGTTTCATCCATGCCGAGGACCACTGGACCAATCCCCTTCCCAATACTAACTCCCCGCCTTTTGCCTGGAAATCCATCGGCCGGGTCACCAGCTCCGATAACGGCCAGAGCTTTGGCAACGCAGTACAGATTATCACCAGTTCCAATACCAAACCGGCCACACCCCAATGGGGCGGGACCGGAGACTTCTGCATTATCCGGGATGAAACCAACAGCCGTTGGGTGTGTATTTTCCAGGAACATTATCTTTATGCTGCTGTTTCCACAGACCCCGATGCCTCCCCCGGCACCTGGTACAAGTGGAAAGACGGTAGTTGGAACTCTCCCGGTCTGGGAGGGGACTGCGATCCCATACTTTCGAGTCACGCCGGGGCCAATCCCTCCCTGCACTGGAATACATATCTGAATAAATGGATCATGGTATGGCAGGCCTGGGCCGATGAGAGTATCTATCTGTCAGGGACCACTGACTTTATCAACTGGGACCCACCGGTCAAAATCATTTCTCCGGTCAATGGGCTCACCGCTCAGTATGTGACCATCATCGGTGACAGTGATGTGCAGGCCGGGGAGAATGCCTGGATCTACTGGGCGGATTTCAAGGCGGTCGGTCGGGACTGGTTTCGAGCGCCGATAAGTTTCACACGGTTTGCTTAAAACTGTCAGCAGGAAGGTCAATGCAATACAGGGAATACGGAAATACGGGTACTAAGCTTTCAGTCATCGGCTTCGGCGGCATCCTGGTGATGAATGAATCGGCTGACGATTCTTCCCGGGTCACAGCCAAAGCCATCGACGCCGGTATCAATTATTTCGATGTGGCCCCGGACTACGGCAATGCCCAGCAGATGCTGGGTCCGGCCCTTAAGCCGTACAGGAAAGATGTCTTCCTTGCCTGTAAAACCCACGAGCGCTCTGCCAAGGGAGCTCATGCCGACCTGGAAAACAGCCTGCAGCTGCTGAAAACAGATCATTTCGATCTGTACCAACTCCATGCCATGACCACAAAAGAAGAAGTGGAAGAAGTCCTGGGGCCCGGTGGCGCTATGGAAGTGCTTCAAAAAGCCAGAGAAAAGGGTCAGGCCAGGTTTCTTGGCTTTTCAGGTCATTCCGAAGAAGCTGTCCTGGCATTGATGGATGCTTTTGATTTTAATTCCATTATGATTCCGCTTAGCTGGGCCACCTATCTCGGGGGAGATTTTGGGAAAAGGGCCTTACCTACTGCCCGGGGGAAAGGCATGGCAGTGCTTGCGCTGAAAGCTCTGGCAAAGAAAGCCGTACCGGAAGGACAGGAAAAGCCGTATGAAAAAGCCTGGTACCACCCGGTGAAAAATTACAAAGAAGCCCTCAGTGGCCTGCGTTTTACCCTGGGTCTTGAAGGAGTGACGGCAGCAGTCAGTCCGGGCGAGGAAAAACTCTTTGACTGGATGCTGGAAGCAGAGAAAAACTGTTCTCCACTTTCTGATGACGAAATAAAAACCCTGGAAGAAAAATCCAAAGGAATTGACCTGATCTTTTCAGCCAATGAACGTCCCTGGCACCAATCGTTCGGGTAAAAATTCGCCGGGCTCTGCCGGAATGCTGTGTCAGTAAATTGTAGGTATAATTCACTAAATCATTCTTTCAGCACTATCTTCTGCTTTAAAACCAAATCCCTGGAATATTTTCCGATCATAATCTTGTTCAAGGATGCATAACAGAAGAAAAATTGGAAACACTACGGCTTCTTTCGTTCGTATATCGAGCTAGCTGTAGAACGGTATCTGAAATGCGTTATCCTCAAACACGGATTTTCAATAGTAAAGTGCACCAGCTGTAAAACAGAATACCTGCTTGCTTTCTCATAACAAAGCAGGATCTATCCCTTGAAATTCTGTATTCTGAATAATCAATAAATTTGCAGATAATGCAGAATCTAATAATTTTTAAATTGCTGCCAGTATTTTTAAAAGCAAAAACCGGTTTTAAAAAAAAAATAGCCACGGTATGCCTGCGTCTGCATATTACCGCTGGTCAACTTCAGCGCAAGCTGCAGGGGGACAATGTGTTTTAACTTCAGCTTAAATAAAATTTTCTTATAAAGCTGACAAGGAGGTCAGCTTATTTATTCAGCCACGGACGGCTGCTTGTTTTTATCTATAGCCACTGTATGCCTCCTTGACAATTTTACTAATAATGACTACAATACATTTTGTTTAGAATAATTATAATCTGCCGGTTAAAGCCGGCAGATATGCTGTTAACTATTATCAGGAGCAGCCGCATGGCACAACGCAAAATAAAAAAAAAACCTGACCTAAACCGGGAAATGAAAAAAACGCTGCAAACCCCTAAATTGAAAACCAATCTCCTCCTGCATATATTTTTTCTAGGCATAGATATTCTTTACGGCTTTAAACGCACCTTACCGAAGTTCCGTATTCTGGAGCTTTTAGCCCGCTATCCGTATCAGGCCTGGGAAACTCTTTCCTATCACCGTCTCAGTAAAAATTACAGCCGGCGGCGGGCATGTTCCTGGCAGGACAATGCCTATGCCTGGCACCATATAGAACTGGGACGCAGCGCCCAGGATAATGAACAATGGCATCTGCTGTTGCTGGATGATATTATCAGACAAAAAAATATTAAACTGGGCTGGATACGCCATTCGCTTTTACCCTGGTTTATGATCCGTATTTATTATTTAATGACCCGCATTATCTACCGTCTGCGTCCCCAATGGTCCTTTGCCATGAATGCTGCTTTTGAAGCACATGCCGAACATGAATATATGTTACTGGCCCGGGAACAGCCGCAATGGAACAAGGAAAAAATAAATTCCCGCTATTTTAAATACTATCCCCGGCAGCGCACCCTTGGTGATCTTGTCAAACGCATAGGCCTGGATGAGCGCCGCCACAAAAATGAATCGCTGGACGAAATGAAAAAGTTAAAACAAAATAAATATAAACGTAGATAAAAAAATACCGGCATGCAAAAAAAAGCCACTGTTACTGTCAAAGAACACTGCTGTATAGAACAACAGCCTGCCCCATGTACGCTTGTAATTTTCGGAGGTTCCGGAGACCTGGCTGCCCGTAAACTGTTTCCCGCCCTGTTCAATCTTTATAATAAAAAACTGCTTCCGCCGGGATGCGGTATTATCAGCATTGGACGCACTGTTTATACTGAGAACTCCTTCCGTAATAAAATTAAAAAAAATATTCAAAGCCTGTTTCCAAAAGTTAAAACTGCACCGCTAAACAAATTTATCAAACAGATTAACTACTATACCGGAAATTATAACGATAACAATTTATACCAAAAACTGAGTCAAAGAATTAAAAATAAAAAAAAATCACGCCGGCATAACATACTTTATTATCTGGCCCTGCCTCCCTTTATCTTTCAGCAGATTATCCAACAACTTGAACAGCACCAGCTTACCAGGGGAAGCCGGACTGACAGCAGCGATATCAGAGTGCTTATTGAAAAACCGATTGGTTATGACCTGCAGAGCGCCAGTAAATTCAGTAACCGGCTTACATCCGTACTGCATGAAAAGCAAATCTACCGGCTTGACCACTATCTTGGTAAAGATACCGTACAAAATATTTTGATGTTCCGTTTCGCCAATGCTGTTTTTGAACCGGTCTGGAACCGGCGTTATATAGACAATATTCAAATCACCGTAGCTGAATCGATCGGTGTTGGGGGACGGGGCGGTTTTTATGATAAAACAGGACTTTTACGGGATATTATACAAAACCACATGCTGCAGATGCTGGCTCTGACTGCTATGGAAGCACCGGCATCTTTTGCGCCGGACCGGGTCCGTGATGAAAAAGTAAAACTTTTACGCGCCGTAAGACCCTTTAAAACAAACTCCATAGATAATAATATAATACGCGGCCAATATACCGGGGGCAGTATTAACGGCTGTAGAGTACCGGCTTACCGCAGGGAAAAAGGTGTAAATGCTTCCTCACTTACGGAAACTTTTGCAGCTGCCCGTATAATGATAGACAACTGGCGCTGGCAGGGAGTTCCCTTTTATATCCGTTCCGGCAAACGTCTGGCCCGCAGTGTAAGTGAAATAGTTATTACTTTCAAAAAAGTACCGCACTCCATGTTTGAAGCTCTGCCCACTGCCGTACTGCCTCCCAATAAAATTATTATACGGGTTCAGCCTGATGAGGGTATATGCCTGTCCATGCTGGCTAAACGTCCCGGACCAAAGTTATGCATGTCCACATTGACCATGGATTTCCGCTACCAGGATGTCTTCCAAACCAAAGTGCCGGACGCTTATGAAAGACTGCTTTTAGACGCTATGCTGGGAGATCAAACCCTTTTCATACGCCATGACACCTTACTGCAGTCCTGGCAGCTACTGACTCCTGTCCTAAACAGATGGGCAGCTGATAAAGAAGGAGCCCATCTGCACAAATATCCGGCCGGTTCCTGGGGACCGGCAGCCGCAGCCGGATTATTACAACAGGACCGGCGCAGCTGGCATCAACCCGGAAACTGAAATGACTACTGAAGTCACTTATTATCCCGCACCGGAAAGCCTTTTCCAGGCCGCTGCCGCATATATTATTAAATTAATAAACCGAAAAAAAGATAACCCTTTTACCATAGCTCTTTCCGGCGGCAGTACTCCGGCAGGATTATATAAAAAAATAGCTGAACTCAATACCAGACAACATACTGACTGGAATAACGTACACTTTTTCTGGAGTGATGAACGGTTTGTACCGCATCACCACCGGCAAAGCAATTATCAGACAGCTGCTCTATATCTTTTCCCTTCTCTTAACCTGCCTGCCGCCAATATTCACCCAATACCGGTTAACTGTCCCACACCTGCGGCTTGTGCTGAAAATTATCATAATGAAATAATCACTTTTTTCAATGAACGACCGGTTTTTGACCTAATCCTCCTCGGTATAGGCCATGACGGCCATACAGCATCACTTTTCCCCGGCGATAGGGCAGGGACTGCCAGCCTTGTAAAAGCAGTTTCCCGGCCCAAAGTAAAACCGCAAGTTGCCCGTATAACAATGACCTATGATTTACTGCAGCAGGCTCATACTATCCTTTTTCTAGTTACCGGTAAAACTAAAAAAACAGTTACGGAAAAAATCATAAGCCAAGGCTTAAAAACAGCTCATTTGTATCCGGCCGCAGCTGTAAAAGCTGGTAAAAAAATCAAATGGATGATAACCTATAACAATGAGTAAAAAAAATTTTTCTATTATTTTAATAATTGTATTACAATTACTGGCAGCCGGAGAGAAATATATCGGTATCAATTTTCTTTTCGGGGGCCGTTATGATAATCTGCGTATGTGTGTCGGCAGTCCGGCCGGAGTTAAAGGCGGACCGATTGCTGATATCGGCCTTGACATAAAAGTATCTTTAGATAATCAGCATGACCTGGTTATCAACCTGCCTATTATGCGTCCGATCCTTTTCGGCGCAGCTTTTAAAATGCTGCAATACGAACCATCAGTCAGTCTGATTTTCAAAAAAAAACAAGACAGCAAGATTAATTTTATCAGCGGTCTTACTGCGGGACTCAGTTTACATTACGGCCCTGATTATAAAGCAGCAAAAGGAGACAGCTCCCCTTCATTTTTTGCAGCCGGCCCCTATTTAAGCGCTCTGTTCGGATTTAACTATTTCAACAGCAACAATAAAGAACGTCTGGCCGGAGTCAGACTATTTTATACTCCTTTATTTGCCAAAAACAGAACTGCCGGTACTGTACTGGGCGCAGCTCTGGAAGCCCATTTTGACTTTAATGAATGACCTATAATTTTTTACTACTGGATCTGTTATTACTAATACCGGCTTTAATTATATATATACTCCGTTCCGATCTGCGCCGTGTAATGTTGATCATGGCCCTGTTCGCTTTACCTTTTGCCGCCACTGAATTTCTTTTTTATCCTGAATACTGGCAGCCGGTTTTTCTGTTTGATTTGATCAATTATATCGGTTTCGGTATTGAAGATATAATTTTTGTTACTGTTCTGGCCGGTCTCAGTTCAACTATATATGCTTTCTGCTTCCGGCAAAAGTATGTCAGCCTTAGGAGTGCTGCCTTGAAAAAAAGCATTAAAAAGGGAATTTATCTGCTGCTGATCAGTTTTACCATGCTGATTATACTGCTCTACTTTGACGCAGCTCCCATCTACAGCGCGCTTATTATAATGAGTACAGTCAGTACAGTGCTGCTTATATACCGTTATGATCTGCTTGTACCTGCTCTCAGCGGCGCAACCATAACCCTGGTGCTTTACACCGGCGCCTGTATACTGCTTAAGCTTTTACTGCCCGGTATTTTCCAGATGTCCTGGAACACGGACAAATTCAGTAATATTTTTCTTTTTAATATTCCTTTAGAAGAACTGCTCTACGGCTTTGCCGCCGGACTGACAGGCACGGTTTTTTATCCGGCTGTGTTTGCCCGCAAACTGGTACCCCGAAAATGAACACAAAATTCAAAGCATGGCTTAAAGCAGGACGCTTAACAAGTCAGTCTTATATTATGCTGCCTCTTGTGCTGGGACAGGTTTACGCTTTTAAACTTACCGCTAATTTTTCCCTGACAGCAGCCGTTATTCTGCATACAGCCGGTATTGCCTTACAGCTTTTCATAATTTTTGCCAATGAACTGGCTGATTATAAAGTTGATAAACAAAACCGTACTTTCACTCTGTTTTCCGGCGGCTCCAGGGTCCTGGTTGACAAACAGCTTACTAAAAAAGAGATAAAATGGGGTATTCTGATAACCGGTCTTACTGCCTTATTGTTAAGTTTGTATCTATTATGCCAATACCGGCTCTACCTTGGCCCCCTGTTTGTCCTGATCGCTTTTCTACTGCTCTGGGCCTACAGTTACAGTCCGCTCAAGTTGTCATACCGGGGCGGCGGTGAACTGCTGCAGACAGCGGGATTGGGGGTAGTTCTGCCGGTATGGGCTTTTTATATACAAAGCGGCAGGGTATCCGGTTTCCCCTGGCAGATACTTGTGATAACACTGCCCTCCCAGCTTGCCTGTGCTCTGACTACTGCTCTGCCGGATTTTCCCTCGGATAAAGAGGGAGGTAAACGAACCGGGGCGGTTTTAATGGGTCCCAAAGCGGCGGCGGCAATTATTATTTTACTGCAGTTTGCCAGCCTTATAATACTTAATCATTTTTATTTACTGACAAACTTACCTTTAAAAATAATTTTTTTGACTGCTGCTATGGCCTTGCTGATTTTGGTCTTCAGCCGTCGTTACGCCGGTCCCGGCAGCAGAACTATAAATATTTTTATATTTAACTCAATACTGATCACTTTTTTGATAATGCTGTTTCTGATTTTACAGCCGTTTTATGCTTAAGTAACCATAGCTTAAAATAGTCAGATTTTATTTTTTTCTTTCCAGATCAGTTAACCAGTCTTCAATCTCCTGTTCATGCTCCAGTTCCTCTTTAAGGATGAACAATGCCATATCATAAGTTGCAAAATCTTTACCGTTGGTAAATTTTAAAAGATTGTTATAGGTTTCCAGGGCGCATCTTTCGCCGTTTAAATTCTGCGTAAGGACATTTTTTATATAACTATCCTCCGGCGCCTCATAAGCACAATGAGCCAGCTTGAACCAGTTTTCAGGATTAAGTACAGGCGTTCCGTCCAGTTGGATTATACGGCCGGCTACCATAGTAGCATGATTAAGCTCCTGATTGGCATGTACTTCCAGCTCTTTTTCAACTTCACCGCGCATGGGCCCTTCCAGGACTTTAGCGCCGATCCAGTACTGATAATACGCCAGCCATTCCTCTGACAAAGCCTGGTTTAATTTCCGGATAAGTTCTTCTGTATCCAGATTTACAATCTCTATCCCTTTTTTTGACATGTTTTTTCTCCTGCTTTTTTATTTAAAACTATATATTAAGATAACTGCTGCAAACCTGCTGCAGTTTTAGATCTCGTAATATCCATAAAAAATTAACATGTATTAAACATAAGGTCAACCTAAAAAATGCTTACGAGTTTCACCATTTTTTTTATATGGTCGTATAAAACCTGATTAAATGACGGGCTTTAAGCAAAAAGGAACTGGAAATAGAATAATATAATTTCAGGGAAAATATGAACAGAACAACAAGGATGTTATTCTTTTGTTTAGATATTATATCATCTTGTAAAACAAAAGGAGGACATCCTGAGATCGGGTGATCATATTATTTATCTCTATGGTGAAACTCGTAAAAAAAGCCTGCCAAAGGCAGGGGCCTTTTCCCGGTCTCTATGAGCATGCAAAGATAAACGGAAAAAAATCAACAGAATAACTGTCTAAAATTATAATTCCAGTAAAAGGTCCTGATAGCTGGCCATCGGCCAGAATTCCGCAGCAATATTTTTTTCAGCTTTATCAACAGCAGCGCGTAATCCCTCATAAAGATCACTTCCCTCTTCTGCATAACTGAAAGCCTGTTTGTGCAGATCATTTTCTTTTTCCGTTACAGTTAAAAACCTGTCAAGTTCAGATGCTTTTTTTGTAATAACTGTATACAGTTCATTAATCTCCTGCAGCTGGTTGATCATCTCTGTACTGCGGACACCGGCATTGCCTGCCTGGTTAACAGCTTGGGCACTCTCGCTGATCTGTTTAGTTACAGCAGGTAAAATCAATGTTTTAACAATATCCAAAGCTGTCTTATATTCAATATTTTTCTTGTTATTATACTCTTCAAGCTTGATTTCAATTTTGGATTTAAGTTCTTCCCGTGAAAGTATATGGAAATCATTAAAAACAGCTACAGTATCTTCATGCAGATACTGTTTCAAAGCAGCCGGTGTGTTTTTGTCATTAGGCAGCTTCCGGGATGCAGCCTCCTTCTGCCACTTTTCACCGTAATTATTCCCTTCAAAACGAACCGCCTTGGTCTCTTTCAGTATATCCTTTAAAGCATTAACCGCATTCTCTTTGGCATCACCCTTACTGTTTTTAATGCGTTCATAAATATTTTTATAACCATAAGCGACAATAAGATTCATGATAGTAGCTGCTTCAGCACAGTTATGTGAAGATCCTACAGCACGAAATTCAAACTTGTTACCGGTAAAAGCAATGGGCGAAGTACGGTTGCGGTCTGAAGTATCTTTGGTTACATGGGGCAAGTGCTGAACCCCAAGGTTAATTTTAGCCATTTCCTGTTCATTAACAGTACCGATTCCTTCGATCTGATTAAAAAGACTGTTAAGATATTCACCAAGGTATACAGACATAATAGCCGGGGGAGCTTCATTAGCCCCCAGGCGGTGGTCATTACCTGCATCAGCAACAGATGCCCGTAATACGCCGCCGAATTTTTTAACACCAAGCAGTATAGCGCCGATGGTAAGCAGAAAAGTTATATTTTTCAAAGGCGACTTGGAAGGCTCTAAATAGTTATTACCGGTATTATCACCAATGGACCAGTTTAAATGTTTCCCGGAGCCGTTAACACCGGCGAGAGGTTTTTCGTGCAAACATGCTACCAGTCCATGCCGTTCTGCTACCTTCTTCATAATATCCATTAACTGCAGATTGTTATCAATACCCCGGTTAGACTCTGTATAAAGGGGAGCTATCTCAAACTGGTTTGGCGATACCTCATTATGCCTAGTCTTGGCCGGTATCCCCCGGCGGTATAGTTCATGGTCAAACTCTTCCATGAAGGCCAGTACCTTGGACTTAATCGCGCCGAAATAGTGATCATCCATTTGCTGTCCTCTGGCAGGTGCAGCACCAAAAAGGGTACGGCCGCAGACTTTTAAATCCGGTCTGGTTTGCAACAACTCTTTGGCAAAAAGAAAATACTCCTGCTCCGGACCGACAAAAACTTTTGTTTTTTTCGCCATGCGGTTACCAAGAAATTTTTGTAATTTAACAGCAATATCATCCAAAGCATGCTGGGAACGGAGTAAAGGAGTTTTAATATCCAGCACATGACCTGTCCAGGAAAGAAAAACAGACGGTATGACCAGGGTACGGGAATTGGCTGCTTCCAGTAAAAAAGCGGGTGAAGTCGGATCCCAGGCTGTATAGCCCCTGGCTTCAAAAGTGGAGCGCATACCGCCCGAGGGAAAAGAGGAAGCATCAGGTTCAGACTGAATAAGCTGGGCAGCGGAAAACCGCTCAATAATCCTGCCGTCTGTATCATAGTCAATAAAAGCATCATGCTTTTCCGCAGTCCCGCCCCGCTGGGGCTGAAACCAATGCGTAAAATGGGTAGCACCGTTGGTCACTGCCCACTCCTTCATAGCATGCGCTACATCAGCTGCAATACTTTCATCCAGCGCAGCATAGCCCTCGATTGCCGGCAGCAGTTTCTGATAAGTTTCTTTATTAAGCTTTTTCTTCATTTTATTTTTATCAAAAACCAGTTCATTATAAACATCAGATACATGTTTCATTTTTAACCTCTTTAACTTAAATTTAGTATACAGTATACGGCTCTTTTCCGCATAAACATTTATACTATATACTGCAATAAAAAAAATGTCAAGCTATTTTACCAAAAAAAATGTTTTTTATACTTTTTTAGCACGAAAAAATAGCTTTTTTGAAATTTTTTCAGGGAAATTTTAGCAATTTAATGTATATAATAATTATTTTACTCTACAACAAGTATAATAACGGACTGACAGAATTGTACTGTATAAAGAAAAAGCATTGCTTCCCGCTTTTAAAGGAAAGCTGCATAATAACGATTTTTATATACTGCACAGCAGTTTCCAGTCCGGATCTGCTGCGCAGTAAATATTTTAGTCTTTTATGATTGTAAAAGGAAATTGGACTGCCGGAGATGTTAGACCACGCCCTGATCAAGCATGGCATCAGCCACCTTTATAAAACCGGCAATATTAGCACCCAGAACATAATTTCCGGGCTGATCATATTCCTCGGCTGCAGCTGCGGCATTATCATGTACCTGCTGCATTATCCACTGCAGCTTGCTATCAACCTGTTCTCTGCTCCAGGGCAGCCGCTGGGAGTTCTGGCTCATTTCCAGTCCGGAAGTAGCTACACCGCCGGCATTGGCTGCCTTCCCCGGACCGTACATAATACCGGCCTGCAGAAATTTATCAATTCCTTCCGGAACTGTAGGCATATTAGCACCTTCACTAACAACTTTGCAGCCGTTATCCAGCAGAGCCTGTGCATCCCCGGCACTGATCTCGTTTTGGGTAGCGCTTGGAAAGGCGGCATCACATTTGATCTGCCAGGGCCGTTTCCCTTCATAATAATCACAACCATATTTGGCAGCATACTCCTTAATACGGCCACGTTTGATATTTTTCAGCTCCATTACATAAGCCAGCTTTTCCGCGTCAATACCGTCCTTATCATAAATAAAACCGGAGGAGTCGGAAAGCGTTACCGCCCTGGCTCCCAGAGCATTTAGCTTCTCTACTGTGTACTGGGCAACATTACCGGAACCGGAAACTACGCAGG
>CAZFAK010000027.1:0-18180 GCA_964517045.1 uncultured Spirochaetia bacterium | reverse complement strand
TCTCTCGTGGCCCTCAGTGTCCAAAATATAACATGTTAAGCAATTTTACAGGTATGAAAATTCACACCCTCCGGTTATGAATAAATTGCCATTTATGTTATACTGATGTTTATAAATCGGTCGTAAGGTTTTATTCCGGGTTTTAAATGCTGTACAACAAACAACCGCAATCGGCTGCGCTGATAACCGGTGAGCGTACTTACACCTATGCTGAACTGCTGCACCAGATCAGCCGTTTTACCGTATTTTTAAAAAAAAACAAACCGGGCAAAGCAGCCATCTTTTCAGTCAACAGCCCGGAGTGGATCTTTACCCTGTACAGCTGCTGGGCAGCCAAAATCACAGCTGTGCCGCTGGATCATATGGCAGCCGCGGATGATATTATTTTTATCCTGAACGACTGCCGCCCGGGAATTATCTTTTACAGTGAGGAGAACAAATCAAAACTGCTCCGGATAAGGAGGGGTATTAAATATAAACCGGTTTTTCAAAACCTGTCGCAAATAAAACTGCCGCGGGCAGCTGCCGCGGATTTTAAAATGCCCCGGCTTGCGGATAAAAAAACAGCCTTAATTATTTATACATCCGGCACAACCGGTTCTCCGAAGGGGGTAATGCTTTCCTTTAAAAATCTACGCGCTAATATAAAGGCCGTATCCGAGGATATCCCTGTTTTCCGTCCCCGAAGGCAGACAATGCTGCTTTTGCCCCTGCACCATATTTTTCCCCTGGCCGGCTCCCTGCTGGCTCCTTTGGCTACCGGAGGCACGACCGTTCTGTGTCCCGGGCTGAAACCGGCTGAGATTATGTCGACCTTGCAGCATAATCAGATAAATATCATTATCGGAGTACCCCGTTTTTATGAACTGCTCAAAAACGGAATTACGCAAAAGATCCGGGCATCTGTTGCAGCCAGGCTGTTGTTTAATTTATGCAGGGTCGTAAGAATAAAACGCGTTGCTAAAACTGTTTTTAAAAAGATACACCGGGCTTTCGGAGGACACATTCAGTATCTGGTTTCCGGCGGCGCAGCCCTGGCCCGGGACAGTGCCCGTTTTTTTGAAACGCTTGGTTTTGATGTACTGGAAGGATATGGCATGAGTGAAGCAGCTCCCATGATCTCTGTTCCCCGGCCCGGTCATACCAAACCCGGTTCTGTGGGGCAGGCTTTACCAGGACTAAAACTGAAAATAAAAAAGGGAGAGATTCTGGCCAAAGGGCCTAATATTATGCAGGGAT
The DNA here is from genome assembly GCA_964517045.1 of uncultured Spirochaetia bacterium. Taxonomy (GTDB): domain Bacteria; phylum Spirochaetota; class UBA12135; order COTS27; family CAZFAK01; genus CAZFAK01. Next base: position 16,941 of record CAZFAK010000027.1, on the reverse strand, counting down.
ACTATAAACGGTCCGGGGAAACCAAAGATATACTTAAACAGGGCTGGCTCTATACCGGAGATCTGGGCCGGCTGGACAAAGAGGGGCATTTGTATATTACCGGCCGTAAAAAAGAGATTATTGTGCTGCCGTCAGGGAAAAATATTAATCCCGAGGAGATGGAAAGCAAGCTGCTGGCCAGCCCCTGTATTAAAGAGGCTGCGGTGTTTTTAAATAAAAATACTTTACATGCCCTGATCGTACCGGCGCAGGATAAAATAAGCAGGGAACCGCCTTACCAGGACCGGCAGGTCTTTTTCCGCGACAAAGTCCTGGCCGGGATCAATAAAAACTTTTCTCCCTACAAAAAGATTATGCAGTTTACTTTGACTGAAAAAGAGTTGCCCCGGACACGTCTTGGTAAACTTAAACGCCATGAACTGTCCGGTTTAACAGCTCACCAAAGCAGCAGCAGCGGCTTTGGTGAGCAGGATGACACTGAATACAGCGCGCTTAAATCATTTCTGGAAAAAGAGCTTAAGGTAAAAGTAAAAGCAGACGCTCACCTGGAGTATGATCTGGGGCTGGACTCACTGGCAAAGATAGGTTTTCTGGATTTTATCGAAAAAACTTTCGGGCTTAAGCTGCCGGAAAACAAACTAATGACTTTTTCCACTCCGTCCCAAATCAGCCGTTATATCAGAAAGCATAAACTATTTTATAGAATTAAAAAAGCGGATTGGAAAACAATTATCAATGAAAAGACCAGTTTTAAACTGCCGCAGACCTGGTGGTCGCTAGCTGTTTTTAATTTCATATCCAAAATAATCTTTAAACTGTTTTTTAAACTGCGCAGTGAAGGACTTAAAAACATTCCCGAAGGTCCGGCGATTATTACGCCTAACCATCAGAGTTTTCTGGACGGGTTCTGCCTGAGTGCTGTGTTTAAAAAAAGTATACTAAAAAATATCTATTTTTACGCCAAAGCCAAACATTTTAAGACCGGCATAATTAAATATCTGGCCTCTAAAAATAATATTATTCTGATGGATCTGCAAAACGGATTAAAAGAGTCGATCCAGAAAACGGCCGCGCTTTTAAAGCAGGGCAAAAAAGTAGTTATTTTTCCGGAAGGCACCCGCTCTCGGGACGGCCTGATGCATGATTTTAAAAAAACTTTTGCTATTTTGAGTAAAAATCTGAACGTTCCGGTTTTACCAGTGGCAATCTGCGGTTCCTATAACGCGCTGCCGGCCGGAGCCCGCCTGCCCCGTCTGCGCTCTGATATCCGGATCAGTTGCCTGCGCCCGGTTTATCCGGCTAAATATTCGGTAGGCAAAATAACCGGCAGAGTTAAACAGCTTATCAGCGCGCGCTTAAAAAACTCTCTTAAGATTTGATCAAACCGGCTAATCAACTCCCGGATATAAAAGGAGTAAATTATTAATTTTTTCGTAAATTTCGGTCCGAATTTTACGAGTTGACTGTAAAATTTAGAGATATAAAGAGTGTAAATCAGACCGGATGCAGTTTTTATTTACCGGTTATGCAGCCGGAAAACTTAAAACTGTCCCTGAAAATAAATTTTTTTTAGCTGTTAAATTTGACAAAAGTAAATTAATTACCCATAATTTAATATAAGTAAATTTAATATTATGTATAGGTTAAAATGAGTAAAATCCCTGATAATACTGCGCCGCGGATTGTTATAGTTGATGACGAACCTCAGATTCTGGAGTCTTTGCAGAGTATGCTGCAGGATAACGGTTATGAGGTCTCAGCCTTTACAGACAGCCGCCGGCTTTTTCAAACAGGCAGTCCGGTTACAGCAGATCTGTTTGTGCTGGATATCAATATACCTTATATGGACGGACTTGAATGCTGCCGCCGCCTGCAGAAACGCAAAGAGACTGCTCACATTCCGGTTATTTTTATTACGGGTTACAATGATGAGACAAATAAAGATAAAGCATTTGCTGCCGGGGGTGTGGATTTTATCAATAAACCTTTTACCTTCAGTGAAGTTTTACACCGGATCCATACTCATGTAAAACTCTATAAGCTCAGGCGGGAGGCTGAGGCCAGCCGCCGGGAAGCGGAAGAGGCGAAACAGGCACAGAGCCGCTTTCTGGCCAATATAAGCCATGAACTGCGTACCCCTTTAAATGCTCTTATAGGGCTTAACAGCCTGCTCAGTGATACGGATCTTGACAGCCGCCAGGCTGATTATATAGCTAAAATAGAGCAGTCAACCCAGTATTTGCTTACTATTGTCAGTGATTTTCTGGATATCTCCAAATTTAACTCCGGCAAAATTAAACTGGAAAAAACTGATTTTTTTATTAATGATATTCTGCGTAACATCCGGGATATGATCCAGTTTAAAACCGCTTCTAAAAATCTGGAGGTTTTATATTCTATAGACAGAAATATCCCTGCTCTGTTAAAGGGGGATCCCTACCGTCTGGAACAGATCCTTTTAAATCTGGTTAGCAATGCGGTTAAGTTTACAGAAAAAGGCGAGATAGTGATCTCTGTCAAATTGGCAGAGATGCAGGAGAGTCATATAGTTGTTGAATTCCGCGTTAAAGACAGCGGAATAGGTATGACTCAGAGTCAGCAGCAGCAGATATTTAAGCCTTTTACCCAGGCTGATGCAGCTACCACGCGCTTTTACGGCGGAACCGGCCTGGGACTTACTATCTGTAAACAGCTTACAGAGTTAATGGGCGGCACTATCGGCGTTAGCAGCAGACCGGGAAACGGTTCGGTTTTTTATTTTACCGCCTGTTTTGCTCTGAGTGAACAGAGCAGCCGGACCAGTTTACTGCAGTGTCCGGCAGATATTAAAAACCTGCGCGTTATGGTAGTGGATGATAACGCGTCAGCCCGTCTGATATTCAAACAGTACCTGGAAAATTTCAGTCTGAGGGTTAAAACAGTTAACAGCGGCAAGGAGGCGATCAGTGAATTTTTAATGGCAAACGGTGAAAAAAAGGATCCCTATCATCTTGTGTTAATGGATTATAAGCTGCCGGACCTGAACGGAGTAGAGACCTTTAAACAGATACGTAAGCTCAAACGCCTGCCGCAGCCCAGGATTGTGATGGTATCTGCCAGCAGCCGGAAAGAGATAAAATATAAAGTGGATGCTGCCGGTATGGACGGTTTTTTAATGAAACCCGTAGTCTCTTCCATGCTTTATGATACTATAGTGCAGCTTATGAGTAAACAGCCGGCTGCTGTCCGGAAAAAGAAAAAACAACAGAATTCGGGAAAACTAGTTGAAAAGGTAAGAGACTCACATGTTATGGTAGTGGAGGATAATGAGATTAACCGCTCAATTATAAATGAAATGCTTACCCAACAGGGGCTCAAAGTTACGCTTGCCCATAACGGCAGGGAGTGTCTGCAGCAGTTAAAACAAGCCGGTTCTCACGTTGACCTGATTTTTATGGATCTGCACATGCCAAAGATGAACGGTTATGAAACAGTTAAAGCTATACGGGCGGATAAGAGTTTAAAATCCATACCGGTTTTGGCCCTGACCGCAGAGGCGGAGAGTGAGATTAAAGATAAAATAAAGAGTAACCGTTTTAATGGTTACATCAGCAAACCCTTTACGCAGGCGGAGTTACTAAGAAAAACAGCCCGGATCATTACTGATAAACAAAAAAACAGGAATAATAAATCAGGTAAAAAAAACAGGCAATCCGGAAAACCGGCGTCAATGTTTAAAGAAGCAGACAATACAAACGCCCTCCAGCCTTTTATGGGTAACAAAAAGCAGCTTTATAAACTGCTTAAACTCTTTTACAATAATAATAAAAACATTGCGGCCAATGGTTGGCAGTTATTACAAAATAATAATACGCAGAACCTGTTTGCTGCTATACACAAGCTTAAGGGAGCTGCCGGCAACCTGGCGCTTAACAGTTTTTATCAGAGTGCAGTTAAAATAACCGGGGAACTTAAAAAAGAAAAACCAGACAAGGAGAGTATAAGCAGGGAACTGCACTATCTGGATACTCTGTTTAAACAGCTGGCTCAGGAGCTTAATCTGCGTCGGGATGAGAATACAGCAGCTACTGACAGGCCGGCAGCTGATAAACCTGATTCCGACAGAGTGCTTTTCTGTCTGCAAACTCTGCGTAACAAGCTGGCTGCTTTTAGTCCGGACGCAGCAGCTGAGCTGCAAAAGCTGCGGGCCACTTTGCCGGATTCAGCGTACAGCAAAGAGATGCGGGATATGGAAAAACAGCTTAGTGAGTATAACTTTACCCGGGCTGAGGAGACAGCAGCAATACTGGCTCAAAAATTGCAGCATTTACAATAATTTTACTGAAGTTATAAATTTTATGATTTTAATATGTAAAACCTGCCGGAAATATGCTAAAATAACTATATAAAGATGTGTAAATAAACATGTGTAAATATGCGGCTGACGATAAGCTGAGGATTTAAAAATGGAAAATATTAAAGATAAAAAGTTGTTAATTGTAGAGGATTCCCAGGTTAATATTGAGATACTGGTAGCTGCCCTGCAGGATGATTACAAGTTAAGTGTAGCCAGGGATGGTAAACAGGCTTTAAAAGCAGTGCGGCAGGTTAGGCCGGACCTTGTTTTACTCGATATAATGATGCCGGAGATGGACGGCTTTGAAACCTGCACTAAGCTGAAAGAGCAGCCGGATACCAAAGAGATTCCGGTTATTTTCTTAACCGGCCTGACTAAGCAGGAAAATAAAACCATGGGTTTTGAAGTAGGCGGAGTGGACTATATAACCAAGCCGTTTGAACTGCCTGAAGTACGTGCCCGTATTAATACGCATCTGGCTTTGCGCCAGGCCCGGGAAGAGCTGACCATGCATAATAAAAAACTGGATGAACTGGTTAAAATGAAAACCAGGACAATCCAGGTTACTAATAAATTACTGGAAGAGCTGCTTTATCCCGGTGAGGTTATGACTACCTTTCATTCTTATTTCAAGTTACTGGCCGAGTACTATGACCTTAATAATATTTTTATTTATAAAAAAGAACAGGACAGCTTTGCTTTTGTCTGTGCCAGCGGCAAAGATCAATCCTTGCTAAAGGAGGACCCGGGACTGCAGCAGGAGATAGATAACAATCTCACCACATGCGCCAGGCGCAGAAGTATGGTTGCTACTACAATACATTATTACAAAACAGTTTTATTTCCTATTATACCGGAGGAAGATGATATTTATGTGATTGTCATTGCTGATCACAGGAAAAAACTGAACAGCCTGCTGGTAAAGGAACTGGTACCTTTTAATAAATATATCGGTATCAGTCTCAGGGATCATGCTGTAATGCACAATCTGGATAATTTTAAAGCAAGTATTGCAGAGGAGTAGATGCTGTTAAATGAGATATAAAGAACTGCAGTTTAGCATCCCGGCAGAGCGCCTCTTAACACCGGCAGTGCTTAAACAAAACGCCGGCCGGCTGGAGCGGTTATGCAGCCATCTGGATGATTTTCTGGCGGATAATGACAAGCTTCGCGGTGATATGGATATGTCTGTTTTTAAAGATATGCAGGCAGTATCCTGTGCCAGAGGGGAGAGGGTAGCCGTTCTTTCCATGCAGAACTCGGACCGGCAGCAAAGTGGACCGGCAGCGGTTGTCAGAGCTGATAATACTGCTGAGCTGGAAACAGGCCCCGGGGTTAGTGTAAATGAGCAGGGAAACCGCCAAGAGTTACAGGCTGCTGTTAGCGGTTATCTTTATTTTGACGGTCATAAGCTGGATATATTCTCACCGCTCGTATTATCACCGCAAATGGTTTTTATGTATTATATTGATCTCAATCAAACCGGCCGGCCTGTATATCCTGATAAAAAGGAGTATTTTGCTTTTATAAAAAAAAATAGGATAAATATTGATTATCTTTTGATCAGGGATTTTAAGAATGAACAGGATCTGGGCCGTTCTTTTCAGATCCGGACCGCAGCCAAGGGTTTGGTACCGGCCTTCGGTAAAAATACCAGTGTGGAATATGATATTAATCCGGAGCTGAAACCGGGTACTATTGATACTGACGGCCGGATTGATTATCTGGAACGGGATTTTGCCAAGAATGTTAAACCGGGTGATCTTTTATGTACATTTTATAAAGGCGCTGCCAACCGGGACGGGAAAAATATCAGAGGTAAAATAATTAAAACCAAAAGGGCTACTGTACAGCCTTTTTATGCCGGCGACAATGTCAGTACTGAGGAAGATGAGGAAAAAATACTATACAAAGCCGCGAGCCAGGGTATAGTAAAATATGATAAAAACTCGGTAGCTGTGAGTGAAACTCTCTTTATTTTCGGCGATGTTGATCTGTCCCGGGGTAATATTAACTCTGACATTGATATTTTTATTAAAGGCAATATCAAAGCCGGCCTTAAGGTTAAAAGTAAACGCTCCATACGGCTTGCCGGTAATGTGGAAAACGGGGCTCTGGTAGAGGCCGGGGAAGAGTTTGTCGGCAGGGGCGGTGTACTGGGAGAGAAAACATTAGTCAGGGCAGCAAGCCGTTTAAGTGCTTTGTTTGTAGAGGGAGCTGAAGTTTGCTGTGAGGGCGACATCCTGATAGAGCGTTACCTTTTAAACGCTACTGTAAAAAGCCTGGGTGATATACTGGTAAGCGGTAAAAATTTTCAGAACGCTAACCGGGGTGCGGTTATAAACTGCAGGGTATATTTTCAAAAAGTTTTCCGGTCAAGAGGCATGGGAGCTTTAAGTTCGGAAAAAAATTATTTGTACGGCGGTACCAATTATAAAGCTGATGATCTGATAAAAAAGGTATCAGCCAAAGTAGCGGATATCAACCGGGTGTTATCCACTATCCTGCGCTCCTCTGTACTTGATTTCAGCAGCCCGGATGTAATGCGGAAAATTAAAAAATTAAGCGGGTACCGCCGCGAAAAAGAGTTAAATAATTTAAAGAAAATTAAACAACTGCAGCAGGCCCAGTATGACCTTTATCAGGTGTTGGGCAGAATGAATAACAAAAGAGAGGGGGCGCTTCAGAAATCAGAACTGATTATTACCGGCAGGATCTATCCGGTGGTTTATATTTACTATCAGAATAAACATTATAAAATTCTTAAAGAAACCAATAATAAAAAATTTCGTTATAACCAGAATAAAGAGGAAATAGAGAGTCTGGATTATATTGTGTAACTCAGGCGGGATAGCTATAGTTTTTTTTTATATTTACTGTACATCTGTCTGCGGGTCAGACCCAGATAGCGGGCTGCCCGTGATTTATTGCCGTTAAATTTTACCAGGGCTTTGGTAATAATATTCTGCACATGCCGGTCCAGATTAAAATAATCATCAGGCAGCCGGAAATTCTCTGCTGCCGGTGCGGGCCGGGCTGCTGAATTCTGCCCGGTGAACGGAGCTGTAATCAGGCCGGTAAAGTCATTGGGAGTCAGAGTATCGCTTTCACTGAATACAGCTGTGCGGATAATAGTATTTTTCAACTCCCGGATATTACCGGGCCAGTTATAATTAAGCAGCATTTTTAAAGCGCCGACAGTGATTTTGGTTATGCGGATTTTTTTGGCATGCAGGTTGTTAATAAAAAGCATGGTCAGCGGTATTATCTCCTCCTGTCTTTTTTTTAAGGGAGGCAAATTTATTTTACATATATTAAGACGGTAGTAAAGGTCTTCCCTGAATTTACCTTTGCCGACCATGGAAGCTATATTACGGTTGGTAGCGCAGACTATGCGGGCTCTTAGTTTTTGTTTGTGGTGACCGCCTATTTGAAAAAACTCTCTCTCCTGTAATACCCGCAACAGCTTGGTTTGGTGTTCAGGCTGGATATCCGATATTTCATCAAGAAAGAGGGTTCCGTTACCCGCCAGATTGATTTTGCCGGGTTTGCCCCGGGGATCAGCACCGGTAAAGGAGCCTTTCTCATAGCCGAACAGCTCTGCTTCAAACAGACCCCTGCTGATAGCTGAACAGTTAAGCGCAATAAACGGCTCTTGTTGCCGGGGGCTGTGCCAGTGAATATAGCGGGCTATCAGTTCTTTACCGGTGCCGGTATCGCCTTCAATCAATACCGGATATTCGGGAAAAGCAGCGAGTTTTTTTACCTTAGTGTATATTTGTTTAAGTTTTTCGGAGAAGATACCTATCTGACCGGTTTTGGGACACTTATAGTATTGCCGGCTGTTTTTGTGATAGTTGCTTATTTTAATAACCTCCTGATCAGGTAAGGTATAAATATCCGATAAAGCAAAATTCGATTTTTGTTTTCGATTTTGTTTTTTAACCTGTCCAATTATTTTTTTCAGGTGCGCAGTATCAAGCGGTTTGGTAAGAAAGTCAAAAGCGCCGTACTCAATGGCATTGATTGACTGGATAATATCCTCTTTGCCGGAAAACAAAACGATAGTAAGGTGAATGTATTTTTTTTTAGCTTTTTTGGTAAACTCAATACCATCCATGACAGGCATATGTACATCGCTGATAACCAGGTCATAATGTTCCTTTGCCAGCAGCTCCAGGCCTTCCAGTCCGTTACCTGCTGTATGGACATCTATTTTCTCCGGCAGTACCTGCAGAAAATAAGCCAAGGCCTGGCAGTTTTCCTGTTCATCATCCAGTATAAGTACATGCATTTCGGATCAGTCCTTTTTGTTGGGAAAGGTTATATTAAAGGTGGCTCCCTCTTGCGGCGCGCCGGTGAGACTAATAGTAGCATTGTAGGAGTTAAGAATATTTTTAATCATATACAGCCCCATTCCCATTGTTTTTTGTTCATTGCTTTTTGAATAAAAAGGGTCAAATATTTTCCGCTGATCTGCCGGAGTAATACCGGGACCGTTGTCGCTGATAGTTAAGACCGGGTTGTTATTTACCAGTTTGGTGGTAATAGTTATGGTTTTTTTTTGTTTATCTATACTATCCAGCGCATTAATAGCATTGTGCAGCAGGTTGGTCAGCAGCTGTTCAAAATGGATCTCGGAAATCAAAATATTTTTGATATCCGGTTTAAGCTTAAGCTCCAGCTTAATGGAGTGATATTTCAGTTTCTGGTTATAAAAGGAGATGATCTCTTTAACAGAGTGATTCAGATTTAATTCTTTTACGGTTATTTTCTGCGGTTTTTTACCAATACTGTATATACTTTGGACGATCCTGTTTATTTTATCGGTTCCCTTTACTATTTTTTGCAAATTCTCCCTGTTGGCAGCGCAGGAGAGAGTCTGGTTCCTTTTAGCTGCGATCTGCAGGCCGGTGGCTATTATTTTAATCACGTTAAGCGGCTGCCGTACTTCATGAGCTATGGCAGAGGTTAACTCACCCAGGGTTGACAGGCGCTGCGCCCGGATGAGCATTTTTTCCTTGATTTGTTTTTCTTCATTAACTTTTTGCAGGGCAGCATTGTGCAGTTCATCTTTTATCTCTTCAGCCAGCAGTTTGCTGATTTTGTGAATAAGTTCTTTGTCTTCATCAGAGAAATAATTTTTACCGCTGATATTGATCACTCCCAGATTTTTTTTATTGGTTTCAGCAGGAATTATGGCCAGGGGTAAAATACTCATCCGGTTGCGGGATTGACGTTTAAAACGAAAAAATTTAAAATCAGGATGGCTGCGGACGAACTTCTCAAGTTCCTTCTGGTTATTAATGATCACCGGAATGCCTTTTTGAAAAACATAATCAGCTACCGGGGTTGCTGTTTTGCGGTTATTTACCTGGCGGCAGGTCTCGGGCCACAGACCGTTTTCCGTTACAATGCGTAAGTGGTTATTATCATCGGGCAGCATAATTGATAATCTCTGGGCAGGCAGCTGTTCACACATTAGGTCTACGGCAAGTTTCAATCTATACCAAAAATTATGCGGTTTATTTTGCCGTATTATCTGATAGATCCGGTTGCTCATCTGCTGAAACCTTATCTCCTTTTTCTGTTTAACTATTTTATTATTTTGCTTTGTATTGTTGATAATAACACCGCGCCAGCCTGTGCAGCGGCTGTCTATCATAGTCGGCTCAGCATGCATCAGTACCGGCATATGTTTGTTGCCTGGCAGGCACAGAGAATAGGAAGCAGCACCTTGCGCCCGGCCCTTGAGCCGTTTTTGCAGGTTATATTTTGCTTTGGAACGCTCTTCAGAAGGCATGAAATCAAGTAGATTAAAGCTTTTGGTCTCATGTCTGTTTGCGGTTTTATAGAACAGGTCCCGGCCATGACGGTTAAGAAAAGAAATATTCATATTCGCATCTGTTTCAAATACTATTTCCGGCAGTACCTCGGTAAGATTCAGGTATTGCTGTTTGCTCCGGTCCAGTTCGTTTTTTGCCGCGCGCATATTTTTTTTTATTGATATTGTATGCAGTTTCAGACCAATCTCATTGCCGAGATTAGCCAGCGCTTCCACCATGGCTGTATTAAAAGACACTGTTTTTTTTCCGGTTAAACAGATCATACCCACTATGTTATTATTATAGTTTACAGGTATCATAGCTGTTTGTCCGCTGTGTTGTTTGGTGTAAAACGGGCATTGACGGCAGTTGTTTTTATTGATAACAATTTTGCTGTTATTTTCAGACTGCAGGAAATGCTGCACACAGGGGGGGTTAAGCTGAGCGGCTTTACTGCCGGCAGAGTATTTTTTGCTGCCCGCGGATTTATATATCTTTTTATTCTGATCCAGCAGATAAATATTTATATACCTGAAAATCTTTTCTTTGCCGAGAGATGTATAAAGCGCGTTTAAAAGCTGCTCCGGACTGGTAAAATGGTTATAACTTTTAGAGATCCAATGGATCAGCTTAAGCACACGGTTAAGCCGGTTGGTCTGTCTCTCCTTTTGCCGCAGAGCCCTGGTCTTATTTTTTACAATTTTTTCCAGATTTTTTTTATAATTTTTATTTTCTTTGATCAGGTTGTAGTGATCAATGCCCCGTTTAACAGTCTGCAGCAGGACAGAGATAGCTATGATCGGTTTGGTAAGATAATCAAACGCGCCGTAACGCAGGGCTTTGACAGCATCGTCACGGCTGCCGGCACCGGAAATAATAATTATAATCTGATCAGGGTATTTTTTTTTTATTTGCTGCAGAAGATCAAGGCCGCTGCGACCCGGCATGTAGATGTCAAGCAGAATTACCGGCGGTTTACAGCTTTCTATGCGCTCCAGAGCCTGGCCCGCGTTAGCTGCCGTATGAACCGTGTAATTGGATTCGTTGAGCATAGCTGTCAGGGTCTCTCTGATCGCTTGTTCATCATCGACTATTAAGAGAGATTTTTTTTTCGCTTTACTCATATTTAATCTGTTTTAAGCTATCTCTGTATAACAGAAGCTGTTTTAGCACCGTCATACAGTTCAATCGGAACAGTTTTAGCATATTCATGGGCATCTTCGGAAAAAACATACCAGGTCAGATAGATGCCCATATATATTTTTTCCTCCTTAATGCGCTGGAGCAGTTTTTTCATCTCCTCTTTGGTTACAGGTATCAGGTTGCGGTCGAAAAGGGTCAGACAGTCGTATTCGTCAACGCCGCTGCGGAAAATGGATTTGACTGTAACTGTTTCATTCTGCATAACCGGTTCAGCCAGTGAATAATGTTTTAATTTACGCAGAAACTGCAGACAGCAATTTTTAAAATCATTATTATTAAGAAAATAAACTTTGCTTAGTTCATTTTTTTGCTGGTATTTTTTTATATAGGAAAAAGTTTGTATTTTGGCGTCTATATATTGCTGACGGTATTCAGGGGTATTTTTATCCGCTTCCCGCCAGTACTTCAGGGCGGTATCCAGGTCGCCGCGCCGGGCTGTAGTATTGGCCAGTTCGATTTTAACGCGGGAAAGGCTGTTGTTTTCCTCTTTATCTTTTTTAAACTGTTCCAGGGCGGTCTGCAGATATTTTTCACCCTGAGTATACTCTTTTTGGGCACAAAAAATAAATCCCAGTTTGGCATTGCATTCCGCAGCATGACAGTTATTCTTGATACTTTGCCGGTAATAGGTTACAGCATTATTATAATCTCTTTTATTGTAATATATCTCAGCCAGCATAAAAGGGATTTCCGGATCATTGCAGTGCGTGTGTACAGCAGCGCGCAGATATTGCAGGGCTTTATTTTCATTGCGCATTTTAAAATAAGCAGTTCCCAGGAGCACAAAGGCTTTGGTAAAATTTTTATCCAGTACCAGACATTTTTCCAGTGTTTTGGCAGCCTGCTGCCAGTTTTGCGCCTGATAATAACTGTTGCCCAGTTCATAATAATGGGCTGCATTATCATCTTCGGTTTTGGTTAAGAGCGTATTGTATTTGATCTGTTCATCTGTCTTTTCCAGTATACCGGCTACGGCAGCCAGCTCCCGGTAAAGATCTTTTTCCGTTACTTCATTATTCTGCAGGGAGTTATGTAAAATATAGCGCAGGTTTTCATAAGCTTTTACATAATGTCCTTTTTTTTTATAAGCCAGCGCAAGAGCATAATAGGGCAAAGGGTTAACTGATGAATACTCTGTAAATTTTTTACAGGTTTTAATCAGCTGGGACCATTTTTGCTGTTGTTTAAAGATATGGATCTGCTGAATGGTTTTTTTACTTTGAGTAGTTCTGTTTTGCAGTATTACTACTACAGCAGCGCTTATTATTATTAACACACCGATTATGATATATATGAACATTTTAGTGAAGTCCTCCCTTACTTTGGCTGTCGGATTTTAGTATATGAAATTTATAGGCGGGTTGCAAATTTTTTTCTATCTTTTTTTTAAAAAATCTGTTTTTTGTACTTTTTAGTACGAAATCTATTGTACTTGAACGTACACTGTACTTATAAGAACAGCGTTTGACAGAAAAATTCATGTTTTTTTTAAAAAAATTTTTTAACCGCAGCACTTACTCAGGCCGGTAAGCTGCTTTTTTACGGTAAAACAGGGTTAAGAAAGCAGAAATTAATTTTTACAGTTTAAATGGCACGTATTATGATATGTAAAAGCAGGTATACAATAATGAAAATTTTATTAGTTGATGATGATCAGGAGTCTTTATCCGCATTGCATGGTCAGCTGGAAAGCGATGGCCATCAGTGCGTGAGTAAAAGCAATCCGCTGGAAGCGGTAGCTATCTATACGCCGCAGGAATATGATTGTGTTATTACTGATATAAGGATGCCGGAGATGAACGGTATTGAACTGCTTAAACAGGTACGGCAGCAGGATGAGAAAGCCAGAGTTATAATTATAACTGCTTACGGTGATCTGGAGACAGCCAGGGCTGCGATTAACAACCGGGCCTATGCCTTTTTCGGCAAACCGTTGGATCTGGAAGAGCTTCTCAATACTTTAAGGCAAATGGAAAAGGAACTAAAAGAGCAAAAACCGACTGTAGATAAAAAAAAGCTGTCCCGGCTGACGCAAAAACTGAAAAAAGTTTACAGCGAACTGCTTACAGAGATCAAAACAATGGAGGATTCAGCTGATGTCTGATGACAGTAATGATGAGTTTATAAGAGCTTTTGTTTCAGAAGCCAATGATATGATCGAGGATGCGGAGCCGCAGATAGGCCGTATAGAGGATAGTTGTGACAAAGAGATAGTAAATACAGTTTTCCGCATGTTTCATTCTTTAAAAGGTTCTGCCGGCTACCTTAATTTTAAGAATGTACAGAATGTAACGCATGAAGCCGAGAACCTGCTGGATATATACCGCCGCGAAGAGCGAATGCCTAAGGCGGAAGAAATCGATATTCTCTATGCTGCCACAGATTTTATTAAACAGCTTATAGATAGTGTAGAGGAGAAAGCTACTGATCAGGGTTTTGAGAATGAGGCGCGTATTGTGATCAATGATTTGCAGCAGTGTATTAAAAATGTCAGGCAGGAAATAAAGGGAGCTGCCCGGCAGCAGAAACAAAGCGGTAAAAGAAAAAAAGCTGTCTCCGGCAGTTCCGGAAAACAGGCATCTGCCCAGGCAGATGCGGGCGCGCAGAGTTTGCTTACGGAAGAGATAATTGCCAAGTACAGATCCGAGGCTGCGGATTTACTGGATAGGGTTGAGAACAATATGATCAGTCTGGATGATGATCCAAACAATATGCAGATTATTGAGGAGATATTCCGTCTGGTTCATACTTTTAAAGGCAACTCCGGTTTTCTGGGTCTGGCAGAGCTGGAAAAGGAGAGTCAGGAACTGGAGACTTTTCTGGAAACTATCCGCAGCGGCAAGTGTAAAGTAAACAAAAATATAACTACTTTTTTACTTTCCCAGCTGGACAAAATCAAAGCCCTTCTGGAGAAGAGCAGCCGGAATATAGCTGCTGCAGAGCAAAACCAACCGGAAGCTCAAAACACTCAGGCTGAGACAGATAACTCTGAGCATGCAGAAGCGGTTAAACCTATAGGAGAGATGCTGGTAGATGACGGTGTTGTAAAGCCCAATGATGTAGAGAAGGCTTTGAATATGCAGCGCCGTCAGTTGGGTGAAATACTGATTGAATCAGGGAAGACTGATCCCAAAGCAGTACAGTCAGCTTTGGAAAAACAGTCCCGGGCCAAAGCTGCTGCCGGCAGTGATAGTATTATAAAAAAAAGAAAAGACCTGCGGGTTGATACAGACAAACTGGATAAATTATTTGAACTTACAGGTGAGCTTATTACAGCTGAGGCTATGGTTTTAAACAATCCGGCTTTGAAAAAACTCAATAATGAAGAGGAGCTGCCCGGGTTTAATAAAGCGGCCAACTATCTGAACAAAATCACGAATGAGATGCAGGAAATCAGTATGAGTGTGCGTATGGTGCCGCTGGAGGGATTATTTAATAAAATGACCCGGCTGGTCCGGGATCTGGGGCGCAAGTTTAACAAAAAACTGAAACTCTTTATTCATGGTGCGGAAACCGAGATGGACCGTACGGTTATTGAACAGATAGCTGATCCCCTGGTGCATATTATGCGTAATTGTGCTGATCATGGTATTGAAGATAAAAGAACGCGCCAGTCCAGGGGTAAAGCGGAAAACGGTCATATCTATCTTTCAGCCAAGTATGAAGGCAATGAAGTGTGGATTACAATCAAGGATGACGGCCGCGGTCTGGACAGAGAAAAAATACTATCCAAAGCAGAAAGTTCGGGTATACTTACCAAAAACAGGGAAGAGTATAGCGATCAAGAGGTCTGGCAGCTGATATTTAATCCCGGTTTTTCTACCGCGGAAAAGATAACCTCTGTCTCAGGACGGGGCGTAGGCATGGATGTTGTACGGAAAAATATAGAAAGAATGCGGGGCAAGGTAGAGCTGCTGAGCGAAAAAGGGCAGGGTTCAGAGACTATTTTAAAGATCCCCCTGACCATGGCGATCCTGGACGCTATTACATTTAAAGTAAAAGGTACCTTGTTTTCTCTGCCGGCTTTGGACATACGCGAATTTTTACAGCCGCAAAAGGAGCAGTTTACCAGGACCAATAAAGGCAGGCAGGTTATAAAATTGCGGGAAGACATTATCCCGGTAGTAGAACTGGAAAAAATGTTTAAAATCCATAATAATGGTAATGGCAGTAAAAAGAAGAAAGAAATTGTTCCGGACCGGGGGGATGTCGTTAAAGAGGCAAGAGATCATATGAATCAGGCTGTACAGGATGCCGTAGCGCAAGCAGTTAATACTTCGGAATTGGACGTTGCAGAGGAGGAGAAAAGAAATGACCGGAACACAATGCTGATAGTGCAAAGTAATAACCGTAAACTGGCTTTTCCGATTGATGCTATTATCGGCAGCCAGCAGATTGTTATCAAGGCTTTGTCTTTATATATGAATGATGTTAAGGGCATAACAGGATGTTCCATACTCGGTAATGGAGACGTGACTCTTATTCTTGATACACGCAGTATTATCGAGAGGGAACTTGAAATAAATTAAATTTTAAAGGGGTAAATACTATGGAAGAAACAACAGCAACCGCTGAGCAGCAGTTCCTGGATGAGACGGGTGACGGGGCTGATGCGCAGGCGGACAAATATATGCTTTTTAAAATAGCAGATGAGGTATACGGGATCGGGATCAAAAGCATCACCGAAATAATTGAGCTGCAGAAGATTACACATGTACCGGACATGCCTGACTATATTAAAGGGGTTATAAATTTGAGGGGCAAGGTGATCCCGGTAATGGATATCCGTCTCCGTTTCGGCATGCCGGAAAGAGATTATGATGACCGTACCTGTATCATTATTGTTAATATAAATGATACTTCGATCGGTTTTCTGGTGGATACCGTGGCCGAGGTGCATGATATACCGGAAAAAAATATAGAGCCGGCGCCTGATTTTAAAGATAACCAGGCCCGTAATAATTATATTGCGGGTCTGGGTAAAGTCGGTGAAGAAGTCAAGATTCTGCTGGATGCCGAAAAAATGCTCTACAGCCATGAGCTGGAGCAGATCAAACGGGCAGCCGGCAAAAATTAAAAACATAAAGGAGAAAATAAAATGAGTAAAAATAAAATATCTTTGATAAACAGTATCGGGGGCAAGATTATTATGATCTTTACCGCGATCATCGCAGTTGCGATCCTGGTCGTGACCCTGATCTCTATTGATCGAGCCGGCGCAGCGCTTAAAAAAAATGCTTTTAACCAGTTGAAAGCATTACAGGAGGTAAAAAGAAAGCAGATTCACAACTATTTTGTGGAACGCCGCGGCGATCTGGAAGTTTATGCGAATAATTCTGCTGTAATTATGGCAGCGCAGCGGTTTATTAATGCTTTCAATAACGGCGGTATCCGCGGCCCTGAATGGCAGAAATGGGATGATTATCATGGAGACAAGTTAGAGCATTACATCGAGATATACGGTTATTATGATCTGTTTATCATTTCACCGGAGGGTGATGTTGCTTTTACTGCTGCGCAGGAGAATGATCTGGGTCAGAACCTTAAAAACGGCAAACTGGCCAATTCCCCGCTTGG
>CAZFAK010000026.1:16998-19039 GCA_964517045.1 uncultured Spirochaetia bacterium | reverse complement strand
CGTGAACTTAAGAAGGAAGTAGCCCTGCGGCAGTATGCAGAGGCAAGTCTACCGTGGCTATAAAAAATATTTTCATCATTTACTCTGTGTAAATTTTAAGCCGCAGTTTAACGCTAAAGTGCTGAAGAAAGATAAATCTTCCATAAATCATCCCAGTCAAACATACTGTAACCCTGCCCTTCAGGCCGAAGTTGACCAGCGGCAGTATGCAGGAGTAAGTATACCGTGGCTAAAAATCACAGCGTTCGTGCCGGTTTTATCAGTAACTGAAAAAGCATATACTGTAACCTTGCATTTAAGGCTGGAGTTTACCAACGGACCTATGCAGAAACCACTCTACTGTGGCTCTAAGTTTATCTCTTTTATTGTCTCTGTAGAAGGTTGAAACAGAAAAAAAATAACGTTTACATAAAAATTATAAACCTTTACATCAGAAAAAACTATACAAGCGTTTGTATTTATATTATTATATCAGCCGCAAATTTTAACGGCAGTAATGCCGTTTGTAGTTAAATGTTTCAGGAGAAAAAAATGTATAAAAATTTTCTTATTTTAACAGGCAGCATTTGGTTGATATGCGGCTGTCTCTTTGATGAACAGGACAAGGCGCTGCCGGCAGCACCGCGCAGCAGTTCCTCTGCTCAGGCTGCGGCTTACAGCAGCAGCAGAGGAACTAATAATCCGGCCAGCTGGACACCGGGACCGGCTCAGACATATTCAGAAGTCTATAGTGTGCGCATTCCCGGACATACTGATCAACCGGCAGACAAGCAGTACTCAAAAACTGTTTGCGGTTCAGTTAAATTGCCGCCGGGGAAAAAACCGGCAGGTGATAGTTATACCCTGCATTATAATTATGAAGGTTCGGCAGCTAAATATATCGACCAGCCTTTTTACGGTATGGATCTTGATTATTTGACTGCTCTGGATCTTTACTTTGTGCATGTATGTAATTTTTACCGTCTGGGTTATCAGGAAAAACCTGCCTTTTATGACCTGGATAATATTAAAATTAACTATAACAAAGAGAGCGGTATAATTAATTTTAAGTTTGATATAGTTTACACTAAAAATTTTTACCGCGATATTTATATCAGGGTAGTGGCTAACTGGGAGTAAACCGGTATTTGCTGTGCCGGATAGTTGCTGGAACCAGGCAGGATCAGCGCATTACTGCGCCACTGTATAGGGCAGAACTGTAGGAGTGCTTCCCTCCTGCACCACTGTATAAGAGCCGCCTGAAGAAACCTTGTCCGTAATGGTCAGATCAGTGTAGACAGTACCGGGATAGATGCCGGTTAGATAGTTTGTGCCTACAGTAGTGCCGTTGCCGCCCCAGTCAGAGTCAGTAAAAATAATACCATCCAGCTCTATATAATAGTCAATATAATCAGTAAAAGTAATTAAAACATCAGCTGCCAGTAATTCTATATCATAGACTACAGTACCGTTTAGATCTCCGTCAGCCTGTTGATCACTGGTAGCGCCGAAATTGGCTTTTTCCTCAGCATTGGTCATAGTCTCATTGTAAACATGAAAGAACTCCGTATCTGTTACAGCCCGGTAAGCAATGACCGGGTCGCTGTTAGTGATAAAATTATTGGAACTGTCATAAGCGCTGATCCGGTAGGTATAGGGGCCGGGAAGCATGTTAGTATCCGTGAAATTAGTTGTGATTAGATTGGAAGTGATCACAGTATAATCAGCTTCGTTATAAAATTTTCGTTCAACTGTAAAAGAAGCGTCAGTCAGGTTCTGCCAGTGAAAAGTTACCCCGTTAGTCTGTATACCGCAGTCACTGTAAACGATCAGAGTGCTGTTGTCATTAGTAGGATTATATTGCGTATTGTCATTATCTGTTTTCGGCCCGGCAGTAGTACCGTCTTTACAGTTTAACAGTAAACTCAGAAAACATAATAAAAGCAGCCTGCTAAGCAGTTTATATTGACAGATAATTTTTAAGTCCTTAATATTACATATAGATAATTATACTCTTTTTTCTTTTGTTTGTCAAAATAAAAGGGAAAAATAAAAGGGAAAA
>CAZFAK010000026.1:0-16898 GCA_964517045.1 uncultured Spirochaetia bacterium | reverse complement strand
AAAATAAAAGGGAAAAATAAAAGGGAAAAGAGCTACCTGGGGTTTTAGTACAATTAAAACAATGCTTTTGCAGAACCATTATAACAGTACTGCTAAAAGTGTTGTCATTGTGCGGGTCAGATTGCCAACCGGAAACTGCCTTAGCGGCTGTTTTGTAAAGGTATGTTTTCCAGATATTGGTGCGGCAGCAGCAGAACTGTAACCAGACCGGCAATAAACAGATCAAATGTGTAACCGGTGGCCAGGGCCATGCCGGTCAACGCTGTAATCAGTCCGTAATCCTGGGGATGGGAAATATGTTTATATAAAGGGGTTTTTATTAATGAAACATCGTTATAATAAAAATTTATACATAAACTTCTTTTCAAACCAAGCTGTTTACAACCGGTTATAGCTGTTATCAAGCCAACAGCAGTTAATAAAAATCCTGAAATTTTAATAAAAGTGTAGTTATGAAAAGATAATTGCTCGTAAAACTGCATTATTATATAAAATATAAAAAAAATTGACCAAAAGAACAGCGTAACTATACAGTGCAGTAAAAAAGCGTAGCGGCCTGTCAAACGTTGTATCACCCTGCCCCGCAGCTGTAATAATAAAAATATACTTTCTGTAACTACAGCCAGGGTGAAAGCGCAGGATGCAGTCAGAAAAAAGTAAAAAACCATATTAGCGCAGCCGGAAAAGCGCGGCCGGGGTATCATAAAATAACATGTAAGCTATCTGCTTGGCAACATCCATATTAAAAATTTTTTCTTTTATTTTACGGCTTAAAACCCATGCCACATTTTCCGCTGCCAGCTGTTTATGACCGTAGACAGCATCGACAAACAGATAGTCGCCGCCAAAAGCGCTTATCTTACTGGCCGGCACACTGTCCAGAAATTCATACAGGGCAGAGCGGGCTGCAGCCGGGGAAATGATATGCGCCCAGCACATATCAATATAGACATTGGGAAAATTTTTAGCCAGGGCGGCAAGCAGGTGCTGAAACGGGTAACTTATATGAAAAATATCAAAATATAAACTCGGATATTGTAAAAAAAGATTTGTCAGTAGAGTCGGATCGCTGTTAGTTATATAATTACCATTGCCCTCCTGTAAACCGGTATGTATCTGGATTGTAAATTTTTTACTGTTCAGATAAGCAAGAATATAATGGAACATATAATCTTCGAACTTACGGTCAACCCGTAGCGGTGTTGCTTCCGGAAGGTGCTGCTGCTTTAAGATCTCATTAAAGGCCTTTTCCGCTTCCGCTCCTGCTGTCTCCTTAAAGTGGAGACTGCGCCGGTAGGCCAAGCCGCATTTAAAAGCGGCCGCACCATGGTTTATATATTTATCAATGGTCATTGTACAGGCATCCAGCCAGTCGGAAAAGGTACTGATGCTCATGTCAAACTCATTTTTGATGTTTTTAATGACTTGTACATTGTCCGGCCGGATAAAATAATCAAGGTAGGGAGCGATGCGGAAAAAATCTTTATCATAATCAATTTCATTACTGGTGACAATACTTTTTTCAATACGGCAAAGATCTTTTAAAACTTTTTGATATTGCCCCTCTTTAAGAGTAGCGCAAAACTTGTTATTCAGTTTAGTTATTGTATTGCCGTCGATCTTATCAATGCCGTAGAGTTTTTTTACAGTAATATCAAGCGCCCGGCCGTAACCGGTATAGCGGCATGGCTCCCAGTACGGTTCGGCTATCTCCCAGCGTTTTGTCAGGTCAATCCGGGGATCGCGCAGAGTATCCAGCTGTTTGGCCGGCAGCCCGGCCGAGATAAGGTCCCGGCAAAAGTAATGGCTGAGGTATTCACGCAAAATATCAGTATCCTTCTCCCGGTTTTCTTCTTTTACCGGCAGGTGTTCATGCGTATCTATTATGGTAAGTTGATTGATATAATCCAGTAATTCCTGATAGTTTTTAGTGGAAACCATGATTTCTCCTTGCGTTTTTTCTAAGTATAAAGTAGATTGTAAATAAATTCAAACTAACAGGGGTTATTTAAAAAAAAAAACAGCAATTTTTGCAGTGAAATGATAATTAATAAATTTATCCCCAAAACAGGGGTATTTTTATTTGTTGCTCAGGTATTCCTGATAAGACTGCAGGTATTTATCATTGCCCGGTACCACCAGATGTTTACGGCTAAAGGCGCGGCCGCCGCCATGTGCATCACCCATATAGAGTTTGTCACCGTTAACATGGGTGTTGGCTGAGTTATGCAGATCAGCAGCCCGTCTGGTGGCGTCATTATATGCTTGCTGCAGTTGTTTTTTTACTTTTTCATTACCGAGGCGGTAGATATTGGCAACAGCCCAGGTAAGATGCCATACATCAAAGGATTTTTCCAGTTGATCAATATGTAGAAAATAAAGCTCGCTGATTTTTTGCGCCTGGGAGGCTGTTACAGGCTGATCGCGTAAAGCCCACAATCCCAGGGAAGTTCCCCACTCTCCCTGCTTTTCCTGCATATAGTCAGCAGCAACCTTAAGGCTCTGGTCAATATCAATACCGGGAAGCAGCACTTCACTGCGGTCATGGGTCATATAGCGCAGACAGGAGCATAAGAGCAATATCATAATGGCTGCAAAGATTGTGTAAAAATATTTTTTCATATTAAGTTGAAATATTAATAATAAAAAAGAGAATTCGGCAGACAAGCTGTTCCAGGCGCGGTTGTTTATGAGCGGTTACGGTGTAATATTTACATTGTCTATCCAGCCGCAGTCCTGGCCCTGGCTGACCGAACCGTCTTTATCATAGGTCCAGGTCAGGGTATGAACCCCGGCGCCCACAGCGTCATTAACCGTACTCCAGCCAGTAATACCGTCAATAGCGTTTTGCTGAATACCGTCAATATGAAACCTCAGAAAGTCGAAACTGCTTTCACTGGAGACCATCCAGTCAAAACTGATATTTGCCGGCCCGTTAATAACTAGAGTAACGGAACTTAGTTCATCGTGGGTGATGTTACCGCTTTTAAGGGACATACTTCCGTCTGAAAACTGGGCGCTGTCTTCTGCCCAGACAGCAGCTCCGGAATTGCTTATGGAAATGAATAAAGAGAGATCAACATGCCAGATGTCAGGGTTTAGTATGGATTGCATATCATTATTATAAGTTATACTAAAATCACTGCCGTCAGTCCAGGTGTTTATCACATAAGCCGGCAGTTGGATCAGACCGCCGCCGCTGTAGGTAGCTGTATTGGTTAAACAGGCCGGATCAATAGTGACTGTATGTATCCCGTTGGTCATGTTGGTCAGTTCCACAGTTAATCCGGGAAGAGTTACATCACCACAGGTAAGTTCCGCACCAGCACCGCTGTAAGTAAAAGCATTACTTATATTGCTGGCTGGCGCAGCAAGACTGAGGTCAGGCGTATTTATAGTAAAATCCACTGTCAAGTTGCTTTGGTTTATAGGGGTTAAGCTGGTGGAGACAGTCGCTGGTTCTATCAGGGTCGCGGTGCCCGGATGAGTATCATTTGCGGCTATAGCCCGGTATTCCCAGGGAATCAAGCGGCGCCAGTTGCCGGTTGCTGTTGTCCCGTGTCCCAGCCCGGCCAGGGGACGCCCGTAAATATCAGTAATATTAGTTGATAAAATACGTTCAATGTTGCCGCGGTTAATATAGGGATGTTCGGTTTGGAGAGTAAGCACCCTCTGTTCATCGCCGAGCGCGGCAGTAAAAGTTATATTGCTCATGCCGGGAGTGCTGATATCGCGCAGGGTAATATTAGCCTGGTTAATAGTGGCCGGAGCCATAGGCTGGGAGAAAATGATCATAATAACATTACTCCCCTGAGCAGTTTCATAATTTTCCGTATAGGTAATATAGGGCAGTCCGCTGTTGGGTATATCAGCTGTCACATGATCCTTGTTTTCCGGGAGCGGTTTGTGTTCAGCTTCTGAGGGCAGGAGTAAATCATGCGAACATGCTGCAGTCAGCAGTATGAAGATTAAGGAAATGGCATATAAATATTTTTTCATAATTTACCCCTGTAAAAAAATAATTAAAATAACAGCTTGCTGCTGATATTTACGTAGCGCAGATCAATGTTGTTATTGCCGCTTGTTAGTTCAAATCCAAGATTCAGGATCAGATTATCCAGCGGCCGGTATTTTACACCGAGTCCGAAGTCATTATCAACATTTATATCACGTTCGATCTCCTGCCTGCCGGTCGTGTCATAGACAGTACTGGCGCCGGTAAAACCATCGCCGCTGGTTTTATTGCCGGGTATATTCAGATAATCATAGTCTTCATATTCTTCCTGGGCGTCAACAAAAGTACTGATGGTTTCATCTTTTTCTATCTCGGCATTAAAACGGTAGCCCAGCATCAGGTTTACTTTATCATGGAGCGGTATTTCCATATAAAAAGGTATGGTGATATCAATGGTTGTCTGCCAGGTTTGTACATTATAGGTGGCCCCGCTTGTGGTAACCAGCTTGTAGTCTGCGGCCTCGGCAATGCCGTCTCCGTCGTTAAATATTTCCGTAGCAGTATCACTGGTAGTGTTGTCATATTCCAGTACTCTGATATCAGCCGCACCCTGTATACCGGTGCCCAGTTTAATATTGTTGAGCAGTGTTTTGCGTATGAGCAAGTCTGCGTTTAAACGGTGACTGGGGACAGTTTTATTTATATAAGCAGTATGAGTTTTAGTAGTAAGCTTGTTGGTGTATCCGGCAAGAGAAGTTGATACAGCGTTATAATTGTTATCAATATCGTAAAAATTATAGTCCAGCTCGTTATTTTCAAAGCGCATGTTATACCCGGCTCCGATCTCCATCTCCAGAGTGCCCGGGTTGATAACAGCTGCGCCGTATAAACCAATACCGGTGCTGCTGTAATCAGCCAGAGTTTCCTCCCGGCCGGAATAGGTTGTGCTAAGAGTGCTGCCGCTTTTATCAATGCGGGTAGCGGTATTGGTTTCATAATCCTTGTCCCAGTTTTTTTCCAGGGAAAGTATACCGTAAATACTGCTGAGTGCTCCGTTCATGTTCAGTACACCATGAGTGGCTGCGCGCAGTGTCCGGTCTATCTCCTGTTCAGCATTATTAACGGTTTCATTTAAAGAGTAGGTTTCAGTATCCGTAGTCAGGTCAGTGGTAATATGTTTATAGGTATAGGCCGCTTCTTTTTTAGAGTCATCGCCCGGATCCTCATAGTAGCCGGCATTAAATCCCAGTTGAAATACGCCAAGATTAAGAGCCAAACCGAGACTGCCGTCGAGGCTTAGATAATTGTCATAGTTGGTAAACACAGCGCTGTATTCATTTTTTACTGTATAAATACCGGCTACCGGCACGGAAAAATCAGAGGAATGATCCTCGCCGGAACCTTCCATACCAGTAATATAATTTAACCCGGTGGTGGTAATGCTGTTGCCCGGCACAATAATATTAGGGCCTCTGGGATCTTTATTCTGATAATAACGAAAAACAAGTCCGGCGGTTAACCTGTCGCTAAGACTGTACAGGCTGCCTAATTTTAATCCGCTGCCGTTAATACCCCAGCCGCCTATGAAAATATTTTTTTCCGCCTTCAGGATGTCTGCCGGTAAACTGGCAAGATTATCCAGCGGCTCCAGGAAAATACCGGAACTTAAAGTAGCCCGGTGGGAAGTATAGTTTTGCGCTGTCATCAGGCTGATAAGCAGCATTACAGTGATCAGTAATTTGTAAATAGTAGTAGCTGTTTTCATTAAATAACTCCTGTTTTAATGTATATAGTTAAAAATTTATAATAACTTTTTCATCATCAGCGCTGATCGCTGAGTTGAAAGGGGTGCCGCCGTAAGCTGAATAACGTACATCAAGCGGCTGGCTGTTGGTCCCCCGGATAGTATTTTCCAGAAACATATAAAAACTGCCTGTATTATGGGTTCTGATACGGAAAAAATCATTTTTCTTTTCTATAAACGTATATGGTATTTCCGTATATGATCCGGAAAGCCTTTGCAGCAGGGTAACACTGTTATGATTAATACTGTTGGTATCCAGAATACTCTGATTAAACTCTACAGTTAAAATAGTAAAATCACTTACAATCTGGGTGGAACGTAACCAGGCCAGCAAAGGCGCAGGATTGGTCCAGGAAGCAGTGGTAAAACGGATATGGAGGCTGCTGTTATCAATGTATGTATAATTGTTTGCCTGAAAAACATCATAAGATAGCTGCGGATATTGGATAAGATCGCCGCCGCTGTAGGTATTGCTGTTGGTATAGATTGAGACATCAAGGCTGGCTGTATAATCAGTATCCAAAGCCAGATTGGAAAAAACAGCTGTAGACATAATACCGGCAGTATCCATGCCGCTGATCAGAGTACTGCTGCCGCCAGAAAGGTTTATATTGCTGTAGTTTATATTCAGACGGAGCCCGGATTCCTGATAGAAGAAAGTGATCTGCACCATATTGGTGGCTGTCATGGTCGCGCTGGCAGAGTAAAATAAAGTGGGTATTATTTGTCCCAGAGCGTTATCCGTAGTGTAGCGGTAATCCGTAATTTGCGGCCGGGTTGTATCTACCGTAGTAAAATTTATAGCATTATAAAGCCCGCACAGGCGGTGACCGCTGTAATCACCGAGATTGGAAGAGAGGATAACTTCATAATTGGCAGCCAGGGGGCCGGTGTCATTAGTATCATAATAGATATATATTTTATAAACATTGTTTGTGGTTATGTTGGAGACCGCGATAGTGGCAGTATTGATAACTGCAGCCGGGTTGGTTGATACATCCCGTAAGATAATATTAGCGCTGGTGGCTGTAGCAGTGTCAATCTCCTTACTCATTTCAATTTCTATCTGGCGTAAGGCGGCATTGGTAGCACCGTCGCGGATAGATTCTGCCGGAGCGGTTTTTACATAGAAAAAAGAGTTGTCCAGACTGGTGCCGCTTCTGCCGTCAGGAGCTTTGCGGTTATTGTCCGCCAGACTGGCCAAGGGATCGTCGGGTGCACATGATACAGCAATCAGTAGAGAAAACAATAGATAAATTATTTTTTTCATAAAGGCTCCTGCCACTTTTATTTTGTTAAATTATATAGTAAAAAAAAACCTTTGTCAATGAAAACTGTCTGCACTGGCTGTTTTTTTGCGTTTTAAGTTAAATTAATTTATAATGCTTAACAGGAGACAGGACTGGATAAATTTTATGAATTTAACTGACTATGCCCGGAATCCTGGTCCGGATCAAACTATAAATATCAGGAGGGTTAAATGGATATTTATCAATTAATAACGCAGCGTAAAAGTGTACGTTCCTACAAGGAACAGCCTGTACCGGCAGCAGTGCTGGAGCGGGTTCTGGAAGCCGGCCGTATGGCGCCCTCTGCCAAAAACCTGCAGGAGTGGCGTTTTGTGGTGGTGCAGCAGGCAAAGCAGCGCGGTTTGCTGGCGGAGGCAGCCAATGGTCAGCGCTTTGTTGGGCAGGCCCCGGTAGTCATAGCCTGCTGTGCAGTTACCGACGGTCATGTTATGTCTTGCGGTCAGCAGTGCTATCCTATTGATGTAGCAATTGCGGTTGATCACTTGACTTTGGCTGCTGCAGCAGAGGGGCTGGGTACCTGCTGGATCGGTGCTTTTCAGGAAGAGAAAGTTAAAGAACTTCTTGCTATACCGCCGGCAGTAAGGGTGGTGGAGTTACTGCCGCTGGGTTATCCCTCTGACCCGGCTCCGGTAAGCAAAAACAGGCTGTCGCTGGAAAAGATAGTCAAATACGAATCCTGGTAGATAAAAAGAGCTGCCGGGTTTTGCGGTGCTGTTTTTTTCAGCATATAACTTAAAAAAAAAAACATAGAATATTTTACTTAATTATAGTATATTAAACCGCAGGGAGTAAACATGAAAAAACTTGATCTGCATAAAGAAACACTTACCGGTTTTCAGGGTGCTTTCTGTTTTTATGACCGTATGTGCCGGCTTAACCGTTTATGCCAAAAGAGTGATCTTAAGCAGCATAAAAAGATCAGGGCTGACAGCCTGATGCTGGTTCGGGATAAACGGGGTATTACGCTTTACGGTTTTACCACTGCTTACGCTTCTTTTCCCGGTATTGAGTTATACCAATGCGGTGATAAAACAGAGATAAATTTATATGTGGAAAGTGACAGCACTGTAGCAGCTCCGGAAAAGTATGTCATAGCAACCTTTGCTACTGAGAGCGAGGCTCTGCTCTTTTATAAAAGAGAACTGGGTGAACATAAACCTGAACCGCCCCGCCGCGGCTGGTGTTCCTGGTACCAGTATTTTACAGAGGTTACAGCAGCTGATATTGAGCATAACCTGCACTGGCTGGCGGAAAACCGGCAGAAGCTGCCCCTGGATATTATGCAAATAGATATGGGGTATTGTCCCTTTATGGGAGACTGGCAAAAACCGTCTGCTGCTTTTCCCGAGGGAGTAAGTAAACTGGCCTCCCGCATCAAGGATAAAGGTTTTACACCGGGTATCTGGATCGCACCGTTTACTGCTGAGGCCGGCAGTGATTTTTACCGGCAAAACAGGGCCATGTTCTATACTGATGATGAGTATACCTGGAGGCCGGTTTTTAATATTCCGCCCTGGAAAGCACTGGACCTTTCACACCCGGACAGTACGGCCTTTCTGGAAGAGACAATTCTGTTTTTCAAACAAGCCGGCTTTGAATATTTTAAACTCGATTTTCTGGATATGGCGGTTATTCCGCGCAACCGTTATGATAACTCCTTAAGCAGTATTGAGTTGTACCGCCGTGCGCTCAAAACTGTTAAAAAACTTATCGGCTCTGCTCCGCTACTGGTCTGTAACAGTGTTTTATCATCTTCTTTTGATATAGCTGATGCGGTTCGTATCAATCAGGATACAGCTCCCTGCTGGTATCCCCGGCATGCAGGTACGGCTGGCGCCAGGGAAGCGCTCCGGACAGCTTTTACCAGATTATTTATGAATAATGCCTCAGCCCAGGTTGACGCAGATTGCGTGCAGCTGCGGAACACGCAGACAGAACTTACTAACCGGCAGGTGTTGACTTGTCTTGATCTGATCAAGGCAGCCAACAGCGCTTTTTTTGTTTCCGACCGGCTTGACCTGGTGCCTTCGGAACGGTTAGAGCGCGCTTTTGGCCGGGTGTTTGACAGGGATATTACAGCTGTGCCCTGTAATCTTTTTGGAGAGAGTTATCCCTGGCAGCTGGCTTTATATAAAAAAGACCGCCTGGTGGGAAAGTTTGTTATTAACTGGGATACTGCTCCGGTTACCAGGGCACTGGAGCAAAACTGTTTTGATTTTTACAGCGGCCGGGAATATAAAGACTTTATAAAGCTTGATCCGTTTGCTGCTGCTGTTTTAATGTATGAATGAAAACTCCTGATTTTTTTTTCGGTAAACTGAAGGCGCATAACCATACTTTTTTTTAAAAAACCTGGAAAAATAACAGGAATCACTAAAACCGTTTTCAGCTGCAACTATTTTTATTTTTTTACTGGTATGCAGCAGAGTACGGCAGGCATTGGCCAGCTTCAGGTTCAGAAAATAGTCTGCCGGCGCTGTCTCATAACGCTTTTTAAACAGCGTAAAAAAAGAGGTACGGCTCAAACCGCTGTTTTTATAAAAGACAGCGGTTTTTAATTTTTTATTAATATTGGTGTGCATCCACTGCACAGCCTGCTGTACAGCCAGTTCCCGGATGTTCCTGGTCGGGTTAAATATACGCGTCCAATAAACCAGCAGTTCATATAACAGGGAAACAGCTTTATACTGATAGCCTTTGTTTTGTAAAATTATCTCCCTTATCAGCATGGCACATAGATGCCGGGTATAATAGAGATCAGGCAGCATATATTTTTTGTGGAAATCAAGGTTGAGAGTATGGAGTAAAGAATCATTATTTAACTCGATAAAATAAAAAGACCATTTTTCTCCAGCACAAAAATAAAAGCAGGGCTGCTGCCGCGGTATAAACCAAACACTGTAGGGGTTAAGCAGCTGGCTCAAATTATTACCGGTTTGTAAGCTGCCCTGTCCCCCGGTGGTGATAAAAAATGCGCTTCGGCTGAGTCCCCGGCTGTGTCTTACTGTGTATGAGGAATCAGCTGCTACTTTCCATATGCCGTAGAGAGGACTGTATTTCAGGTTTAACCGGTAGAATTTATTTTTCATTTGTACGATTGTCCATTAAAATAACTAAAAATACCTTTATTTTTATCATAATTTGTATAATAATACAAGAAAAAAATGGAGGTATTATGGAAGCGGCAGAACGTTACCGGGCAACAATGAACGGCAGACAGCCGGACCGGTTTGTCCGCCGGGAATTTGGTTTCATGGAGGGGGTTTTGCAGAAGTGGCGCGCGCAGGGGCTTAAACAGGAGCCGGCCCTTGCTTTTAATTATGATCATGATCCGGGCGATGTCAGTATCGAGCAGCTGGGATGGGTTGATCCGCCTTTGTGTCCGGCTTTTACAGAAGAGGTGCTGGAGGAAAACAGTAACTACACTGTAAAAAGAGACCGTGCCGGCCGGGTGGTTAAATTTTTTCAGGGTCGGGAAGACGGGTATATGCCCACTTATCTGCAGCATGCAGTTAATAATGACAGGGACTGGGAGGAGAAGATAGTACCGCGTCTTGATCCGGACAGTACTGAACGGCTGAAAGCTTATGATGCGGCTGCAGACAAGGTTGTTAAAAAGGTCAAAGCTGACCGCAGCTGGCTGACGCAGATGATCATCGGCCAGTACATGTATCTGCGTGCCCTGCTGGGTCCCGAAGGGATTATGTATGTGTTCTATGATCAGCCTGCGTTAGTAGAGAAAATGCTGGTTGTCTGGCTGGAACTTTGTGATAAAATGATCAGCCGTTTGCAGCGGCAAACCGAAATAGATGAACTGTTTTTCGCAGAGGATATCTGCTATAATCATGGTTTGCTTATCTCGCCGCAGATGTGGCGCCGCTTTTTCCGGGATAAATATCTGGAACTGATCCGGCGTGTACAGTCCCGCCAGCAAAAAAGGATCAGTATAGAGATAGATACAGACGGTTATGTCGCTGATGCTATTCCCTTATATATAGAAATAGGTATGAATGCTATGTCTCCTTTTGAAAATTGTAGCGGGCAGGATATAGTCGAGATTGGCCGGCGTTATCCCAAGCTGGTAATAAAAGGCGGGATTGATAAAAAGATACTGGCTGCCACACCGGCAGCTATTGACAAACATCTGGAGTATATTATTCCGTTTATGGTAAAAAGGGGCCGTTTTATACCTACCTGTGATCATATGGTGCCGCTGGAAGTTGATTTGGAAAACTACCGGTACTACCGGCAAAAGATTGTCAGCCTGGAAAACAGTTGCCGTTGAAGGAAACTGCTTTGCGGAAAATTAAAAGCGAAAATTTTATGTTATGTCTCAGGCACTATTGTTAGTATTACGGCTTTGTATTTGCATGTTATAATAATATATTGTTGTATAATATACTGTTTGTTTTAATAATGCCTGTCTATGGATACTCTGAACAGTTTTCATATTGATTATCTTTTTTATTTTTATAGCTATGCTTTTATCGGCTGGGTACTGGAAACTTTATACAGTTCGCTGAGTAAAAGGCGGCTGGTAAACAGGGGTTTTTTTTACGGTCCCTTTATTCCGGTTTACGGCTGGGGGGCTGTTATGTTTCTGTTTTTAGACGGTTTTATACCGCCTTTTGTACCCGCAGCAGTAACTATGCTGCTGTTTGCCGTTACCGCTTCGCTGCTGGAATATTATACAGGGCTTATAATGGAGAATATTTTTAATCTTAAATTATGGGATTACAGTGATCAGCCTTTGAATATTCACGGCCGTATTTGTCTGCACTTCTCCGCTGCATGGGGTATACTCGGTTTTATACAGGTAAGATGGCTGCATGGTTATCTTGCATTAATTAAAAATAATCTTGACCGGCATATTGTTTTTATAGCAACAGCATCTGTCACCCTGTATTTATTAGGTGATTTATTATATGCTGTAAAAGCTTTTAAAAAGTTTACGCAGCTGGTAGAAATACTCAAACAGGACTATACCGGGTTTGCCGGTAAAAAATTTAATCCTTTAAAAATGCGTCTGATAGGCGCTTTCCCGCATTTAGGTAAATATATAAACAAAAGTATAACCTTAAACCTGAAAAAAGCTATGAAAGAAAAATTATCTTATTTAACACACGATAATCATATAAAGGTTCCGGATATCAAAAACAAACCGGCTAACCGCAGCGAGCAGGAGTTTCTGGAATTAACAGGTGATATTCTGGGGCATCCTGTTTTCAGTAAACTAAAAGAGTACAAACACCATGATCTTACTATTTATACCCATGCCCGGGCAGTGGCTTTTTTAGCTTACAAGATTGCCGGCAGGCTTTCCCTTGATTACCGTTCAGCTGCGCGGGGAGCCCTTTTGCATGATTTCTTTTTTTATAACTGGCGTTTCAAAAGTTTATACAGGGACGGCAAAAAAAAATTTCATGCTTTTGAACATCCCCGTATTGCGCTGCATAATGCAGAAAAATATTTTAAGCTTAATGCTGTGGAAAAAGATATAATTTTACATCATATGTGGCCCCTTACTGTCAGGTTTCCCCGTTACCGGGAAACTTATTTAGTCAGTTTTGTGGACAAACTTATATCAACCAGGGAAATTATTCTTGATATTGTAAATAGAAAATAAACTGCCGGCTGTCAACAGTAATATGCTGTTTACGCAGCTGTAAAGCATTATGCAGCATAATTTTTTTTAAAAGATTGACTTTTTTTTATAATAATTATAATATTTTCCATAACAATAATTTGTATAATAATTTAAGTATTTATTTGTATTTATTAATATGAAATTAAAAATTTTTTTCCTTGCAGGCTTTTTAGCGGTTTTTTTCCCTGAGAGTAAAACAGTAGTTCTAAATCCGGATCAGAACATTTATCACATTGAAAAAAATATCTCTTATCTGATAGATAAAAAAGAGATCTATTCGCTTGGAGACATACGTTCCGGCAGGCTGGGATCTGATTTTAAAAAGCATAAGGCAGAGCCGCTGAACTTTGGTTACAGCTCCAGTGTGTTCTGGATCAGAATTATTATTACCAACAACAGATATGTCGGCAGGAAATGGTTTCTGGAGGCAGGGTATCCGTTGCTGGATGATATTACTTTTTTTTTTCCGGACGGTGACGGCTACAGTAAGTTGCATGCCGGAGATATTTATCCTTTCCGGCAGCGGCCGGTAAAAAACCGTAACTTTATTTTTCCTTTTGAGCTTGCTTCCGGAGAAAGTGCTGCCTATTATCTGCGGGTAAAGACCACCAGTTCCGTGCATATTCCCCTGAAAGTGATGAATCAAAACTCTTTTAATAAACAGCAACAGAATAAAATGTTGCTTTACGGTATTATTTACGGCGCCTTGTTTATACTGATACTTTACAATCTTATAATCCTGTTTATTTCCCGTAAAAAACTATATTTATACTATGTTGTACATGTACTGGCTTTTCTTTTGTCACTGGCTGCTCTGGACGGTTTCGCTTTTCAGTTTCTATGGCCCCAAAGCACCTGGTGGGCCAATTTCGGCATCTCGGTTTTTTTCTCGCTTACCGCTTTAAGTTTAATAATTTTTTGTATCTTTTTTCTTAATACCCGTCAAAATTTTCCCCGTTTATATAAAGCTGCGTTGCTCCTGTGTCTGCTGCCCTTGTTTAATCTGGCAGGTATAGTTTTTTTACCTTATTCTTTTCTTATTAAAATAAATATTTTTAACGGTTTGTTGATTCCGCTGTTTGTTTTAATTACTGCTTTTTTTACATTCCGAAAAGGATTTTATCCGGCTGTTTATCATATTTTCGGCTGGCTTTTTTTCATAGCGGGAATGTTCAGTTATGCATTAAGTCTGATGGGTATTATCTCCCAGAGTTTTATAATGTTTTACGGGCTGCATCTGGCAGCGGTCATTGATATATTACTGCTCTCCTTCGGGCTGCGCTCCCAGTTAAACTTTTTTACCAGACAGAAAATCAGGTCCCTGGAGGAGGCGCGTCATATTGAAAACCGTTATCTTACTTTAATCGAAAACTCCAATGAAATTATTTTTACAATGGATCATAATAAAAATATTTTATCAGTAAACAAAGCCATTAAGGATCATTTACAGATCCGCCAGGAAGATGTAATCGGCACTAAATTTACTGATCTGATCTACTACGGCGATGATGGCCGCAGCGAACTGGCCCGGGCTATTATTCTGCAGGAAATAGAAAATTTTTTAAAAAATGATAAACCGGTATCCTTTGTTACTTCTTTTAAAACACCGGTGCTTAAGGAACCGGTAGAGTTTTCGGTTAATCTGAAATATATAACTACAGCTGCCAAAAAGGAGATACTGGGTTCAGCTGTAAAAGTTACTGACGACAAAATGCTGCAGTTTCTGGAGAGGGAATCCTCCGCTTATGCCATAGATAATATGATGACCACTGCGGAAGAGTTTATCTATTTTATTACGAAAAACCTGCGGCGTTATTTAAACAAAAACGAACTGACCAATGTCCGTATCGGCCTGCGTGAACTTTTAATCAATGCCATCGAACATGGTAATCTTAACGTTACATTTGAAGATAAAACCCGGGCCCAGCAGGAGGACAGCTATTTTCAGCTCTTAGCTGAACGGCGTAATGATGAACGTTACCGGGAGCGTAAAGTACATATCCAATACGACCTGAACCCGGAAAGAGTACGCTATGTTCTTACTGACCAGGGCCAGGGATTTGATCATAAGAAAAGAACAGACCTGACCGCTAAAGAACCCTCACCGGAAGATATGCTGCTTCAGCATGGACGCGGTATTATGATTGCCGGTTCCACTTTTAGTTCTGTGACATATAATGATAAAGGCAATCAGGTGGAGATTGTAAAAAAATTCGCCTGATTAAAACCCGGTTACCTCAATACTGCTTTCTTCCAAAAATGGCATTTGCATCCCGTATGTAGCATTTATATAAGTTGGGTCACATACCGTATATTGCTTCCCTTTATAGGCCAGGGCAGCTCCGCCGGCAGGCCGGGAAAAAGCTACTGCTGTAGCCATATGTCCGGGATATTGCAGCAGGACAACATCCAGATCCAGTAATTTTTTTACCAGTCCGGCAAACAAAACGCTGCGGTCTTCACAATCGGAGTAACGGTAGTGCAGGACTTCTTCCGGAAACATCCATTTTTCCGAACCAAACTGTTCCGCGTCGGTTTTATAGGGGAAAGCTTTCTGGCAAAAAGCCAGCAGCAGGTTAACTGCTTCTCCTTCCGTTTTACCGCGGAGATGTTTTTCCAGAGCACTGTATAAACCGGCAGCTGTATCATTATAGAGCGGGGCAGCGGCATATATATCAATGGAGCTTTGCGGATGATTCCGCAGCAGAAAAGGAATAAAGGGCTGATAGCTTACTTTTATTTTGTAAAGTTGCTGTTTGTACTTAAACTGGAGTGTTTTCTGCCTGGATTTATAATTAAAAACAGGCCAGCGCTTAATATGAAAATCAAGATGTTGATCGGCTTGCGGATAATCCTCGGGATAGGTATAGCAGGCCTGGTTCACTCTGACAGCTCCTTTTTTGTTAAGGGAATAATATTTATCCTTGCCAAAGGTAAAAAAGGAACTGCCGTATATTTTATTACGGCTGGCAAAAAGAAGGTAAACCTTATCGCTGCTGTAAGCCAGACGTGTTTTATAACCGCTTTTATTGAATAAAACCCATTGCAGCAATAGCTGACTGGTTTTATCATCAGGAAATAGCCGGGCGGCCAGCCGGTCGAGTAAAAGCATATAACTCCAGTCTCCGGTTATACGTGTACTGCGGATCAGGTCAAGATTGGTTGCCGTATAAAACCACTCCATAGCTGCAATGCGGCGGTAATAGGCAGCGATGCTGCTGTGGCTGATTTTGTCAAGCCGCAGTTCAGTAACTGCTGCGGGCAGGGGTATGGTAAATTCAAGTGAAAAAAATTTTACGGTAACATCTTTATATTTATTGATATTGGTTAACTCCTGCCGCGGCCGGGGGTGTTGATAAAAACTGTCTGTTTTTTTTACGGAGTTAATTTCGGCCCGGGGCAGAGCCTGGTTTGGAGTCTGTTTTGCCGGTTCAGCTTGCGGCGGTTTATCAAGTTTGGGTTTTTTATATTTTTTCGCTCCCTTTTTAACAGTAACACTTTCCCATTCATCATCAAGAATACGGGCAAAACGCCGGTCTATACGGGCCGCAGCCCGGTTGTAGCGTTTTTCCAGTCTGTTCATCGAAGATGTGATTCTTTGGTCCAGTTCATCAAAACTGTCGCCTGCCAGCAGCAATACGAGACTGCCAAATACCAGTACCGGTTTATAAAGCGAAAATGGGTTGGATCTCATTATGACCTCCGTTATGTAAAATACATCGTAGCATAATTCAGCTGAAAAAGCTATATTTTTTTTAGTTTATTTATACAGTTTATTACCGGAGTGATCCGGATGTGATATTGCCCGGGGCTTTGCATTTTATTACAGTTAGATAATAAAATAGATGCGGATAGCATATGCGTATCAAAGTAAAAGTTATACCCCGGTCAGCTGCTGTCAGTGTCAGCCATTTGGGGGGAAACAGTTATAAAGTAAAAGTTACTGCGCCGCCTGCGGAAAATAAAGCCAACCTGGCGGTTATCAAAGTTTTGGCCCGTTATTTTAAGACTGCCAGGTCCGGGATCAGGCTGCTAAAGGGGCGGAAATCACGTCAGAAAATTCTGGAAATTGATGCCCGGTAAGCATTTCAGCTTTTTATCTGCTGCAAATTTTTAAGTTGTCTGCAAATGATGTGAGACTGTTCAGGTGATTACCGCTTCTATGCGGGCCTCTTGCCCCGG
>CAZFAK010000025.1:0-20235 GCA_964517045.1 uncultured Spirochaetia bacterium | reverse complement strand
GAGATGATTGGCCGTAATGTTTTTTTTATATAATGCTGTTATATGCCTGCTGGGACAACGCCATATTAACGGATTCCATATTTTATATACACCTGTATCATAACAGGATAACAGGGGAAGAGTATATGGTTTGACAGCGCGGTTTACCCGGTGCGTGAAATTTTTTGTCATATAAATCAACGTAACTTATGAATTTTCCCCGGTGTAAAACCGTTAGCGTTAAAAGAGTCAATGCGGATAAAACAGGGCTGGTTTTTATTCAGAGCAGTCAGATCAAGGCTGTTTTGCTCATACACAAGCCAGCTTAGGTATAATTTGTCCGGAGCAATTCCCCATAATATATTATAGCCGTCCGCATTACTGACCGGTTGCCACTGCAGAGAGACTGCGGTTGGGCTTAGCCGCCTGCTTTTATAAGTCTGAATTGCCTGCGGCGGCGCGCCTTTCCCTTTGCCGAAGATACGCAGGCCGGATAAGGCAAATACATCTTCAGCCGGAATATGCAGCGCGGTTATTCTAAGATAACGGTAGCAGACAGGGGAGTTGAACTCTATATAGTCATGGGGAGAGTCGTTTTTATTATTTTTTTTATCAATAACCATTTGCCATGTTTTTTTATCATATGAGCCTTCTATAAAGTACTGGTGGTAAAGATGTTTGCTTTTTCTGGTATAAGCACGGGCCTGATGTTCGTTGAAATTAATCTGCAGCGCGCAGATATCCGGCTGTCCCTCCAGGTCGACCAGCAGCCACTCTCCCTTACTGCCTGCCGCAGCCCAGTAATCTCTTATGTTTTCATTAACAGCTTTGGCCGGCGGACAGCCGGTTATAGCGGAACTGGCTGCTGTCTTTTTTTTATAAGAGAGCAGCATCCAGCCGGGGCAGGGATCCTGCAGAGGGTCCCATTTACCGGCCGGCAGCCGGCACGGGTAATCGCCCCAGCGGGTATTGCAGTAGAGTATGCCGTCTTTATCAAACCCGGCCGGGAAAAGGCCGAGCCGTCTTTCAAAAGCATGTTTTACTGATATACGCATGGTAGAGATGTGCCACAGGTTATAATATTTATCCCAAAAGGTACTGCCATGGCCGGCACCGGTAATAAAGCCGCCTGGTTTGAAGGAAAAAGGGTTATGATCAGCATATTTATAAGGTCCCAGCGGTTTATCAGCTATATAAACCCCGTCACCGTAGGTATTCTCTTCTGTGCCCGGTGCTGCATACTGCAGGTAGTATTTACCTTGATATTTATTCAGCCAGGCGCCTTCAATGTAAGGGGGATTTTTCTGATAGTCCTGCAGGCCAAAGCGTTCAAAGCCATGCTCTGCCGGGTTGGCAGGTATCAGATTTACTGCTGTGGAAACAGGCTGCATTGTGCGCGAATCAAGTTCTATGCCCTTGATCGGTTCGCGTGGAGAACAGCCCCAGTAGAGGTATACGCGCCGGTCATCATCCTGGAACATATTCGGATCATGATAGGGGAAAAGTTTGCTGACCATTGTCCATTGATCATTTAAGGGATCAGTAGTTTTATATATACGGCAGTCCGCTTTACGTTTATTTCCGTCAGTGTCAGACGCTGTAAAAAAAAGCTGATTATTGATTACTCTTACGTCCGGAGCATAGTCTTCTACAGGCAGGATTTTACTGGCGATAAAACTCCATTTATGCAGATCATCAGAATACCAGTAGCCGCCTGTTTTGGAGGGGAAAAGCCAGTATTTGTTCTGAAAAAAAACCAGGGAGGGGTCAGCAGCTTCCCGCAGACATTTTTCAGCCCAGCCTTGTACCTGAAAACGGTAATTCAGGTCAAGGGGATTACAGTAAGTCGGCATATTTTATTATAACATTAAAGCCCTGGTAATTTCCGGCGTTTGTATCAGCTTTTATTTGTTTGTCCAAAGAAGAACCAGGATTTTTATAACCAGCCGATGAAATAAACTGTAGCCCTGAACTTAATGCTGCAGCTGAGCGAATGTCATATGCAGGAACAAGTCTAAAGTGGCTATTCGCTGTTTTTTACTAAAATCAGGGCAGATTTTCAGCCTTTTCACCGGTTTGGCAGCTAAATAAAGGAAACTGTTAAAACGCCGATATTTATAATATAATAGGGTCTTTATGGCAGAACAAACTACTATATCTGAAGAGCGCAAAAAACAGATTAAAGATAAAATTGATCAGCTGCACTCCATTTTTAAAAGTACAACCTCCAGAGAGGGAGGTGAATTACTTGAAAAATACAAAGAACTGCAGCAGGAACTTAATAAACTTAAAGAAGAGAACAAAAAGAAAACCGAGCAGATAGGTCAGCTTAATGAGCAATTACAGGCTGGTGCTGCAGAAGATAAGGATAAAACTGCTGCTTTGCAGCAAAATCTGGAAGATTTAAAACAAAAACATGAGGAAACAACGCAGCAGCTGAGCGGGCTGCAGGAGCAAAAGAGTGATCTCTCCCGGCAGCTTGAGGAGGAGCAAAAGAGCAAGGAAGAACAGCTAAAAGAACTCACCTCCAAACTGGAGCATGCAGAGAAAGAACTGGCAGCAGCTGGTGATAAACAAACAGCCGCAAAAGGCGGGATCGACAACCGGGACCGGCATGAAAAATTATCCATAATAAATGCTCTGCGGGAAAACATAAACTCACTTACTGGTATTATAAAAAAAGGGAATATAACGTTATCCCAGTTTAAGGAACTGGAAAGCAGTGAGCACCTCGGTCTGGCGTCAAAACTGAAACAGAATATAAATCAGTATAGTGATGAAAATGCCGCCTATATAAAAAAAATAGATTCTTTTTTTAATTATATTAAACAGGGTAATTTTTTTAGAGAAGATTTTAAAGATGTATATGAACCCTTTTATCCTCCTTACAGTGAAAATGAAGATGCTGATACTGACCTTATCAGTCAGGCCGGTACTTTATTCGGAGATGGGGAAAAGGAAAAGGAAGTAACACAGTCACCTGCCGGAGATGAGACCGCTGCTGCTGCTGAAGCCGCAGCTGATAAGGAAAGTGCCGGCGCAGCAGCAGAGCAGGATGAGAGCGGAGTAAAAGCTTATGCTGAGGATAAGAGTGCTGTTCAGGAAACTGCCCGGCAGCCGGTTGCGGATAAAGCTTCTTCCGGAGAACAGGCCCCAGCAGGAAAGCAGACCCGCAAAGCGGAGCGAACTGATGCAAAGCATGAAAAGAAAACCGGTAAAGAGAGGGAACAAACCGGCGTCGGTGATCAGAAGCAAACTCCGGAAGAAGGTACAACAGAGGATTTAAGTTTTAGCAGCGGTACAGCAGCCGGGGATAAAGTATATACTTTAATTGAAAAAATTGAAAACAGTAAGGTTGATATTCACAGTAATACCTATGATCATGCTCCTGACAGGAGCGCATCTTCTGCAGGCACGCCTTCAGCGGCTGACAGCAGTCAAGGCGGCGCCCGGCAGGAAAGCGGTCAGGCAGGTGCTCCCGGCAGTCAGGCAGATTCTCAGCCTCAGGTGGTATATATGATGCCCCCGCCGCCCCAGGATCAGCATACCGGCGCCGGTGCTCCGGCCGGTTATCCGGCCATGCCGGAACAGCAGCCCTATTATGAAGAAGAGCCTGAGTCTGCTGAGGAAGAAGCTACAGCTGGAGAAGCTGACCAGCAGACAGAAGAGGAAAAAGAAAAAAAAGCAAAAAAAGATGCGCAGCAGGATAAGTCTGCACCGTTTAACCCTTACCGGAGTGATAATCTTAAACTAAATGATGATTGGGAGCAGGCGACGGATAACAGAGATGATAAAGAAGAGGCTGCGGCCGGTGAGCAGCCAAAGCAGAAAAAAGAGGATAAGCAAAAGGCGGCAGCTGAACAGGATCAGGATAAAAGCAGGGAAAGCGGGAAACAAAAATCTTCTGACAGCAAAGGTTCCCCTCCTAAAAAAAGTAAGGTTATGAAAATGCGTTCACCCTCTTTAAAAAATTATCCGCAGACCAAAACCGATGTCACGGTTAACCTTAAGGATGATGATTATGAAAAATACGGCAAACATCTTAAACTGACTTATCTTTTTGATAACATGCCGGCAGATGCTTCTTTTTCCAAATTCAAACAACCGCTGCGTAACGCATGCCGTATAACGCTGCTGGGCAATCTGGAAGAGGGACTTGGTTTGTTTGCCGCCTTGAAAGAACAGCGTCTGCCAGTGGAATATAAAGAGATGATTGATAAAAATATACGTGATGTAAAATACTATTTACGCGGTAAATTCAGGTCCTCTGAAGCTGATCTGGAATAATTTTTTTTATTTAGTTTTTATTTATTCTGGTTGTCGCTAAATTCATTTTTTAATTTCTTAATAAAATTCAGCGCATCTACAGGTGTAGAGTTATTAAGATCAAATTTTTTCAGGAGGGAAATTATTTCGCTGTCCCTGTTTACCGGAAAAAAGAGCTGTTCTGCAGCCGGTTTTTTATCCGGTTTGTTTTTCACAGAACCGCTTTGTTCCAGTTCTTTTAATTTTTGGTGTGCCCGGTCAGTAACTTCCCGGGGCAGGCCGGCCAGTTCAGCCACGTGTACACCATAGGATTTGTCCGCGCTGCCTTTGACAACCTTTTTTAAAAAAACTACTTCATTACCTTTGTCCATGACAGTTACAGTATAGTTTTCCACTGCTTTTTTTTCGTTTAAGGCAGTAAGTTCATGATAATGGGTTGCAAACAGGGTTTTAGCCTGACATTTTTTATTTTCCGTAATATATTCTATAATGGCCCAGGCTATTGACATGCCGTCATAAGTGCTGGTTCCTCTTCCTATTTCATCCATAATAATGAGACTGCCGGGAGTGGCATTATTAAGAATGTTGGCGGTTTCATGCATTTCCACAAGAAAGGTGGATTCGCCTCTGGCCAGATTATCACTGGCTCCTACTCTGGTAAAAATTCTGTCACAAATACCGATGTCGGCTTTTTGCGCCGGTACAAAAGAGCCGGTTTGCGCCAGAAGCACAATAATGGCATTCTGCCGCAGATAGGTGGACTTGCCTGACATGTTAGGCCCGGTTATAACGTGTACCAGGTTGTCAGCAGTGCCGATCTTCAGGGAGTTGGGAACAAAATTACTGTCAATATTATTTTCAATTACCGGGTGTCTGCCGTTTTCAATGTTTATCAGATGATCATTCCTGATTTCCGGTCTGATATACTTTTGTGCAGCAGCGGTGTTGCTGAAACTGGTCATAACATCAGTATAGGCGCATTTTTCCGATAACCCCTGAATCTTGTTAATGTGCGCTGCACACTCTGTTTTCACTCTGTTGAAAATTTCATATTCAAGATTATTAACATTGTCCTCAGCTTCCAGAAGTTTGTCCTGATAGGAGGCCAGTTTTTCCGTGGTAAAACGGTCACAGTTTACCAGTGTCTGTTTTTTTATAAAATAATCAGGTACCAGTTTTACATTGGCTTTACTTACTTCCAGAAAATAACCGATATTATCGTTATATTTTATTTTAAGGTTATTGATACCGGTTTTAGTGCTTTCATCTTTTTGTAATGCAGCCAGCCATTGTTTCCCTTCACTCAATATTTTATGGTATTGGGTCAGTTTGGTATCAGCAGCCGGCTGTATCATGCCGCCTTCTGTAACAGTATTGGAGGGTTCAGCCAGCATGGTAGCACTGATATTTGCTGTAATATTCCGTAAGGCGTCGGTTTGCCGGTAAACAAGAGAGGTAAGATTTATTTTCTGCAGATAGCTGTTTAATTCAAGGGCGTTTTGTAAAGAGTTTTTCAGGCTGATCATCTCTTTGGGCAGTATACGCCCCAGGGCCAGCTTGGAACAGAGACGTTCAAAATCATTAATCTCTTTTAAAAGCCCGTGTACCTTTTTGCGGTGTTCATAATTACGGAAAAAGAAGTCAACCAGTTCCTGCCTTTCCATAATTTTTTTTTTTTGCAGCAGGGGTTTAAGCAGTATTCTTTTTAACAGCCGCCCGCCCATTGCGGTTACTGTTCGGTCCATTACTGATACCAGTGTGTTTTGGGATGAATTATCCTGCAGATTGCGCAGTATTTCCAGATTTTTCTGCGTGGCGCTGTCCAGCAGCATGTAGCTGTCGCTGTTGATGATCCGCGGGATTTTAAGATAGTTTAGTTTATTTTTCTGGGTCTCCCGGCCGTAATGCAGGAGCGCGTAAAAGGTACCTGCAGCCAGGGGGTCATTTTCCAGAGAGATGCCTTTCAGTGACTGTAAATGGAAATGGTTTTTTATTTTTAATGTACAGTACTCTTTTTTATAAATATAATCCGGCAGCGGGTTAATAATAAAATTATCAGTTTTATAAAAAACAGTGTTCAGTACAGACGGTTCATTTAGATATTCCGGAATGATTATCTCCCGCGGTGTGTATATGTTAATAAAGTTGTCAATCTCTCCTTTTAGATCCGGGCATTTTTTTTTAACGATTTCCGCTTCGCCGGTGGATATATCCATAGCTGCTACAACGAGAAAAAATATACCCTGTTTTTCTTTGTAATTAAGCGAAAGCAGGTAGTTGTTGCTTTTGGTATCAAGTACTTTATTATCATTTATAGTACCCGGTGTCACTATGCGTACAACATCCCGTTTTACCAGTCCTTTGGTTTTCGAGGGGTCTTCCATCTGTTCCACAATAGCGGCTTTTTTTCCGGCAGTGGTAATTTTATATAAATAGTTATCAAGCTGGTGAAAAGGGATACCGCACATAGGAGTACCCCCTCTTTTGGTAAGCGTGATCTGTAAAATCTTGGCTGCGGTTACGGCATCATCGTAAAAAAGTTCATAAAAATCACCCATCCGGAAAAGCACATATTTATCAGGATGCTGCTCCTTGATATTCAGATACTGTTTCATTACCGGTGTAATTTTTTTTTCACTCATTAATGATCCTCTGCTTAATTTTTGCTTGCGCAAAGGTAAATCCGTATAGGCGCCGGATATCCTTCAACGGTCAGGTTTTCATTTTTTTTTTCTAAAGCACTGGTAAAACTGCAGCGCGGCGCCCAGGCTGTAGCACGCTGTTCCCGGGCGGAAAGTTTATGGGTATGGAAAATATTTATATTGGTAAAACCGGCTCTTTCACACCAGTGTTTAAGGCAGGTTGGCGTCGGTAAAAACCACATGCCCCTGGCTTGGGCATAGCGGCGCCGGGGAAACAGGGCAATACTTTGCCGGCCGGGGATTCCCTGGGATTCAATTATAACTCTTCCGGACGGGCTGAGCGCTTTATGTATATTCTGCAGCAGTTTAACCGGATCAGTTGTATGGTAAACTATACCGAGACAGAAAATAACATCAAAGAATTTTTTAAAACAACAGACTTTTTCGTGTCCCCACAAGGCATAATAAAGCGGCAAATCCTCTTTTATGAGATTTTTAAGCAAACCAAACTGTTGACAGCACTGTTTTACCGGATCAATACCAAGAACTATTTCCGGTTTATGCGCGCTCATACGAAAAAGATAGTAACCGTTATTACAGCCTATATCAAGGATCTTTTTATCTTTCAGGCTGCCGCAGTGACTGCTTATAATATTCCATTTGAGATCACTGCGCCATTCACTGTCAATATCTATTCCGAAAACAGAAAACGGTCCCTTGCGCCAGGGTATTAATTTTTGCAGTTCACTGTACAATGCCTTTTCCCGGTCCGGGCTTAACTCCCGGGCACTGCCAATGATAATTTTATCTGCTGACAGGGAGTAATAACTGCTGGCCGGCAGGCCGGGAAGTTGCGGCAGGCAGCTTTCTGTATCACTCTCTGTTAAATTATTTAAGTCAATTTGTGTTTTATAGGGTTTTAAAAAGTCGAGCATGGTTGGTTATTTTTTTAATACCAGAGAAGTAAAAAGATACCATTTAAAAAAAACAGAGTATTCCCTGAACCCG
Organism: uncultured Spirochaetia bacterium; assembly: GCA_964517045.1. Taxonomy (GTDB): domain Bacteria; phylum Spirochaetota; class UBA12135; order COTS27; family CAZFAK01; genus CAZFAK01. The sequence goes on along the minus strand of CAZFAK010000025.1, from coordinate 12,340 downwards.
GCTGCTGCCGCAAGCTCAATCAGTTTTTTTTCTGTAAATGGTATCAGCCGTTCTTCCAAAGCATCTCTTTTGTTGGCTATTTCCAGTTCGCTGTAGCCGTTCCGTCTTTTCATATCAAAATAATAACGCCGGCTGTCAAGGAAAAATTCCGGCCCGGTTTTTGTTTTTTCAGACAGTATTAAAATACCGCCCGGCAGTAAATTCCGATAAATGCTTTGCAGCAGACCGGAGCGCTGTTCCGGCTGGATAAACTGCAGGGTATAGTTCATGATACAGACAGAACAATTCTCCGGAGGGCTGCTGTTAATATCCCGGCATACCAGTTTTGTGTTGCTGTCATAACCGGCTTTTTTTATATTTTTAACGGCTTTATTGATCATGGCCGGTGAGTTGTCAACACCGGTGATACAAGCATTACTGATCATATTATGCAGAGCTATAATTTGGGTACCGGTGGAACAGCCCAGATCATATATAGTGCTTCCTTTACGGAAATAGTCACGGCTTATCTCAGCAGTCATTCTGATGACCTCTTTGTAAAAAGGAACTGATCTGTCAAGCATATCATTAAATACTGCTGCTACTTTTTTATTAAAAACAAATTTGCCGATATATCTCTTTTTTTTGGAAAAAACTTTATCTTTTGTATTAAAAAAAAGCATGTATATTATTGGTAATATTTAATATTATTAAGATTTTCTACATTACCGAGAAATTGGTTATATTGTATACGGCCTTTGGGGAAAAGGGCTGCCGGGGTTGTTTTGATAACCAGACAGTATATTTTTCCGTTTTCATTAGCAATTATAATTTCAAGATTACCGTCATTGTTCACATCTCCGATAAGAGGTGTGGCAGAGACTTCACTTTGCAGTTTATAAACCGGAGTTAATTTTTGTAAAGTGGAACCGTCCAGCAGATAGATATGGCCGCTGCCGCTGACCGCGATAATGTCAGTTGTTTTATCCCGGTTAATATCGCATAAAACCGGACTGGCTCTGAAATTGATTTCAGTTTTATTTGTGAACAGCTTTTTTCTGTTTTGACTGAAATTGATACGTAAAACATGGCCGTTATCAGTACAAATGACAGCTTCATCTTTGTTGTTTTGAAACTTTGCCGCGGCAGGGGAGGCTATAACACTGCCCGGTATGCTGCTCTTTTTAATAACAGTTCCTTTGTCCAGAGAGATAATAAAAGCATGCCGGTTCATTGTGGTAATTAATATCTCATGCCGGTTAATAAAATCTCCATAGGCAGGGCAGGCTATTACAGTCTCCTCCAGAGAAAGAGACCAGAGCTCATTACCGCTAACACCATCCAGAGCTGATACACTTCCTTTTTCGCTGACAACCAGCACGTCTTTGGTTTTATCTTCATTGATTTTAACAATCAGGGGGGAAGCCAGTATTTTTTCTCCGGCAACTTTACTGTCGGTATTTTTCCAGTCAGTAAGTCCGTAGCTGCCGGCTATGGAGCAGACAGTACCCTGTCTGCCGGTAAGGATCAGATAGTTACGGTTATTTTTGGAGAGTATTGCTCCTTTGTTATAGATTGGTTCGCTAATTGTATTTTGCCGGGATTTATAGAGATATTTGCCCTGGCTGTTTAGAACAGCGGTAGTGCCGTCACGGGCAGTAGCTATCAATTCCGCAAAACCGTCATTATTAATATCAAAGCTGAAAAGCGAGGCTGTAATACCGTTTTTAAAAAAGTAATGAAATATTAGTTTCTTACTGGCTGCGTCATATACATGCACTCCGCCCCGGTTATCAGCATAGCACAGGTCAATGCGGGAGTCAGAGTTTATATCTGTAAGATGAGGGGTGGATATTACATAATCATAAGTAGAGATAGAGTAGACTTTACTGATGTTTATATGTTGCGGCCGGGGAGTGTAAAAATATGTTATATACAGATATACAGCAGCAGCACTTAGCAGGAGCAGCAGAGTGAATACCGTATATTTGTTGATAATCCTGATTTTTTTCTTGCTGTTCCCTGGTTGGGAGTAATTATTATCGTTAAAAAGCTGCTCTATCTTTTTATTAATTTTTCTTTTTTCAGTTCTCATTGTTGATGAGAATTATACAATTTAAAAATTATTTAGGCAATATTTTTTTCTGTTTCTGGGTTTTTTAAAGATAAAAAGGTAATTAAAACCTCTTAAAAAAAAATTATTTTCTACAGCCGCCTTGCGGAAATTGTTTTTTTGCAGGTCATTGTTATGCCGGGTGACGGCAATGATATCTATTGGTTTAAAATATTTGCTGAATATTTTAAACAGCTTAAAACCGGTAGGTGAAAAGCCCTTTTTTTTCTTGAAAAAATCGCATATATATAAAGTTAAAAACTTATTCTTTTTTAAGACCCGGCTGCACTCAGCTGCAATTTGTTTGAATTTCCGGTAAAAACGGCTGTCAAAGGCAGAGATGTTTCCCAGACACTCAGGTTCGCCGGAATAATGGATATGATCAGAATAGGGGGGGTCCAGAAAAAGAAGATCAGCACTGCCGGCTTTAAGGGGCAGAGCAGCAGCGTCTGCTTTGGTAATATCCTGCCGGCGCGGTTTTATATCAAATCCGCGACATTTACGCTTAAGGTCTTTAGCTACATCAAGCGTAGTACCGCTGCCGCAAAACGGATCAACAATCAGATCATTTTTCTGCGTATATCTTTTTACCAGGTTCCAGATAATATAGGAAGGAGTAGCTCCTGTAAAATTTATATCTCCCTGACTGCGGTTTCCGTAATTTTGCGAAGGGAAATCCCACAGGGTGGTGGGCAGAATAGTTGGCCGGGGACTCATACGGCTATGGTAACATAATATATAGATAATTTTACGGTCTTTTGCTGCAGTTTAAAAAACTTGAAATTTTTATTATTTTAACATATATTATATTAACAGCAGGAATTTATTGCATGAAAATTTTGATCTATGAACCCAATGACCGCATCCGCGGGTCAACCCTGAAGCTGCTGCTGCGAAACGGTTATACAACCAAAGCAGTTGCCCAAAAAAAAGATATTATCGGTTATTTTTTTACAGGGGAGTATAACATTCTTTTAATGGATTTTACTGCTGATGAACCTGATCTGCATAAAGTGATCATGCAGATCAAAAAGAAACATCCGGGTGCGGTGATTTTTCTGCATTCCCGCAACACTGATAAAAAAAAACTTATCAATGTAGTAAAAGCAGGTGTCAGCGGTATTATTTTCAAACCGTTTATCGAAGGTAAATTCTGGAATTATTTCAGCACACTGATAAAAAAAAACAGTCTGACCAATGAAAAACGAAAACATATCCGGGTTGTACCTGACCCCAGGGAAAATGCTTTAGCCCTTATCCGGCATCCGCACACAGCCCGGGTCATAAACTCCCGCATTGTTAATATATCGTTCGGAGGGCTGGCCATTATTCCCGGTGACCCCTCTTTGTTTAAAGTATATAAGGTAAATAATACCATACCCGGTATTCATTTCACTTTCAGTGATATAAAGTTCAGAGCTGATGCAGTGGTAAAAGCTGCTACTGAGAAATTAATGGGAATTGTTGTTGTGGGTCTGTCAATGGAGATGGAAAACACCCTGGCCGAATATATTTATAAAAAAATATCATTTAGAGATTCTATTTTTAAAAATGAACAAAAGGCTGAAAACAGACAGGTGCCGCTTAAGGCTAAAACCGGAGAAACATCAGCAAGCAGTCCGTCATCCGGGCATCAGCCGTCTGTCAGCGGCTTTACTTTGGATCATGACGGTAATATTATACGTTAATTATTTCAGGGTATAGTTTTTATTTTAGCGGTAAACAGAGGCCCGGTCACGGTTTCTACAATGGAAAATTCCGGGTTTTCTTCATATCCCTGGGGTGTAAAAGGGTTAACTCCGGAGTGGATGCTCAGGGTAAGGTAGTTGGTGCCGCCGGCCGGAGTAATATCCGCGAGAGTGATTGCGGTTTCATTACTGCCTATGTAATAATCCTCTGCGCTGAAACTCTGGTTGTCAGCCTCAAGTTTTACCGCAAAACCGTTGTAAATGTTGGTAGCAGGAGTAACAGTAAGGTACTGGTTTAGAGCGATCTCTGTACTGCTAATGGTATTGGTCTGCATGTTGGAAAAGGTATAGGTGTTGCTGAGATTGGTAAGCTGAATACTGTTAATATCAGCAAAACTGAAATAACGCTGCTCAGTTATGCCCTCATAGGAAATAGTATAGGAATAAGTACGGCCCATATCAGCGCTGTAATTATTGGACCATATAATGTCTCCGTAGGGGCCTATAACCGGATCCAGCTGCTGGCCGTCAAAATTAACGCTGGTCAGGTCTTTGCCAATATCACATACAGCAGAGAAATGATTGGTAGTAATATCCACATATATACCGAAATAATCATCGCCCTTTAGTCCCATAGGCCCTTGCGGCCCTTCACAGCTGCAGCAAAAAAAGAGGGTTACTGTCAAGAGCACTGTAGATATTATTTCTTTTTTTATTTTCATAATTTTATCCTTGTAAATCATTAGCGCCAATTTTATCATAAAAATGCCAAACATAACAGGGGCTGATTTTTTTTCAGGAATAATGAAGAAATTTTTTCCTTTTTTTTATATGCAAAACAGTTTTTAAACCCGGCAGCCAGGGGGAAGTGATTTTTTGCCATTCCCTGTAAGCGGGGTATTTGGCAGCGGTAATTTTTTCCGTTAAAGCTGTACTGCCGGCAAAGACTATTACAAGCAAAAAGGCACCGCTGCCGTAGATGAGGCCCGGGGAATATAGTGTTTTTAAATAAAAAAAGAAAGTTATCCATATAAGGAGTTCACATGCGTAATTGGGGTGACGTGCATAGCGCCACAAGCCGCTGGTATTAAAGCCGTATTTTGGTTTGAAGTTATGCTGTTTTTTCAGGCTGTGAAAGTTAAACTGCTGTTTGTCAGCAATAGTTTCTATAATAATAAGTAATAATATAAAACTGCAAATTGTTATATGCAGTGGTGAAAGCTGAATCTTTTTTTGCAGAGCATATTTGCCGGTGTAGTACAGAGGTAAGGTAAATAAAAAAACAAGTATAAGCTGAAAAGAAGAGATAAAAACAAAATTGAAAATTTCAAAGACCGGGCGGCTGTTAATTTTACGGCGCAGGTATTGCCAGCGGTAATCCTCACCGTAAAAGCCTTTACGTAAACTGAAAGCATAACCGCCCCGCCGGCTGAAGTTATAACTAAGACGTATGCCCCATACTACTACCAACGCCGCGGGCAGCAGATAGACCATACTTTGATAATATTTTATACCCCAGATAATAACATATACAGGCGGTAAAACCGACCACAGACGGTCAACCTGGGAATAGTTGCCGGTAACAAGACCGGCTGCAAAACTGAGACTGATACTGAAAACAAGTATTATTATAGTTAGTTGTAAATAAAATTCCATAAATTGTTAATGTTAGCAACTGAGTTTAAAAGTATAAAAATTCATTTTTTTGTTATTATGCTTCGATATAGGACTGGGCATAGCTCAGGTCAAGGTTGTTGTCTGTTTTCCCGGAGATCATTCTGGAAATTTCACTTACTTTCTCTTCCTTGTTTAACTGCCGGATAGAAACCAGCACCTCTTTATTACTGGTTTCTTTTTTAGCTATTTTAAAGTGTGTATCAGCATACCTGGCAATCTGCGGCAGGTGAGTGATGACTATTAGTTGTCTTGCAGCAGCGAGAGATTTTATTTTTTTTCCTGTATTTACAGCAGTATTGCCGCCGATACCGGTATCTATTTCGTCAAAAACCATGGTATGTACCGGCAGATTTTGCTGCAGAACTGTTTTCAGGGCAAGCATGATTCTGGAAACTTCCCCGCCGGAGGCTATCTCTTTAAGTCTGCGGCCCGGACTTTGGGAGGAGGGTTTGTATGTAAATTTTATTTTATCCAGTCCGGTGCTGTTTAATACAGCTTTCCGGAAAGTAATCAGTACACCGTCTTCATTTTCATTAACCTCCAGTTCAACCCCGATGGACGCAGCAGCCATATCCAGATAATCAAGTTCTTTTTGTAAAGTACTGCTGAAAGTGTTAATGCCCTCTTTACGTTTTATATGCAGATCGCTGGCGATGTCCACTGCCTTGTTGGCAGCAGCTTTATATTTTTTGTTTATCTCGTTTTTTTTAAAACTGACATCTTCCAGAAATTCAAGTTTTTCCCGGGCATTTTCATATTTTTTTTGCAGGTCATCAAGGGTTAAGCCGTATTTTTTTACCATTCTTTCCGCACCGGCCAGTTTTGCATTAAGTGCATCTATGTCGCTGTCACCGGCCGCCGGACCGGAAAGATGTTCAGCCAGAATCTCTTTGGCTTCCTGCAGGTGAGAAACTGCTTCCCCCAGGTGGGAGATAATGTTCTGAAAGCGGTTATCAGAGGGGTTGGTTTTTTCCATACGGGCAGAAGCGTTTTCTGCAGCTGGTAATGCCTGATCGTTTATCAGACTGTCACTGGCGGCTAATGAGTCCCGGAACCGGTTTTCTTCTATCATTTTTTGTAATTTTTCTTTCAGCGTATTGTATTCTGATTCGCTTATAAGATTTTGTTTTAATTCTTTAATGGTGAATTCCAGAAAATCTTTTTCTTTTTTAATTTCTTCTTCTTTGCGGCAGATATCTGCGAATTCTTTACGGGCTGTGGTAAAATCCCGGTAAGCTTGTTTATAACGGCTGAGCAGATCATTGTTCTGCAGAAAAAAATCAAAATAGACCTGATGGTTTTTTTCCCGGAATAAAAAGTGGTTCTGGTGCTGACTGTGAATATCTATTAAATTTGCCGCGATCTCTTTTAAAGTATTGACTTTTACAAAGGTATCATTAATAAAACAGCGGGAACGGCCTTTTTTATTTACAGTGCGTTTAAGTATAAGCTGATCGTCTTCATTATCGATACCGTTTTTTTCCATAAAAGCTGCTGTAGCAGCGGAATTTTTAATGTTAAAAACAGAGGTAATGGTAAGCTGATCTCTGTCATGTTTAACAAGTTTTTCCGAAGCTTTTGCGCCCAGAGTAAGTTCTAAAGCTCCGATGATAATTGATTTGCCCGCACCTGTCTCTCCGGTAATAACATTCATTCCCGGTTGGAAACTGATGGCAGCTTTATCGATAAAAATATAATTTTTTATGTTAAGTTGTAATAACATTTTTTCAGCTGGTTATTTTTTTGATAAGATTAATATTATGGAAATGTCCGGTTTTGTAAGCTGTAATTTTACCCTGCAGTTCAGCGCCCATCAGCATAAAATCCCCTATAATATCCAGTGTTTTATGCCGGGCCAGTTCATTATCAAAATTGAATTTATTATTTAAAACTTTATCACCATCCAGGAACAGAAAATTGTGCATATCACCGCCCTGTCCCAGACCATTGGCTTGTAAATCTTTCAGTTCATGTAAAAAGCCGAAGGTTCTCGCCGGAGCTACCTCTTTTTCAAACTGGGCTATTTTATGCTCATTAAAAGTTATGTTAAAATTTTGCCGGTAGCGTTTGTCAGGCATCTCAAAATAGTATTTTACAGCCAGGCTTTCTCCTGGTTCTATTATAATATTTTTACTCGGATCCTTTTTGTCTGTAAATTCGTATTGCTTGTCAATGATGATTTTCTTTTTATTTTTATTTTGCTTAGTGATACCGCAGTCTTTGATCAGCTTAACAAACTGAACCGCAGAACCGTCACAGATAGGTATTTCCTGATTTACTTTTACACTGATATTATTAATGCCGAAAATGTGGAATACAGCCAGTAGATGTTCCACACAGGAGATCCTGTGACCTGAAATGTTAAGACTGGTGGCATGGGCGCTGGCCTGAATGTGATTTATGCCGGCTTTTATACGGGCTCCTGAAGCAATATCTTCAAAAATAATACCGCTGTCCGGCGGTAACGGGGATATGATTATACCGGTACTGGTGCCTGTATGCAGTCCCTTGCCTTTCAGGACGCCGTTTTTGGTAATGGTTTTTTGTTTTTCTCTGGTTTCCTGCAGTAAGCCGGCCGGTATTTGGTAAATGTCTGCCATATTATTGCTATTGCTCTGAAGGTGCAGTTCCTTTTTAATCTTTTGCAGCAGTGCTTCTGAGCTGAAAGGTTTTTCCAGAAAATCATTGGCTCCGCTCTTGGCTATTTTCATGGTTGTAGAGATGTTGGCATGTCCGGAAATGATAATCACCGGCAGTTCAGGGCTGCGGGTTTTAATCTCGGTTAAGACTTCGTTACCGTCTTTTTCCGGCATCCAGATATCAAGCAGTACCAGATCAGGTTTGTTTTTATTAATTAATTTGGCAGTATCAAGGGGATTGGTACAGGTAAGGCAGGTAAACTCATTGGCCGGCAGACTTTCCTTTATCGAGTTTTGAATGTTTACCTCATCGTCAACAATTAATATTTTTTTCATAAGCGGTTTATTATAATCTTATTCAATATTTTTAGCAATTAATAAAATTTCCGGGTGAATTACCCTTTGTATTCGTTCTTCTTTGCTTGCCCAAAGAAGAACCAAGAAAAGGCACCTTGCATGTTGATTTCTGTTAAAACCGACAACCGAAACACTGACCGGTCCTCCGGCCGGCTTTGGCTTCAAACATAATGTGCAACCCGGCACTTGAGGCCGGAGTTGACCAGCGGCAATATGCAGACACCAGTCTACAGTGGCTAAAGATCACAGCGTCCGGCGCATGAAAAATAGCCGCTTTTTCGGGGACGCTGGCGTTTGCCTTCCTGGCAAACGCTGCACTCCGTTTTCGCCTAAAAAGTCATCCTGACCTTTTTCGGCTCAAAAGGCCCCATCAAAAGCGGCTATGTTTTCTGCTCCGTCCTTACTGTTTTTTATCCGGCTCTTTGCCTGAAAAGAACCGGGGAGGGCAGCCTGCACAGGTTGTGCAGCTGCTATTTATAACTAGCTAATAAAACAAGCTGTAATCGAGCACCTGAGGCTGAAGTTGACCAGCGGTAATATGCACAAACAAGTATACCATAGCTATTCATTACTCTTGCCCTCCCACACGCTGGTTTTCATAGTTAGCCAATAAAGCAAACTATAGCCCTGCTGCGTCCTCTTTTTTACCGGAAGATTATTCAGGGCGACCAGTCGGGCCGGAAATAGTCACTGGCCCCGGGAAAAGAATAATTAGCTCACCTGCCGAAACAACCGAAGGTTGTGAAGGTCTGGTGATACGGCATTTCAGACGCATGCACACAAGCCAAAGCACTACCGGCGGAGGTCTTGTGAAGTCTGCGGCAGAAATTTAGCCCGCCGTAGGTCTGGCTGGAACTGGATATATTCTTATAATTGCACGCTGGTGAGGAAATCAGGTTGCTTTTGGGGACATCTTTTTTGTTTTAAACTTATATTTCTTTTTTATTTTAGATGCCTCTTTTTTTATCATTTGTCCTAATACTTTAAAATCACCATTACATTTGGCCGAAATATCATCTTTGACTTTCCAAAGTTCAGTTAGTATTGAATTGTTTGTTGTTTTTGTTTCCATATTTTAGTCCTCTGGATTAAATTCTTCCGGTGAGCATAAAATTGGCATGTTATAATCATGTTCATCGCAGAACAATTCAATTTTCTTTTTAAAATGTACGTTGGCTATATGGCGAAAATTCCAGGACAATAAGTAGTCCATTTTATTGGTAATAGCCACAGCTATGTGTACTGAATCTTCTTTTGCATTCACCGGGAAATGAATCTCATTAAATATTTTTTCTGCTAATACGATACTTTTGTCATCTATATCGAGTATTGGGATATTGTTGCTTTTAATGAAATTTAGCCGTTTTTCAGCTGCAATTGTATCACCTTGCTCTGCTTCAGCAATAACTGTATCTGAAACAAATAATGAGAAAGTTTTGGAATATTTTTCCCACCAATCAAAAGAAACCTGTTGTCTTGCGGCATCAATCAAGTTATTGCTTAATCTTGCGGTAATATAGCTGAAGAAAGACGTCTCAATGTAAATAGATTCCATATGTGTATATTTTATTGTAGATTTTGGTAAAAAACAAGATTTTTAGGAAAAAGTAATAAAAAAAGAATTAAGCTGAATTTTGATTTTTTCCACAATTTCAACAAAAATTTGACAAACCACGGCAAGCTCCTTCCTTCCTCCGGGGCCGGGCACTCTTTATGAGTATTTTATAGCCGCCGGAAACCATCCGGTCAAGTATTGCGCCGCCGCAAACAGTTTTTTAAACATGGCATACAGGCTCATAAACAGCAGCCATGGATGGTCCCCGGAGGATACAGTAGTATGGTACCGGCAGCTGCCGATGTAGGCAGATCATTGATTTGTGCACAGAGTATTCCGTCTACGATGAGGATCATCTGGTAAAAGTTATGAGAAAGGGGAGAAACGCGCCAGCCTGTTTTATACTGTATAGGGCAGTCCAAAATGGGCGAACGGGCAGGTGAATACGGGCAGTCATAACAAAGTATACTATGACTGCCGGTGTATGTTCATTATTTCAGGTAATGGTAAGTACGGGTAATGAACGGCCGCCCGTGATTCTCACAATCGAGGTTGTACACGGCTTCAGATTGGAGGACGCCATCATCACGGTACGTGTGCAGCGTGCGGTAATCGTAGGGGCCTCTCCCGCGGTAGACGGTCATTCCTGGTTGACCGTTATCCTGCCATTTGGAGTAAAGATACTGTTGGTAACGGTTGGAAATTTTTGTACATTGTCCGCGATCGTTATAGTAGTATTTATCAATGATTTTCCGGCGGTTAAAAGATTTTTCCAGGTAAACACAAGACAAGGCACCGTTTTTACGATATTCGTATATCTTTTTTTCAACCTGGTGGTTACGTAGAAGTTTTTGAACAGACACCAGATTGGTGCCATCGTATTGGTATTTGGTGCATTCTTTTCCCCGGGTATCTTCAATGATTTTGCCGCTGCCATTCAGGTGACATACCGATGTCTTATTGGATGTGTTATTGGAAATAGTATACTCGATGCGGGTTTTGTACTTGTCGGGGTACGTGAAATATTTTTCACTGCTGTTGGTACCGTTTCTTTTTTTTTCATACACCAGGAAATTATTGTTATTGTATTTGCGTTCTATAGTATTGGTATGTTCTCCATAAAAAGTGATATTTTCCTGGTGGATGATACTGCCGCGGGCATTGTAGATTGTCGTATTGGTATAACAGATATTTGTTTTACCCGTTTTCCAGGTTCCGTCTTTTTGTACCTGCGGAAGATCAAAGGTAATGCAGACAACCTCCAGTGCAGTACGGATGTGCATTGGTATTCTCGCTTCCTGGCGTTCGTTTTTTCCCATATGTGCCCAGGTGGTACCGAGCAGCAGAATGATAGTAATTATGTATTTCATTTTACCACTCCTGTAAGTTTTGAGAGATCAAGGAATTGTTTATTGGGCAGCATGAGCAGTGTCGGCTGGTCAGTTTCCGGTATATTGTAGGCATAAATTCTATTTTTGCTTGCCCCGGGGGAAAAGCGCTCAAAGACACGCATTCTTCCTGCAGCTGCCTGGTGCCAGCCGCCGTTTTCGGTTTTTAGTAACACGTTGGGCGCAATTCGCCGAATAGTTCGTGTACTGTTGTTTTTTATAGACAGGTATACGGCAAAAAAGTGGTTGGTTGGTCCGGCGTGCAGAGCACTACTTCCGTATCCCCAAAGTTTAAATGTACGAAACCCGCTGACCTGGTATGAAAGCCCTTTGCCTGGAATAACCAGCGGTGTTTTAATTTTTGCGACATAGCGGCCGCAGCTGCAGACTACTGCGAAAAGCAGTAGTAAAGAGATTTTTTTCATGATAGTAACCTTTTTTTTTAAATTTACGTTAAGTATATATTACCGTAACTAACGTATATTTGTCAAGGCTGTATCGGTTTTCTGAAAAAAAAAAATAAATTATCCGGCTTTTCGTCCCGTCACGTCCTTGCTGATCATGTACAGTCTGGGCAGCAGGAACAACGTGATGGCCGTGGCGAAGAGCAGTTCGTATCCAAGGGGCATAACCGTGGGCTTTACCAATTTCTACCACACAAGCACTATCAGTACAGCCACTTTCTTGGAATGCCTGTTCTTCAAGTATTTTTTTTACATTGGCACGGTCAAGTACTTTGAAAGCTTTATATAAGCATAAAAAAAACATACTATAACCTTTAACTTGAGGCCGGAGTTGACCGGCGGTAGTATGCAGGAGTGGGTCTACCGTGGCTTATATTCGTTCTTCTTTGCTTGCCCAAAGAAGAACCAAGAAAGGGCACCCTGCTTGCGGTTTCCTCCTGAAACCGATGCAGGGCAGGTAGCGCGGCCTCCGTGCCGCGC